>CAUJHN010000001.1 GCA_963204825.1 Pseudomonadota bacterium
TTATGCTGCACAATTGTCTCTCCGACAAGGCCATCGCCTATAAGAAGGTGAAGCACGTTTGAAGGCACACCGGCCTTGTGCATCAACAGCACGGCAGCCTGCGCAATAAAGGGGGTTTGTTCCGCCGGTTTGGCCACAACACTATTGCCTGCCATAAGCGCAGCAACGATCTGACCTGTAAAAATGGCCAGAGGAAAATTCCACGGACTGATGCAGGCAAACGCCCCTCTTCCCTGCAGCAAAATTTTATTGCTCTCACCGGTGTAAGCGCTAAGGTTTCTGCCGTTTTCATCAAAATCTTCTATACCGCGCGCAGCATAATAGCGACAGAAGTCAACGGCTTCCCGCACCTCGGCGAGCGCATCGGAAACCGTTTTGCCGGCTTCCCGAACGCACAACGACATCAACATTGCCCGGTTTTCTTCATACAGATCCGCAATCTGGTTAAGTATGACGGCACGATTTTTTGCGGGCGTGGCATTCCAGCCTGGAAAGGCCCTGGCCGCGGATACAAAAGCCTTATCAACGAGATCCGCGTTCGCGCTATAGGATGTCCCGATGCGTTCCCCCTTGTCTGCAGGGTTCACGATATCGGTAAGATTGCCCGTTTTTTCCATCCGCCCGTCGATGATGGAGGCGCAGAAGGTGTCGCGCCATTCAAAGGCGCTGCCCATCTGCCGCAAAATCTGGCGTAAGGACAAAGCGTCATCCAGATCGACCCCTTTCGAATTCTGCCGGTCCGAAAATATATCGCGCGGCAAGGGTATGGATGGATGCGGCAGGCCGCCTTTTTCCAGCGCGGATTCCACAGGGTCTTTGGCCAACAATTGCGGCGCCACAGAAGGATCGAACGCCTTGTTTACGAACGACGAGTTCGCCCCGTTTTCGAGCAGGCGGCGAACCAGATACGGCAGCAAATCCCGATGCACGCCCACCGGCGCATAGATACGTACCGGCACATTTTCTGCTGGCAGGATCAGGTCGTAAAGACTATCGCCCATTCCGAACAAACGCTGAAATTCAAATCCGCTTTTATCCGGCCCGGCCATTTCCAGAACCGCCCGCACAGTATAGGCGTTGTGCGTACCGAACATCGGATAAACGAAAGCCCGCGCCTGCAGCAATTCTTTGGCGCAGGCAAGATAAGAGAGATCCGTGTGCGCTTTACGTGTGAAGACGGGATAATCGGCAAGGCTCTTCATCTGGGCCTTTTTGATTTCGGAGTCCCAGTAGGCGCCTTTGACGAGACGGATCTGAAACCGCCGCCCGGTTTGCTGCGCGATCGCTATCAAATTGCGGGCCAGCGCCAATGCCCGCTTGTCATAGGCCTGCATCGCCAGTCCAAACCCTTCCCATCCGGTAAGGGTTATGTCCTCCAGCACATTGCGAATGATCTTCAGCGACGTTTGCAGCCTTTCGGATTCTTCCGCATCGACGGTCAGGCATATGTTCGCCGCCGCCGCCTTCCGGCACAGGTCGCCCAGTTTCTTGGTAAGAGCCGGAACGCACAAGGCTTCCTGCGCAAAACTGTAGCGGGGATACAGCGCGGATAACTTAACGGAAATGCCAGGATGCTGTCCGGCCTGCGCCCGTGGTTCCGCCGCAATAGCGTCTATGGCGGATTCATACGCTGCATAATAGGCATCAGCGTCCGCCATCGTGCGGGCGCCTTCGCCCAGCATGTCATAGGAAAAGAGATATCCTTTTTCCGCTCTTAATTTCGCGGCATTTTGTAAGGCCTCTTTAATTGTCTGGCCCAGCACGAACTGCCCGCCCAGAATTTTCATCCCTTCGGCCAGCGCCTTGCGGATAACGGGTTCGCCCAGCCGCGCCATGGGCCCTTCCAGCGTGCTGCGCGTCGCGGATAATCCCATCCCGGCCATACGCAGCATCCAGTCGCTATTCGCGCTCTGGGTCTTGATCCATTTCGTCCCGGCAACCTTATCGCGGATCAGCGCGTTCGCCGTAGCAGCGTCCGGAATACGCAGCAAGGCTTCGGCGAGGCACATCAGGGCGATGCCTTCCTGCGTCGAGAGGCTGTAAGCCTGGAAGAAATTTTCAACGCCGCCCGCTTTCCTCTTCGCAGAACGCATTGCCGTGATGGTTTCAGCGGCCGCTTTTCCGATTCTCTGCGCCTGCGCGCCATCCCATTGCAGGGATGCAGCCAGTGCAGAAACGCAGTCTTTCTCCGGCGCGGTCAGAAAAGGCGGTAAATTCTGGAAAAAATCGGAAGACATCAGGTCCGGTCCTTGTATTGAGCTTTCATCTTTCAGTCTATACTATCGCATCCCATGACAACAGACGATCTCTTCAACGCGAGCAAACGATCCAACGTTCCGGAGATGAGCGTTTCCGATCTCGCCTTTTCCCTAAAAAGAACATTGGAAGAAACCTACGGACGCGTGCGCGTGCGCGGTGAACTCACGGGATTGAAACTCGCAGGGTCGGGCCATCTTTATGGCGATATAAAAGACGCGGATTCCGTTATCAACATCGTCTGCTGGAAATCTTCCATGGGGCGTTTGTCGGTACGTCCCGAAGACGGGCTGGACGTCATCATCACCGGAAAAATGACGAGCTATCCAAAAAATTCGCGATACCAGCTTGTCATAGAATCGATGGAACTCGCGGGCGAAGGCGCGCTGCTCAAAATGCTCGAAGACCGCCGTAAGAAACTGGCGGCGGAAGGGCTGTTCGACGAACGCCGTAAGAAACCCCTTCCTTTCCTGCCCGATGTGATCGGTGTTGTCACGTCGCCATCCGGCGCAGTGATCCGCGATATCATCCACCGCGTGTCAGAACGCTTTCCGCGACATGTCCTCGTCTGGCCGGTTCTGGTGCAAGGTGAAGGAGCCGCAGCCCAGATAGCCGCCGCCATCCGCGGTTTCAATGCGATGGATGGAAAAGGGTTGCCAAAACCCGATCTTTTGATCGTCGCCCGCGGCGGTGGATCGATGGAAGACCTCATGGCCTTCAATGACGAAGACGTGGTGCGTGCGGCGGCAGATTCGCGGATTCCTCTGATCTCGGCCGTAGGCCACGAAACGGATACAACCCTGATCGATTATGCTGCAGACCTTCGCGCTCCCACGCCTACGGGTGCCGCGGAACGGGCGGTCCCCGTCCGCCTCAACCTGATGGCGCAAATCATGGATGATTCCGAACGGCTTATGCGGGGGATGGAACGTAAGTTGCGCGAACTTAGCAGCAATCTGGAAACACTTTCTGCAAAGCTTGGCGATCCGGTCAGGCTTCTGGATATTAAAACCCAGGCTTTGGATCATGCCGGAGATAAACTCCGCCACGGGTTTGAAAAGACCCTCTCCGCCAAAACCAACCGTCTGGCTCCGCTTTCCCCGCGCCACCCGCGCGCCCTGATCGATGAAAAAGCCCGGCATGCGGCCATGCTAACAGACTCCCTGCAACGGGCTGCTTCCTCCTTGCTGAAAGACCCGCAAAAGCACCTGGACCACGCCGTCCGCATGCTGGAAAGCCTGTCCTTCAAAAAGGTTCTGGAACGGGGTTATACGGTCGTGCGGGCTCCGGACGGACGGGTTCTTTCGACCGCGGCCGAAGCCGTAAAGCTTGAACACATGGATATTCAATTCAAAGATAGCGGCTTAAAAGTCAAAAAGGCCTGAAAATCCTTGCTTTTTATGCTATAATTCCTGCAGATACAGGCTATGAGAGCTGATATTAAAGAACTGATGGACAAGCTTGGGGTGGGATATATCCTCTCCCCGTACGCAACCTGTCCGTGGTCCGCCTATGACCCCGCCAAAGGAATCACCGCGCAGGCGGAAGTCCGCATGAACAATGAAGGCGATGAAGTCGAAGCCGAAATTCAATTTATCTATGACAATCCAGAAGCCGGAAAACCGCCCGTTGAACAGATATCCTGGATCTTCTGTAAACCTGTTATCACAGCCAAATGGTCCCCCACCGTCTTTCGCGTTAGGGGCAAGGACGAAACGATAGAGCTATACGACTGGGAAACAAAAGCCTGCAATTTTTTCCGCGCCTGCGTACAGGATATCAAGATGGGCAATGTGCCCGACATAGACGACATCGCAGCGAAAGAACTGGGCGGGGACGAACGCTTCCGTGACGCAAGACGGGGTGGCGGCAGCAAGGCGCCTAAAATAAGACCACAAGCCTTACTGGGCATGAAAAACGGACGCGGCTTCTAAGCCCGTATGTTCTGCGCGACAATAATGCCGTGCTCTGTCGCAATTTTTGAAAGCCCGCCTGGAACGGAGTCGCCCAGGGCTTTATAAATCCAGTCAGACCCCACCCGCTCCAAATATCCAATATACAGCGCCGTGCCGCGTCCCATATCGTCATCCAGTTCAAAACGGAATGTTTCCAGCTTGGTTTCGTTATTCACGATACGGAAATAAACATTCTTTACCATCGTGAAGTTATTGCTGCTTAAATCCAGATCATAGATTGAAAGCACAAAAGCAATCTTCACAACTTCGAAAGGCAGCGCCATCAAATCGATGACGATATTTTCATCGTCGCCATCCCCCGCACCGGTCCGGGAATCGCCCATATGGCGAACGGCGCCCGCGCAACCCGTCAAATTATTGTAGAAGACGAAATCTTCGTCCTCGCGCGTTTTGCCCGTGCGGTCCAATAAAAACACGCTGGCATCCAGATCTACAGGCTCACCTTCGAATTTCTTCAGATCCCAGCCAACGCCGATCGTTATCTCACGCAACAAAGGATCAAGGCGGGTTACATTGATCTCCTCGCCTTTTTTCACGCGCACCATGGCGCGATCTTCCATCATCACGCTGGGATGCTCATCTACGAAATCGTCGTCGTTATCACTCATTTCTAAATTCCTTATTCTTTCCCAGTATATAGCTTAGGAATCTTTACTGCCACTTTCCCATTCGAGCCCGAAGCCAAAGGCGCGGTCCATTTCTGCATGGCCGGGGAAATATTCCAGATAGCTGGTCATTTTTATACCGCCGCGTACACTTTCAAGCCCGGCAACGGCACAGACTTTCATGGATGACTTTCTGGCGTTAAGCGTGACAACCATGGGCTGCTCTCCAGGTACGCGCACCTGAATTTGCGGATGCACGCTACCCCAGTCCCGCGCGCCGTCATAGATGTATGTGTAAATCAGGATCTGGTCGATGTCGTTCCAATGCGCGCCATTGACCAGAATAACCTCATCCGGTCCAACGCGGTCTCCTTTGCGTTCGTCCCCGCTGAGCAGAATATAAGGCTCTTCCATGAGCGCGCCGTGAATATCGCCAAAAGCCTGCATTCCGCCGCGCCGCCCGTTTTTAAGCTTGTAAAGACATCCCAAATCGAGGTCCACGCCCGCATGCAGAACATTTTTCTTGATTAGTTTCTTAAGAAAATTGGTTTCCGCTTCGACGGCAATATTATCCCAGGCGACGCCGATGTTGAAATTGGGAAGGGCCTTTCCGGCAGGAAGATCGACAACAGCCACCTCTCCCGCAGCCGACAGGAAAGCCCCCGCCTGATGACGATCTCTTTCGCTAACATACCCGGCCTGCCCCAGCCCGCCGTGGGCAGAGCGTTCAGCCCGGTCCCGGTTTGCCTCTTCGAGGCTTTCCTGAGAATTGTTAGGGGTCTTCGGTGCCATAAAAACCTTTCTTCGCTTTTGCCACGCTCTATGCTAAATCACTTCCGCAGCAAAATCCAATGAGCAAAGGGTAATTTAAGCACTATGGCAGCCTATCAGTATGTTTATGTAATGAAAGACCTGAAAAAGACCTTTTCAAATGGGAAAACCATTCTGAACGGTATTACGCTCAGCTTCTTCCCCGGCGCTAAGATCGGCGTTCTCGGCCCCAACGGTGCGGGTAAATCCACTCTTCTTAAAATCATGGCGGGTGTAGACAGAGAATTTCAGGGTGAAGCCTGGGCTGCCGAAGGCGCCAAAATCGGCTACCTGCAACAGGAACCACAACTGGACCCGACCAAAACCGTAGCCGAAAACGTTATGGAGGCCTTGAAGGACAAAAAGGCCAAGGTTGACCGCTATAACGAAGTCGCCGGTCTCATGGCTGATCCGGATGCGGATTTTGACGCCCTTACCGAAGAAATGAGCCGCCTTCAGGACGAAATCGACGCGGAAAATCTGTGGGAACTGGACCGAACCGTGGAAATGGCGATGGATGCGCTGCGCTGTCCTCCTGCCGATGCCGACGTTAAAAATCTCTCCGGCGGTGAAAAACGCCGTGTAGCCCTGGCCCGCTTGCTGCTCGAAAAACCAGACTTGCTTTTACTCGACGAACCGACCAACCACCTGGATGCGGAATCCGTTGCTTGGCTGCAGCGGCACTTGCTGGAATATAAAGGCACCGTCGTAATGGTTACGCACGACCGTTACTTTTTGGACAATGTCACAGGCTGGATTCTCGAAGTCGACCGCGGTCAGGGTATTCCTTACGAGGGGAATTACTCCGCGTATCTTGATAAAAAACGCAAACGCCTTGAACAGGAAGCCAAGGACGAAGCCAATCTTGCAAAGACGGTTGCGCGCGAACTTGAATGGATTCGCCAGACGCCGGAAGGACGCCGTAAAAAATCCAAGGCGCGTGTAGCGGCCTTCGACGAACTGGTCGCACAATCCGAAAGCAATACCGTGCGCGCAACGCAGATTGTTATTCCAGCGCCTACAGAGCGGCTCGGCCAGAATGTTATCGACGTCAAAGACATCAAAAAAGGCTATGGCGAAAAACTTCTGATCGATGGACTGTCGTTTAAACTGCCACCGGGCGGCATCGTCGGCGTCATTGGTCCAAACGGGGCTGGAAAATCGACGCTTTTCCGCATGATTACGGGACAGGAAAAACCGGACGCAGGAAGTTTCGTCGTCGCCGATTCCGTGCGCCTTGGCTATGTCGACCAGAGCCGCGATTCCTTAGACGACAACAAAACGGTGTGGGAAGAAATCTCCGGCGGGCTGGATATTTTGAAACTCGGCAAGATCGAAATGATGAGCCGCGCCTATGTGGCTTCTTTCAACTTCCGCGGCCCTGACCAGCAAAAGAAAATAGGTATGCTGTCCGGCGGGGAGCGTAACCGTGTTCATTTGGCAAAAATGCTGAAATCCGGCGCGAATGTCTTACTCCTCGACGAACCGACGAACGATCTCGATACCGAAACACTCGGAGCGCTCGAAGAAGCTCTGGAAATGTTCCCGGGATGCGTTGTGGTTATTTCCCACGATCGTGCCTTCCTTGACCGTTTGGCAACACACATGCTGGCTTTCGAAGGCGATTCTCATGTCGAATGGTTTGAAGGGAACTATGAAGACTATGAGAAGGATTACAAACGCCGCTTCGGCGAAAATGCTTCTCCGCACCGGATCAAATACAAACCGCTGCGCGCAGCTTAATATTGCTCATAACAATAAGCGCCGATACTCGCAGGCACTATCAGCCCCGCAAGTAAATTTATAAGGCTGTTATTCGGCTTGCCGCCGGCATGCCCTACGCATTGTCCCAGCGTCGTATTGGGATCGCTGACCGTCGTCGCATACTGCGCGGCACAACAGGAAACATTCGCATTCTCACAGGCTTTTTTGCAATCGCCGAGACTGGTTTTGGTCAGGTTCTGCGTGGTGCCGCCCGTACAGCCGCTGAAGATAAAAGCTTCGCATTTTACTCTTTTCGCAGTGACGGATTTATCATCGACATATTTTTTTGTTGCGGCATCCGTATCCGCCGTGGGCGCGGCAAGATTGATGATTTTATGTGTCGTCATGTCCAGAACACCCTGCGCCTCGATAGCTTTCGACGTCCCGGCTGCCTTTAATCCTATGCCTGATGCTCCGCTTGCCGTGACAATTGCCGCCACGGCATTTGCATCCGCCGTAGAAATTGCGGCCGAGCCGGCGCTGATTGTTCCTCCGGCTGCAACATTACCTGATAGATCAACATCACCGGCTGCGGAAATTTTTAATCCCTTGTCTGTCCCGTCACCGGAAATCCAGGCATCTCCGGTTTTTATGTTGCTTAGAAACTCAATCGGAGCATTGGCGCTTAAGTTTTGAATGTAATCTGTGCGAATATTAGGAAGCTCACCTGTACCACCAGCGGCAAGAGAGAGTTCTTTTGATTGCGTATCAAAGGTCAGTTGTTCATTACCGCCTGAATCCGTAACGCTTAAATTTTTGGCGATCGTCGCCGTTTGTAGATCGTTTTCCTTCAAATTCCAAAGCCCTGCGGAAAGCGTAACCGCTTCCGCAAAACTGTACGACAGAACCACATCATCGTTACCGGGAATTCGTAAAAGATATTCGCCCTGCCCATCGGCCTGACACCCTGTCTGGAATGTCTTATCGGGACCTGAGGAAATAATGGCAATAACAAGCTTTTGCGGGTCGTTAGCCCCTTCCAGACGGTTTGCATTGCTCCCACAGGCCACATTGCGGCGGATCGTTCCATGGTCCCAGGCGCAATAACCATAAGAATTGCCCCATGGATCCTGAAGAGACGCGCCTATGGTCGGTGGTAACACACCGCCATTTATCGGATGTGATTGACCAGCTGGCGGCGTCGCCCACTCCACAGGCTCTATCAATCCATCGGCATCGCAATCTCCCGGTTGCTCGGCAGACACGATCAAAGCCAGCTTTCCCGCGGCAATCATATTATTTTCGGCGATCGTGCGCTGCGTGACCAGAGACATCGCGCGCACAGGCCCTTTCATAAGGTTCATAGCCGACATACCGATAACCGCCACCATAGCAATGGAGGCATAGAGAGCAAAAAGAATGCTTCCTTTTGTAAAAAGGGTAGACATGGGAGCTAGGGCTTCTTTGTAAGACATCTCTAATACAACTATAGGTATAAGAGGAGCGCATCTCAAGGCTGCATACTTGAATATTCTTAATAAAATCAAAATCTTAGTTAATTTAGCGGTATAATGCCGGAAGAATGAGCGCTGGTTTGGCCTCCAGGCTTAACAAAAAATGAAAATTTCCTACCAAATTCGCAAAATGAAAGACCCCTATGATATTATTTAATCACGATTTAATGGCAATTTTGCACTATACTGGCTAAGGGGAAAAAGTCAGGGACTCCATGGCGGCTAACACACAGAAAATAAACGCAAAAAGCGTTTTCCGGTATATATTACTACCGGGAATCCTGCCGCGCGCGAAAGAATTTGGAACCTCAGGATTCGGTTATCTGGCGTTCCTGTTCGCGACCCTCTATCAGGCCGTCCGAATATTGCCCGCAACGCACCCTTTCGTGAATCCGAACAACATAGGCCGCTTTTCCATCGCGCAGGTTATGGCGGCGGCGGCGAACAATATTGAATTCAGTAAAAAGAACATCGACCAGATTTTAATTTTTGTGATCCTGCTTGTGGCCGTTGCAATTATGGGCCTACAGTTCGCCCTTATTATATTCGCCCTTTTCTCCAGCAAAGCCTTTGCAGCCGCCGCGACCCCGTCTTTCACAAGCATGTTCGTTACACCCTACCCCGTAAACGACATTGCCTTCATGATGCTGGATTATGTTTTTGGCATTCCCGTTACGGCGGGCGGCGGTATGGGCCCATCGCTTGGCTTTTTCGGATCCAGTGTCATCCCGACAGGCCCAACGCCCCTTCACCAGGGCCTGCACGCGCTGTTTAATTTCTACAATCTTTCCATCCTCGTGGTGGCTGTTTTGATCTTTATGTATTTTGTGGTGGTGGTTGTCATTGAAACGGCGGAAACGGGCGTTCCCTTCGGCAAGCGCTTTTCAAAAATCTATGCGCCTTTCCGCCTAATCTTCGCAATTGGATTACTGGTCCCGCTCAATTACGGATTTAATGCAGGGCAGTATATTCTCCTGAGCGTTGCCAAAATGGGATCCAGCTTTGCCACGAACGGATGGATTATCTACAACGACACGCTGAACAACCCCACTGGTTACGACTCCCCCACTATGGTTGCACGGCCACATGTGCCGCCCATCGACAATCTTCTGTATTTCGCGAGCGTTTATCACGCTTGCCGTGAAATGTATGACATTTGGGAACCGAAAAATCCTCTGGACCCAAGCCAGGGAGGAACCTGTATTGCACCGTATGTAATCGTAAACGGGCAGGCGCGGCAGTTCGTCGTCAACACGGGCGGGTCCTGCAGTGGCGCCGCAAGTCCATCTGGTGGGGGCGCCTACTCCTACGAGCAAGCAAAAACAGATTTTAAAAGAAGCGACATAGAAATTGTTCTTGGCGAATACAACCCAACGAAACACACGACCTCCGCCGGCGGCGTTAAACCGTACTGTGGGATAGTCACCCTATCTCTCAGCAACGACAATCCGGCCATATGGAGCAGCCCCTCAGCGGCTGGCGGCGGGGGGGGCGGGTTGGTCGTCGGTGCCGGACGCGGAGCGCGCGGCGGTTCGGGATGGCGG
>CAUJHN010000002.1 GCA_963204825.1 Pseudomonadota bacterium
TCGGCCTTCAAAGGAAAAATAAGGATAAAGCATGTTAAATTCTTTCTGGCCTATAAAAATAGAGTTGTGTCTTTCAGCGTTACTCTTTGTCCGATAGGAAATACCGGCAAGTGAATGTCATGCCCGAACGGGGCGTCAATGAGCAAGGGCGTGTTCAACCCTTTCGTATGTTCCGCAAGAATATCATGCATCGACATGCCGAACGGCGTGCCGGTATCTTTCATGTTTGTGAACTGACCGAAGATGATGGCCGCGGCGTCTTTGAATATGCCTGCGCGGCGTAAAACGCACAAATCCCGTTCCACGGTCGTGTACTCTTCGTTGATGTCTTCAAAAAACAAAATCGCGCCTTTTGCTTTCAGCCTGTCTTTTTCTGCAAGCGCTCTAAAAACGGTAAGGTTTCCGCCCAGAAGATAGCCCTTGGCGCCGCCGGATCTTGCGACAATGGCGCCGCCAAGCGGTATTTCTTTTTGTTCGCCCGCCAATAGGCGCAAATTAAAATCGATCTGCGGATTTTTCGTGACGCGTTTCATCGTCGGCCCGTGATAGGTGACAATATCCGCACGCGCCGCAATGGCGTTGAGCAGGGCCGTATGATCGGAAAAACCCATATAAATTTTCGGGTTTTTCTTCACCAGCCTGTAATCGATCAAATCGATGATATTCAAAGATCTCGTCCCGCCCGTCGCAAAGAACACGGCTTTGATATCCGGGTTTCGGACCAGATCGTGAAACGCTTCGGCTTTTTGTGCGGGCGTTCCCGCATACTGCGTTGCTTCCTTGGAAATATAACACTGCGGATGCAGGAAAATTTCATACCCCTTGGCGCTGAGCAGGGCCGCTGCATTTTCAAGGTCTTCGGGGGCTATCCGGCTTGAGGGCGCCATGACGCCGATCAAATCGCCTTTCCGTAAGGGGGCGGGGTTTTTCATACTGGCATTGTGCCATTGACCATGGCTTTTGTCATCTATCCCTTTGTTTTCGAAAAGGCCGCCAATGCCCGCTCCCGCGCGGCGGCATGGTCAACAACGGGCAGGGGATAGGTTTTTCCAAGTTCCACGCCTGCGGCTTTAAGGATCAACGGGGATGCCTCCCAGGGTTTATGAAGATATTGATTCGGCATCTCCTTTAGTTCCGGAATGAAACGACGGACGTAATTGCCGTCCGGATCGAACTTTTCGCCCTGCGTTACCGGATTGAAAATACGAAAGTAAGGGGCGGCATCAGCGCCGCATCCTGCGATCCATTGCCAGCTTGCGGCGTTGTTTGCCAGGTCCGCATCGCACAGACAATCCCAGAACCAGTCTTCCCCGTGTCGCCAGTGAATCAGTAAATGTTTAACGAGAAACGATCCGACGATCATGCGCGCGCGGTTGTGCATATATCCCGTCTCCCAAAGTTCGCGCATGGCGGCATCGACGACAGGATAACCCGTCTGTCCGCGCTTCCATCTTTCCAGTGCCTCGTGGTTCCTGTCCCAGGGAAAGGCATCGAACCTCGACTGCAGATTTTTTTCCGGCAAGTCTGGAAAATGGTAAAGAAGGCTGTGTGAAAATTCACGCCAGCCGAGCTCTGAACAGAAATGATCCAGATCTTTGCTCCAGCCTTCGCTTTCTCCCTTATGCCGCGCGGCATGCCAGACCTGGTTCGGCGAAACCTCGCCAAAATGGAGGCGTGAAGATAGGCGGGAAACATTGCTTCCTGCCATATAATCACGCCCTTCCTTGTAATCCTTCAACCCATTGTCCAGGAAATCGTGCAACGCCTTGATCGCACCTTTTTCTCCTATCTGCCAATGCGCTTCCATTTTTTTATCCCAGCGCGGCTCAGGCTTTTGCGGAAGCAGATTTAAATCGCTCAGGGACATTCCGTTATAAGATAAGAGCCGGAGATCATCGGGAGCGGGCAGCGGTGCGCGCGGCGCTGCTTTGGAGAGGCACCCTTTACGATAGAACGGCGTAAAGACCCGGTATGGCGTCCCGTCTTCCTTTAACACATCCCACGGCTCCCATAACAAGGATCCATTGAAACTATGCGCTTCAATTCCGTCTTCTTTTAGCGATTGTTTTATGCGCGCGTCGCGCGATATGTGCCATGGCTCGTAGCACCTGTTCCAGTAAACGCCGGAGGCTTTTACGTCTTTTGCCAGATTGGGCAAAAGCTTTGAGGCGTCGCCCGCAAGAAAAACCATTTTTCCGTCAAGGGATGCGTTCAGGGCTTTTAAAGAATGAAGCAGCCAGAACCGGCTCGCCCCGCCCATCTTCCACGCGCCCGCATTGATGTCGTCCAGAATATAAGCGGGTAGAACCGCGCCCGCCTTGCAGGCGGCGGTCAGTGCCGGATTATCCGCTAGTCTTAAATCCTGCCGGAACCAGACGATGTGAATGGGATATGACATGCAAAAGTTATAGACGCTTTCCCAAAAATGTCATCCCCGCCTTGAGCGGGGATCCTGATGCCCGCATAAAGCTGGCATGACATTATTTTGGAAGAAAGGATCTCACCCATCCTTATTAATCTTGGCGATGATTTCCTCGATCTTTTGATCGGCTTTCAGATTTTCGATCTGGCAAGTTCCGGCCGCTTCGTGACCGCCGCCGCCGTAGGACAGGCAGAGATCGCCGACATGCGTTTTGGATGTCTTGTTGATGATCGATTTGCCGATGGCCAGAACGGTGTTCTGCTTGTTCTTGCCCCACATGATGTGCATCGAAATATTGCATTTGGGGAAGAGGGCGTAGATCATGAAACGGTTGCCCGCCCAGATAGTGTCTTCATTGCGCAGATCCAGAACCACAAGATTTTCTTCAACGCGGGCGCAACGTTCAATCTGCTCGCGGAATTTCGGCAGGTGGGAATTGTACAGATCGACGCGCTCTTTAACGTCCGGCATCTGCAGGATCTGCTCGATGCTTTTATGTTCGCGCACGGTGTCGATCAGCTTCATCATCAGCTGGTAATTCGAAATATTGAAATCGCGGAAACGGCCAAGCCCCGTTCTGGCGTCCATGATAAAGCTGAGCAGCTCCCAGCCTTTTGCGTCCAGAATCTCTTCCTTGGAAAACGCGGCGGAATCCGCCTTGTCCACGGCCTCCATCATATCTTCGCCGATGCTCGGAAACGCTTCCGCGCCGCCGAAATAATTGTAAACGACGCGCGCCGCCGAAGGGGCCTTCGCATCCATAATATGGTTTTCGGCCTTGGTTTTTACGCGGCTCACTTCGCTGGCATGGTGGTCGAATGCCATATAAACGCCTTCGACAAAAGGAAGGTTCGTTGTGATGACGTCTTCATCGACGTCGACAAGGCCGTCCTGCATATCTTTTGGGTGGGCGAAGCTGATGTCGTCGATAATCCCCAGCTCACGCAACAGAACCGCACAGACCAGCCCGTCCATATCGGAACGTGTAATAAGGCGGTATTTTTTGGCTGGGTTCGGCTTCAGTTTTGGTGCGGCCATTGGGTTCTCTCCTTGCAACGCCCTAATTTCGTTGGATATTCATAGTAAACGTACCCAAAAAGACTAACCAAAAAAGGATAATACGAGGTTAATGAAAGGGAAAGAGAATAGTGCAGAGGGCTTAATCTCTGTCACCCGTCCCGGCGTTATTCTTGAAAATTAATAATATCCAGAACAGAAAAGATGTAAGAAAAATGGGTATTGAAATTACCAGCATGATTGCGGCAATAGGGCCCAGTGCTACGCTAAAGAAATATAAGCAGCCAAGGCATATTACAAGAAGTCCCAGCCCGGCAGTAAGATTTCGCCAAAAGCCTGTTGAAGTGCGGCCCCATTCCGTCGCCAAAAAACATACCGAATTCAATACGGCCTCACACAGCCCTAATATTGCTTCAACTGCCCCAATCGCCATTATAAGATACCACCTGGTGGCAGGTTGCTACCATCTTCCATTGCGTCCTTTACAGCCTGTGCATCCTTCCCGCGGAAGATAAAAAGAAACAAACCGACTGCGATAAGAATAAGAGCGCCTAAGACGACTAATGGGTACGGCATTTGCCTATTGAAAAATAAGATGGCGGCTCCAATAGCCATCATGGTAATACAAAGCCAGGTATAGGTGTCAAAGACCGTCTGCTTGATTTTATGAATTGCCGCAGCAAGAAAAAACAATGCGCCAGCCGCAAGAAAAACTATGGCCAGCCAGGATTCTTTTGGGTGGTCCAAGATGTACTGCAGCGAGCCCCTTGGCATTAAGCCTCAACAGCTTCAACTTCTTTTTTCTTCTTCTTGGGGGTATCGCCGGATACGGTGTAAACAGGCGGTTTGTTGTCTTCGACCGTTTCTTTGGAAACGATAACCTTGTCGACGCCTTCCTTGTCCGGAATTTCGTACATTGTATCCATCAACATGTTTTCCATGATGGAGCGCAATCCGCGCGCGCCGGTCTTGCGTGCGATTGCCTTTTTGGCGATCGCGGCCAGCGCATCGTCGGTGAATTCCAGCTTGACGCCTTCCATATCGAAGAGACGTGCATATTGTTTGACCAGAGCGTTCTTTGGTTCGGTCAAGATCGAAATCAATGCGGCTTCGTCGAGGTCTTCGAGTGTTGCAAACACCGGCAGACGCCCGATGAATTCAGGGATCAAGCCGTATTTCAACAGGTCTTCGGGTTCGAGGTTGCGGAGCAGTTCGCCCGTTCTCTTGTCTTCGGGCGACTTGACGTCCGCGCCGAAACCGATGGTCGTGCCGCGGCCTTTGTTGGCCAGGATTTTTTCAATGCCCGCGAACGCGCCGCCGCAGATGAACAAAATGTTTGATGTATCCACTTGCAGGAATTCCTGCTGCGGGTGTTTGCGTCCGCCCTGCGGGGGAACGGAGGCCACCGTGCCTTCCATGAGTTTCAACAAGGCCTGCTGAACGCCTTCGCCCGAAACGTCGCGGGTGATGGACGGGTTGTCGCCTTTACGCGAAATTTTGTCGATCTCGTCGATATACACGATACCGCGCTGCGCCCGCTCTACATTATAGTCGGAAGCTTGTAGCAGCTTCAGAACGATATTCTCGACATCTTCGCCGACGTAACCGGCTTCTGTCAGTGTAGTGGCATCCGCCATCGTGAAAGGAACGTCGATGATTTTCGCAAGCGTCTGGGCGAGCAGGGTCTTACCGGAACCTGTCGGCCCGACCAGCAGGATGTTGGATTTTGCGATCTCAATATCCGCGCCGGATCCATGGCCGCCGTTTTCAAGACGCTTGTAATGGTTGTGCACTGCAACAGAGAGAACGCGTTTCGCCCGCTCCTGGCCGATAACATAATCGTCCAGCACGGCTTTGATTTCGGATGGGGTGGGGACGCCTTCGCCGGAACGGACCAGCTGGGATTTATCCTCTTCCCGGATAATATCCATGCAGAGCTCGACGCATTCATTGCAGATAAACACGTTAGGCCCGGCAATAAGCTTGCGAACCTCATGCTGGCTTTTGCCGCAGAAGGAGCAATACAGTGTATTTTTGCTGTCTGTCTTGTCTGTCTTGCTCATGATGCCCGCCTGTCTGTTTCCTTCTGGAATTCTGAATCACTTAATATTCAAACTAGCTGTGAGATGCCCCTCCCGCAAGAGGGTAGGTTACAAAATCACGCTTTCCATTCCATCCTATTATATTATATCAAAGCATTGAAATGATTAACACCGTCTGAATTCCATAAGATGACGCAACGCACACTGGAAGAATTGATCGAAAATTTCTCGCTCTTCGATAATTGGGAAGAGCGGTACCAGTATCTCATTGATCTGGGGAATGACGTGCCGCGCATGGACGATGCGCTGAAAACCGAGGCCACGGAAGTAAAGGGCTGCGTTTCAAAAGTCTGGCTGCATTATACTCTGGACGCGGAAGGGCGTTTTCATTTTTACGCCGACAGCGACGGAAAGATCACGAAGGGGCTCGTCTATATCGTGCTCGCCGCATACGATGGAAAAACGGCGAATGAAATCCGCGCCGTAAACATCGAAGAAGAATTTTCAAAACTGGGACTGGATCAGCATCTCTCCCCGAACCGCCGCAATGGATTCTTTTCCATGGTGGAAAGGATCAGGGGATTGGCAGGTTAATGCTTATCCAAGCGTATGGTTCATAATCTGTTGGATTACAAAATTTCCCGTGTTTGACGGTGAAACCCCTATGTGGGGGAATACGACATTTCTTCCTGCTGAATCTTGGGCGTACTGAAGCACTCTTAAGAAGGCTGCCTGCATGACGATGTTACGGGGCAGCCCGACACTCCCGGCCATAGCCTGAACAAGAATATCGCCATGATGATCATTCTGGCTCACGGCAGGAACCCCTTTCTCAACAGCAATGACGAAGTTGCTGCACGGATATTGGTCCATCACACGCACAGCGGCTGCGAAAGCCAATTCTATGTCCGGTGCAAGGGCAATGATATGTCCGTCCTGCTGAATGTTTGTTTCCATTGTACTAATTCCCTCTAATCATTGATTGCTCTTCGTTTTAAATTCTTTCGGCTTCGGCAATTGCTTGCCGTCCTTCGTCTTTATGCTGGCCAGTATTTCGCCAAAGGATTTATCCGCGACGTGGTGGGCGGAGCCGACCAGTTCCGCCTGCACGGTAAAAACGGAATTCTGCCCGACCCATAATTGCCCCGTATATAATTTTTCCTGCATGCCCGTAGTGCCGACTCCGGAAATGGCCGCATTCTTGGTTGTTTCGTATTGATTAAACTTCATTTCGTGCTTGGTCAGGTTGCGTTCTTCCACCATCCCCGCCAGCGCCGCCTTCATGACGGAATCCGTGTAATGCTCGTATGCTTCCGGCGTGGACGGATTGCACGTCACGGAAACATCCACGGTGGTTTGCAGGTCATACACCATCGTGTAACTGTTCACATCGTAACATTGCCCTTCAGGAAGGCATTTTTTTGCAATCGCGGGCTGTTCCGGGAACGTGATTTCAAAATCGCAGAAATCAGGTGCGTAGCGGAAAGATTTATCCTTCGGATCTTTCTTTGCCGCTGCTTCCTCCGCCGGCTTCTCAGCCGCCGCTTCTTCCTTTTTATCATCGGCATATCCCGCAGACGTCATTGCGAGGAGGCCAAAGGCCGACGCGGCAATCCAGAGAGTAATCAGAAATAAGAGTGATTTGAATTTTGTCATAGGCCGATGTTCCCAATTAAGGGAATATGGTCACGAAATGTTAGGAAGAGCAAGGTTTAGCGTTCTAAATCTAAATCTTTTTCGCGTAATGGTCGCCGTGTTCTGTCTATTCTAAGGAGGTCCAGTGCTGCTTGGGCCGCCGTTGTTCTGGGGTTTTCAACGCCTATCTGAAAATCTCCCCGGCATTTTTCCTTAAGCGCCTCATCGTCATCGCTTACGCCACCACCTTTGCGGCGCTTTAAGTCTGCTAGAGCTGCTAGTACAAATGTTTTGCGATCTCCATTCATGATTTCTACAATATCATGCGGCTGAAAAAGAAAGCAAAATTAACCAATTTGACCTATCAAAAATAGTTAACTATTCGGCGCGCTCCATGTTCTCGGATCGGCTTCGCCTTGCGTCTGCGCTGTCATATCCTTTACCTCGTGCTTACCATCGCGGATCATCCACACATAAGGAACCAGTTTTTTGGACGCATACTTCAACTGGTCGCCCATTTTCTTGGGTGCGTGATACATCTCGACATTGATCCCGCGTTTCCGCAAAGTTCTCGCTGTTTCATAGGCGAGGGGGCGGTCCGCTTCATTCTCCGGCACCGTCATCATCACATGCGCGGGGCCTTTGGGGCCGATGCCGAGCAGGTCGGGGCGCGTCTGCCGCATCACGTCGAACAGGCGCGAAAAGCCGATGGAAATGCCAACGCCGGGCAGGTGTTTATTAATGTAGCTCCCCGCCAGATCGTCATACCGTCCGCCGGAACAAACCGACCCCGTAAACTCCGGCACATCCAGAAGCTGCGTCTCATACACCGTGCCGGTGTAGTAATCGAGGCCTCGGACAATCGTTAAATCTCCAACAACGGCATGTCCTGGCAAGTGCGCTAAATGATCCAGAACAAAAGCCAGTTCTTCAATTCCGGATTTCATCGTGTCGTTTGCCGGGCTGATCTTGCGAATATCGGCTGCATTTCCTTTGATAGATACAAGAGACAAAACTTTTTCGATCTGATCTGCAGATAGATTGGCTTCAGCTTTAAGAATTTTCGTTACTTCTTCTTTGCCAATCTTTTCCAGCTTGTCTACGGCGCGTGTAACGGGAACAAAATCCTGCAATCCCCAGCTTTCAAGCAGTCCCATCAAAATCTTCCGATTGTTGATCCGCAACTGCACCCGTCCGATATTCAACCCTTCCAGCACCTCATACATCACCGCCGCGACTTCGGCATCGAAGGAAAGGGGAAGGTTGTCCACGTTGATGATGTCGATATCGCACTGGTAAAATTCCCGCATGCGGCCCATCTGCGGGCGTTCGCCGCGCCACACGCGCTGCATCTGATACCGCTTGAACGGGAAGACGAGGTCGTTGAACCGCATCGCGACATACCGCGCCATAGGCACTGTCTGGTCAAAGTGCAGGGCGAGCCGCGCCTCGCTCTTGTCGTCTTCATCCTTGTGCAGACGTTCGATCACATAAATTTCTTTGTCGACTTCGCCCTTGGCGGAAAGCACATCCAGTTCTTCCACGCTCGGCGTTTCGATATTGCAGAAACCATAGGATTCAAATACGCGGCGAATATGGTCGAACCATTTCTGCTCCACCAGCCGCTCTTCGGGCAGCCATTCGGGGAATCCGGCAATCGATTTGGGTTTATAAATGCGTTTTTCTTTGCTCATGGGAGGATTTTTAAAGCGCGGAAGGGGGTAAATCAAGAAATACTATTGATATAAAAGGCAAATTCCGACATTAAATGCGCCTATGTCCGCCATACGATACCGCCCAGATATAGACGGCCTCCGGGCCGTGGCCGTTTTATCGGTCATCCTCTTTCATGCGGGCGCTCCGTTTATTAAGGGCGGGTTCGTCGGGGTGGACGTGTTTTTCGTCATTTCCGGCTTCCTGATAACGTCCTTGATCTTGAAAGACCTTGAAGCCGGTACCTTCCGCTTCGCCGATTTCTGGGAAAGACGGGCAAGGCGTATCCTGCCCGCCTTGATTTCCGTGGTGCTCTTCTGCCTTGCCGCCGGATGGTTTTTATTTCTTCC
>CAUJHN010000003.1 GCA_963204825.1 Pseudomonadota bacterium
GGCCGCGTGTTATCATTGGCGCTTGTCATGGCATCAGTATATCGCCATACAGATAACAACCAACAAGAATCGTAAAATATGTCACTGGATCCAGCCTCATACAGAACCCGAACATTCCGTGCTATCGGCATGGTCACATTGGGATATTTCGCCTACAGCATAGCCGATCTTTGTTCCAAGCTTCTCCAGCAGCATTACAGCATTTACCAGGTTTTGGGGGTAAGTGGACTGATCGGTATGACCGTCACGGGCGTTTGGGTTTTAGTGAAATATGGCCCCCGCGCCTTCTTTCCCCACAATCTACATATTCACCTGATCCGCGCGGCGCTTATTCTGGCGACATCCTATTTTGCCGTAACGGGCTTGCGGACTCTGCCGCTCGCGGATTTTTATGGAATCGTTTTCATGTCGCCCTTCTGGGTAAAAATTCTGGCCGTTTTGATGTTGAAGGAAACAGTGGGATGGCGGAGATGGGTGGCAACAGCGGTAGGATTCTCGGGCGTGCTTATATTGGCGGGGCCGCAATTTAGCACTTTGGGCGAAGGGGTATTTTTTACGGCTCTGGGGGTTTTCTGCGGTGGATTCAATGTCATTGCCTTGCGCAAAATCGGCGGTGATGCGCCGCTTCCATTATATGGCTTTTATCCGTTTTTACTTATTGCGGGATTTAATCTTGTGGCACTGGCGATCACAGGAAAATATCTGCCGTTTGAAATGGACTATCTTCCGGCGTTTGCCATTCACGGGCCGTCTGTTGTGGTCGGCATATTGGCGATTGCCATGGGTTTTGCCAAAGCGCCGGAAACGGTCGTAATCGCCCCGTTTCAATACAGCCAGATAATTTGGGGCGTTTTGTTCGGCTATGTCTTCTTTCATAATTTGCCCAGCCATAACACCGTTTTTGGCCTGGCTTTAATTATAGGCGCGGGCCTGTATTCCCTGTGGCGGGAATACAGGAGGAAGCACCCGACTACTCATTAATCTTGAGTTTTGCGGGCGGCTTTGATTGCGAAGGTACCGGCACCACTTTTTTCTCTTCGCTTCGTTTGTAAACGTAAATACCAAGAACGGACAAGCCGACGGCCCAGATGGTGGAGAGCGCTTCCATCCCATCCAATACGGCCGGCGCGCTTTCGGTGCGGAAGATCATGATATAGGCGATGCCGAGCATCTGCGCCGCCCATGTGATCGCCATCAGATAGCCAAAGGTCGGACGCATGCGGCGCACATAGGCATCCGTAGATTGCGTTTCAAGGCGCAGGCTTTGATTGATTTCAGCCATCGCCGTTTCGTATTCTTTGGCCTTCAGTTCAGCCATTTTTTCGGCGTGGCGGTTGGCTTCGGCGAGTTGTTCGGCGGAAATCGCGCCGCCCGCCATCGCCGCTTCAAAATTCCCGAGCGCAAGGGATGCATTCTGCGCGACGGGGTTATCGACTTTACCGAGGGCGCCGCCGATAAGGCTGACCAGGAGCGGCAGACCAAGGCGGGCGATGATTGTTGCAAGCATGTTAAACTTCTTTCAGTTTGTAGAAAATATGATGACCTATGGTAATGGTGGGCTCTTGCCCTATCGCCCAGTCGGGCAGAATGTTCGATGCATGGTAATGCGTGGCGCCCGCCGTGATATCGTCAAGAGCCCCGGCGAGAGCGCGACGGGCGATGCGAAGAGCGGTTGCGAAATGGATGTCTTTATCTGTAACAGCCTGCAGCGCTTTATAATTGGGATCGGACCTGTTCCAGCAGGAAAACTGGTAAGGTTTCTGGCAGACGGAAATAATATCGTTGCCCCACCAGTACCCGCCTTTTTTAGCCGCGATATTCACACGATTTAGAACAACACCGGCAATGGCTTCCATGCCCTGCGGCCCTTCCCCGCGCCCTTCGCCCCACAGGGTGCGGGCAAGCACGTCGACAGCCAGATCATTGTAAAATGCGGACGCATCCTTTTCTTCCCCGGAGGATTTACCCGTCAGGAGTTTGATAAATTTTTTCATATGCGATTACTCCGGTTTCAGCGCTTTCAGCGCTTCGGTTTTCAGGGCAGTTTGATCCAGTTTTGATTCAATGCGTAAAAGATGGGATACGATCCGCGTTTCAAGATCTTTCATATCCGTTACCGAAGCATAGGATTTGGCGACTTCCAGTTTGAAAGACGACAGGGTTTCACGTAATTGCGATGTGCGCAGATCGAGCGTGTCGTGCAATGTATCGATAGCATCCATCGCTTCCTGTCGCATGCGAAAGATGAGCCAGAAAGTTCCCGATATCACGGGCAGATCCACGGCCGTGATCCACCAGATCAGGCCGCTGTCAAAAATAGTGTTCATTCTTTTCTCCGTTAAATGTCAAAATCCGTGCGGGCCATATGACCTTTACCGGATCCGGACCATAGTTTTGTGATAGGTCCGTATTGTTTGCGAATGCGCGCAGGTTCAAGCGAGAGCGCGCCAGCCGCCGCGTCCAGACCGTCATCTTTCATATGCGTCAGCGAAGGCCGCCATTCCTGCATTTCCGTGATGAAACGTGTTTTATAGACGCTTTCATGCACATGCAGGGCCCGCGCCGCCATGATGGCGTCAAAGGATTCCAGAATGCGGACATCTTTCGCCTTCCTGCTGTTTTTTTCTATAACCGTGCAGGGAATTTTTGCATCCGCGAGTTCACGCCGCAAAATAGCAGGCAGGAATTTTCCAATGCCGTTCGTCTCCACAGCGACAGATGGCAGATACAATTCCCGTGCGATGTCGCAAATTTTCTGGCATTGCAGGGTCGCCATGTCTTCACCGGCTTTTTCCGTCGCCGTTATATACTCAACACGGTGGAGCCAGTAATCGCCGTCTTCGTCCGTGTAAACCACGGCAAGCACGCTGGCGTCCCCTGTCCCTTTGCCAAAGGACGGATCCCACCAGGCGGAGGCGGAGACGATTTTGCGCGAAGCGATCGACAGCACCGCCGTTTTCTGAATTTCCTGAAAGACAAGATCATCGTCATAACGGCGGAGGAGCGCAGGATCCAAACGGCTGTCCAGTATATTTGCGGGCATCAGCATCATCTGCGATGCGAATTTCACCGGCCCAGCCATGCGGCGGATGCGATCAATATCCTTCAGCGCGTACCGTTCCGGCCATTCGGATTCCCCCCTTTCATTAAGAATAGGAATAGTTTTACGCTCAAAATCCTTGAGGAAAATATCTTCTTCACCGATTTCACGGCGGGGCGTATCGGCGTAAATGCTGTAATAACTGTGCGGTGTGCCGATATATAACTGCGTGCCTCCGGGCACCAGAATGAAATCATTTTCGATCAGACGTTCGCGCAGCTTCTCCCGCTTATCCGGCGTATCGCAGGTGTTTGGAACTTCTACGTCGTCGCAGATAATGATATCCGCCCGCATACCCGTGATATTCGAGTAAATGCCGCACGCCATGACGGACGGATCCCGCGATACGCGGCTCCGTTCCACGGTAAAGGCATCGACCGCCCACTGATCAGGATTTTTTGGATTTAGATTTGCGGTTAAAGGGTGCTTCTCGATGATCTTCCTGATCATCCGCGTCATTTTTCTGGACAACCGGGACTCGGCGGACAACACCAGGATACGCAAATCCGGATCCTGCCATAGAAGCCACGCCGAGAACAGAGCGACCAGAGTCGACTTCCCGCTTGCCCTGAACGCCTGCAACAGCAGACGCACGTTTCCACGCTGCCAGGATTTCTGCAGCCAGGTCGCGATGCGAAAATGCATCCCAGGTGTCGTGTAATTTTGAACTTGATTCCATTTTGCCAAAAATACCGCGAAATCTTCTTTCTTGCAAACTCTTTGCTTCATTTTTTCTCATGTTGTTGTCCATTTTAAAATATTTTGGCTTATGCCAAACAATTGTCAGATCTCATCTTCAACACAGGGAACTTCTTCCGCCAGAAAAGCGTTTACCTCGGCCATAGCGTCTGCCAGGGTTCCGTCCGCCGATTTTTCCTTACCTTCTTCTCCAAGCCATTCTCCCATTTTTATAAGGAGTTGGAGGTGGGATAGCGCCTTTTTGCATCCCATGTGATAGTCAGAAAAGTTTGTTTTATTATCGGTAATGCTTTCTTTTTTCTGAATATAGAATTTGTAAGATTCCATAGCCTGCCTGAAGGCGGCGGGCAGGATTTCGATCATGCTCTTGCGTGCACGATCTTCAAACCGATCTTCTTCCATAAAACTTCTTTCATATTAGAATTTTGAAATTATGTACCATTGCGAGCCATCCGACACGACAGTGATGGCATCATATTGACCACTCAATGGCTGCCCATAACCGTCCGGTCCGCTGCCGCCATACTCCGTGACGGTAATTGTATTTGCAGATACATCGGTTTTTTTGATGGTTACCGTGCGCCCCACAGCGATGGCCGCGTTTGCGGGTGGCAGGCGCGCGATCAATGCACCCCCGTATGACGATAAAAGATAGACGTCAACCGCCATGTCTATGTCATAGGTGCCGGATCCGTCGTAATAGCGCGTGTTTCCCGGCGCGCGGTTTGAGGAAATGACGAACCATTCGGCGCCGTTGGACATGGCCTGCATGAAGTCGTTTTCCGCGCCCAGGTAATAGCTGCGCCCATCCGGGCCGCTGCCGCCGTCTTCGGTAATGGTGATGACGTGGGAGGATGAATCCGTTTTCTTTACGACCATCATTACACCAACTGCATCCGCAGCATTTGGAAGCTTTACGTTCAGCGCACCGCCAAAGCTGGAAACCAGGTGCACGGAATGCGAAATGTCCAATTGTATTGTTCCATTCGTGTCGATGAATTCCGTATCATACCTTTGGAGCGTGGCGTTAATGTCTACCGCTGTTGTTCTTTGCAGCCTGTTCTTGTTCGGAAAACCAGCGTTATAGGCCGTGTATTTTCCACCCGATAGATCCCATATGGCGGAGCCGTCCGACATGGACAGAAGGTTATAGATCGCCGTTTCGTCCGATCCGGATTCCAGTTTTATGTTCGGAACCGTGTTGAAGCTTTCGGCGTAAGGATTTATGAGCAATGTTTTGTATGATCCAGAGCCCATCGTAAAACATCCTTGCGCCGTTCCTTTCACGTTGGCTTCGCAGTCGATGAAGGCATTGTTGTATTGGCCGTGTTCCACATAGAAGCCGTGACCGGAAATATCTTCGCCGTGTGAGTATACCCGGCAGGCATGGAATTTATTTGCGTTAGGCGTATCCCCCGCCCCGCTTTTCGTCAGGTGAAAACCGTGGACGGCGGGCTGCTCCACCAGAACACGGTCAAAATTGTTCCAGTAGCACGGAAAGTTAGGATCTTCATAGCCATCCAGCTGTACACCGATACCCGCACCAAAAATTGTTACATCGGTGATGGCGCATTGAACGCAAGGGCGGTCACGGCCATAGAGTTTTATACCGATTGCGCCGCCGCTGATGCGCAGGTCAGACAGCACGCCGAAATCGGCAACGAACTCCACGGCGTTAAAGGAATTGTCCTGGCATTCAATAACAGAAACCTGCCCTGCGCCATAAAGCCTTTGCCGTTCGCCAATCGTGATAACGCCGGATATCAGGTAAGTCCCGGGTGGGACATATACCGTATCATGGGCGGCAAGCGCCTTTTGGATGGCAAGCGTATCGTCACTCAATCCATTTCCATAGGCGCCAAAATCTTTTACCGATACGGCATCGGAAAACTTATCAGATGCTGTGCGTGTCACGGCGCCGGTGCCGTATGCCGTAAAGTCCGGCGGAGCCATAGCCCCTTCGAGCGATATGGCGATCGGGTTTCCATCTCCATCGAAGCCGAGCGCCTTATTGGCTCTTTGCATACGGTCCGGCAGAACGGTCTCCGCAGGATTTTCATAATCTGAATAGCGGAGCATCGGCGATATTTCCCTGTGCACCTGCTGCACGCTCGCGGTCAGGTAATCAAGCTCGTTGTTAATCGATTGCGCCGAAAAGTCGCCACCTTCCAGAAAATCTGTCATGCGCTCTAGCGGAACGCGCCGTTCCAGTGTAAGAACGATGCCGCTTTCGGGCGCCGTATCAAATGTTATACTTCCGCCCGCGGTTTCGCCCGCATCTGCAATGTCATAGCCTGCATATTGCGGCGCGCCGTCGAAATAGACTTTTAAATCCTCACTGGCAAAAATCGGGAACGGGTATTCAAATTCCGTCTGCACGCCGTTGGCGACATAGCGCACGATAGGCACTACGTCCGGCATCTTGATATGATCTGTCATGGGGTTTCCTTAGAATATAATGCGGCCGGTATCGGCAATCGTACCGAGCTGCCCCTGAATTTTATTCAGGCGGTTTCGTTCCTTGAACTGCGTTAATTGCAGGGTATTCACGCGCTTTATCTGGTTATAATTCTGATCAATGGCGGATGTTTTGAGAGTGTCCATGGCTTCGCGCTGCCGCGCCTCTTCTTCACTTTCATCGAAAAGACCCAATAGAACAGCCTGCGCCGATCCATCGCCAGCCGATATGCCACTGGCGCCGTATTTTGCCCGTTGACGCGCCATAGCGCGACGCAGAGCAGATCTTCGATCACTTTCCGCCGTTTCAGCAGCGATGCGAATCTGCTCCTTATCAATCGTCGCGCGCTCTGCGGTACTCTTTAAAGACAAATCGGATTGCGCCTTTAATTGCTCGTATTCCCGTTGTCCCGTGTTTTCACGGTATCCTCCGACCGTCCCGATCATCTGATTTGCAAGCGTTATCCCTTTGATTGCCGTTGAGGCAAGGGATGTTAATCCACCCATGATGTTCTCCTTTAATCGTTAAGTTTTATTTCCGTCATGACGGATAAAAGTGTGAAGGGAAGCGGCGCCGATTGTTCGATCCGCCATAGAGGATCGGACAGCTCCTTTTGCCATCCAAGAGCACGCACGCTGATATCCCGGCTAACCAGTGGCGGCGGCGCGTCCAGTATTTCCTCTTCGCCAAGATGGCGCAGTGAGACATCCCGCAGGCCGCGCCCCACATCAAGCCTTAATGCCTGTGTGTCCTTTACACGGAACAAAGCTTCAATCAGACGTACTTTTCTAATCATCGCGCCTTCGCCAATGGCGGCTGGCGGCAATGGTTCTACGATGTGCGTGTAAGGCAGGCCGATTTCGACCCGCAATGCAGGTTCATCCAACGTGACAAGCCCTCCTGTTACGGTCTGCGCGTCCAGAACGACACCATCCGCCACGATGAAAACACTCTGCCCTTCCAGATGGTCCAGCCCAGACCATTCTGTTGCAGGATCATCCACCTCCCCTGTCAAGGCAGAATCCAGATTAAGCGTATCATCGAACAGTTCGATGAAATAATCCCCGTCACGCTCTATCAGCATATAAACATCATCGCCAACGACGGAGACGGATTTTACCGATCCATATGTTTCGTGCAGGGTCCACGCCGCGACCTGTTCCGCCCGATATATGGTGAGCGTAGCGAATTTCCCATCATCGCGGACGATGAATAAAAGACGCCGCAGGGCATCAAAATCCTGATCCACCGGACGCCCCAGAACATGACGGGATACGAGCGCAAGATCTGTCGCCTGATAAGCCTGCTCCACATCCGTGTATAAAAACTCCCTAATTTCATTCCCGTTTCTGGCGACGAACATGGTAGCGCCGTCTACGGTGACAGGTGGAATATATCTGTCCGTGCGCGACCCGACCCGTGTCTGGCGGTTTAACTGTACCGTTTCCGGCGTCAGCGGATCGCCCGTCACCATCCATTCCGCGCCCGATGTAAAAACTTGCAAGTGGCGTCCAGAAAAAATCCCGCGAATAGCGTTGACCTGATCCGACAGAATTGCGAATTCGATAGATTCATCATCAAGCCCTGTGCCAAGATCGAAATTGAACAAATCGCCGCTTTTTGAAAACCAGAGTCGGTTCGGCATATCGCGCGATCCGCCAATCACAAGCCTGTCTTGATGGAACGCCACCGTGGCAGGATATCCGCGAACGGGCGAAAAGGCCTGCTCTGCCCAGTCTATTGTCGCCGACGTGCCCGATAAAGTTTCAATAACGGTGGCCGTGACAACGGTGGGAGAATTCACCATGGTGATCAGCACTTCCTTGCCGCCGATGCGAAGGCGCGTGTCTTCATGCCCGCTTTCAAAGACGCTGGCAGAAGCATTCAACGTAATGCTGCCCGTCGTAGCACTCGGCGTAAGTGTAACCACACTGTCCGCGAATTTATAGTATGGCTGTTCGACGACGTTGTTGTTGGTAAAGAAGCTCCAGTCTTCGAGGATAAAAATGCCCAATGCATTGCGCAAAAGTTTTTTGGGTGACTGTTCTGGATGAACGAGCAGCAGCGTGTCCGCGCTTTGCGTCCAGACCAATTGAGATATCTGCGAAGATGCCCATGGTGCAGAAATCGTCTGGATATTCACACCGCCTGCATATATATCGATCTGATTATCAGTCACGACCATCAGATAGGTTTGTTCGGTATTGAATTCGAATGAAATCAAGCGCCCGTCCCCCGCCGCGGTGTCGATGTATCCAAGCCCGGCGCGACGCGTAACACCGCCCGTTGGATGGATGAACAGGTTACGCAACGTCAGCGCACCGTTTTCATATGCGCGCAGATCGCCGCGCCCCAAAAGATCGCGACTGACTTCACCGGCGGTAAAGTTCGTTTTTATTTGCCGAATGCGGGTCATGATTAACCCCTCACATCAATGAGGGAAAAATTTTCAATTTTTCCTGGGGAATCCTGCTGCGCGTCAATCTGCCGCGCCCGCGCGAATTCGATGTCGGCGAGGCGGAACAGCGCATCGGCCCTGCTGGTATTTTCCGTGACGGGAATGCAGAATTCCGCGGCGAGCCGTGCGATAACCACCATGTCGAAGTACGGCGGGAATTCTTCTTCCTCTGGCCGGAAAATGTAGGACAAGACCACTTCTTCCGCATCGGTATGCAAGGCGCCGCGTGCAATGCGGTAATTCAAGCCGCGGCCACGCCCGCCCTGTCCTGCCGATATTGCGCGCAGGAAATCATTGGGCAGCGCAAAGGCGTTCTGATAATCCGCGATTGGCGAGTCTTCCAGAGCGGTCAGGCTTACCTGCCCGCTTGCAAAACTCCAGGTATAGGCGGATAAGAGGGCATCGCGTGTTGGACCGAACAACGCCCCCGCAATTTCGGATTCTGCCGTACCGTCAGAAAAAGATGTTATAGGCGCCGCGCCAAGACGGATCAGCGCGCGGCTGCACAGCGCCACGTCGTTTAAGGCCATGAATATTCTCCTTGGATTGATGTGAAAAAAGCGGCCCGATGGGGCCGCTTTTGAAAAAATATGCCGGTTAATCTTATGCTGCGATCAAGGCCGGCGCATTGTAATTTGCAGGTCTTGGCATCATCGCCGCCATGCCAAAATTCGGTTTAAGTGCAGGCGTAAATATTCTTCCCGCAACGGCTTTGTCGAACGCGCCAGCCATCATAGTACGAAGCCCGTCTTTCACTTCGGAAGAAACGGATGGAATTCTTTTTATGCCACGCGCCAATGCAGGAACGTCAAAAGCCGCATCAAGCATGGCTTCAGCCTCACGGCCCGTACAACGCACAATCAGCCCACCATCTTGCGTGATGGCAGAAACATCAGGATATATCTTGTGCTCCGCCAGGCGATTTAGCAAAAGACCATGCGCGTGAGACGCACCTTCACGTCTGTCCATAAGATTGCTTGCCTGCTGTTCATTCAGCGTGCGGACATAACCATCCCTTGTGATAAGGCGTAAAGCCACGCCGTCTAGATCTTGAGTATTTGAAAAACCCATAGTCATGGATCTCTGTTCCCTTGGTAAAAACGTTTTTTGCTTGTTGTGTGTATTTATGTATCAAACTGGGCTTAGCCAATGCAAACAACCATGCTATCTATTTGTATAATATAGATAATTTTCAATGCATATAGAAACTAATAAAGCTAATTTTTGCTATATTTTTTATGAAAATCACCTCCCCCTGCTCTAAAACAGGGGAAGGCGACTCGTAAACACGCCCGATGGCCGGCAGTAACAATGGCGAGCGCGCACCCGAAGGGAACGATGCGCATGAAAAAATGCTCAAAGCCAACCATCACGGGACATAGGGAAAGGTCTATGAATAGACCGTCACCGTAACGGCACTGCCCGTATTGCCGGTCACGATATATAGTTTCGTGGACGGCGTTCCATCGGTGTCGATGTTCACGATAATCAAATCCCCAACGCGCATCATATCGACGGCGTTGTTGAAATATCCGCCTGACGTCACGGCAGAATCCACTGTCGTGTAATGCCAGAGGGTAAAGTTGTTGGCGTACGCCAGGACACTAAGGTCTGAAAGTGCTAAAGACATTCTCTGTTCTCCTTAAGATTAGTCAGGCGTTTCATCGCACTGAATGACGACCACACCGGCGGAATCTATAAGCGCCGCCCCCTGGCTCATCATATTGTTGACGAAGTGTGCTGCTCTATCACCGTGCCAGGTGATGTCCGTCTGAACATCAGAACCGGACGCATGCCCAACCGCTGTTTTATGATAGAAGAAACAGGAGCGGATATCGGACGCGACTGGGAGGCCGGAATGCGGAATCCAGATCGTGCCAAGCCATTGCTTGGCCTGCGTCATGCTGGTGTATGGCAAATTTGCCGCGCCGACATAGTCTGCGCTCGAAAATTCTTCGATGCCAAGCAGATCACTCCACTGCTTCCAGCCGACAACGGCAAAACGCTGGCCGTCATCCGGCACATCGTTTTCACCGAAGATCTCGAACGCATCCATGATCTTGGCTTTCGTAAGGCCGGTGTTGGCTTCCAGAACCACATGTGTTGAAGCGGTTTCCAGCGCGTCGATGATCAGATCATCTGTCTTGCGACCCAGCGCGTTCGCACCGGCGGCGGCGATAACCTGACGTTCCGGAATATTCGTCTTCAGTTCATCAAGCCTGTCGACCCAGTCGCCGGCATAAAAATCCTGCAGCGTCGCTTCGACATTCGTATGGTTCAGGTTCATCACCGGCACCATGCCGTGTGTTGATTTTGTCGAAGCCGTTCCCTTGCCTACTTTTTGAAAGACCGTGGATGCGCCTTTGACATTGTTGATGGATCGCACAGTGTTCCGGAGTTTGGAACCCTGGCGCTGATAGGCCTCATGCACTTCGCGTTCGAACTGCTTGATGAAGGCCGTATCGATGGTTGTTGCCATGATATTTACCTCAATGTTTGATGTTAATATGAAGGGCGGAATCAGGGGTTATCGCGCATAAGGCGGGCCCTGCATTATCTGAAACCGGAAGATGCGCGGGCGAACAGCAAGCATATCGTTTTCCGCAAATAGAAACGCCCGGCAGCGATGGTTCAAAAACCACGCAGTACGGGCGTTGATAATAAATTTATAGGATATATTTCCTATAAAGTCAAGTTATTTCTTTGAAATTTATTTTTTAGGGATAATTGCTTTCCTGCACGGATAATTTATCATTATACGCAGGGGAGCCATAAAAATGTCTATAACTTTCACAGACGCAAGTAACGAACCGGACGACAACCGGCGCAAATATACCAGAAGATCTGCGGACAACTGCATTTCGCTCATCGATGGCCGCGCTTACCCCGTCCATAACTGGAGCGATGGCGGCTTGCTTATCCAGGCGGACGACCGCATGTTTACACTCTCCGCCCCCGTGGAAGTCACCATGAAATTCCGCCTGAGCGGCAGATTAATGGACATTCCGCATCGCGGCAAAGTCGTGCGCAAAATGCGCGATCGCCTGGCCATTCAATTCGAACCGCTTACGCGTGACGTCACCAGGAAATTCAAGCAAGTCGTGGATGATTTTGTCGCCCGCGAATTTGTTGAAAGCCAGATGGTTTAAACTGCCTACAGTGGCTCCTCTTACGATGGTACCGCTTCTATAGGAGGATGCACTTCAAAGAACACCCCAGAGGCAGCCACAGTGCAACTTGGATAAGCCACATAAGCAGTATCGGCGTTTTTTGAATTGTCGTTGGCGCCTGCTGCGGCTTGCTCCCATGGTTCTGCTATATTTTCTAAAGACGTCATAATTTTACACTCTCTTATACTTGTTATACACCATACTTCCCGTGTGAAATACGCCCAGTATAGGGAGAAGGCAAGACAATCTTCGTTAAAAAATATATTTGGGAATATACCAACTATCACCCCGCCATACTTGAGAGTTGCCGAAGCGGTAAAATCTCTTCGGACTTTTCAATATCGCCATCCCGACGCAAACCGGGATAGCGATAGAGAAATTACCTCTTCCCGTATAGTTTCTGGAATCCTTCCGTTACTTTCGCAATAAAAGACGGATCTTGATCACGCCAGTATTTTGGATCGCGCATCATGGATTGCAATTCCAGCTCACCCTGCCTTGCGCCAACAGGTTCCAACGTTGCGGAAAGAGCAGGCTCTTCTCCCTTCATCATGCGATGAAGCGCCATAACGCCTTCGTAGGAAGATGAAAGCGTTTCTAGAACATCGGCGGGCAGCGCTTTTTGACCGAAGGCCAGAAGCTGGCGCGATACTTCCTGCCATTTTTCTTCACCGCCGAATTGATTGACAAGCTTTTCAATTTCACGTTCAGCGTTATAGTCCGCCGCCATTTGAATCACGAGCGGAACCATTTTTTCGGCAGCCAGGTCATAAACCGTCTGCACCTGCTCATTGGTAAATCCTTTTTCATGGAGCTTCTTGTTCAGATCCTTATCCACCTGAAAATAGCCATGATCGCAATTGACGCAGTAATCATCCGGGGATTTTGGCGCAGATGGCGTGCGTGACAGTCTTTTTTCGAGTTCGGAATAGGACGTCAGAAGCGAATCCACTTTTAACTCGCCCGTGGATGGATCTTTGAATTTTTCTGGTATGTTTAATGTCGTTGTCATTGTTTTCTCCTTTAAAGTTAATTGGTTTTTCCGCGGTCTATCATGCGCAGGACGCTGGCAACCAAGCTTCGCTGCCCTTCCATGTATCGTAGTTGCTCTTCAGTTGAATTCGCGCCGCTCGCCCGCTGAAATGTCATGACCTGTAGCCAGGCCAGAACTTTTTTTCCATCCTCGCTGGAAAACAGTCGGGCAAAGGCATGCTCAATCTCCCTCTGTTCCAGCTTTGAGACATAGCTGGTGTAAAGTGCATTTCTTTCAATTTCTTCCGCACCCGTTTTTTTAAACAACATCTACGATCTCCTTTCTTATAAGGTCGCTAGGAACGCCGAGCGCCTCACCAAGGAACCTGGCGGCACGTGGAATATCCACAACCATTGCCGCTTCATCACCCATGCCGAGTACGGATGTGACCCATGTCATTGTGTTCTGGACATTGCGCTGCGCCTGCGCCCTTGCCAGCGGCGCACGGTAATCAAGCGCGACAAAACGGCCATCCAGAGCAATATCGGGAATTTCCGCGCGCCTTCTTAAAATAGCGTAAGCGCGCCGGATCATCGGCGTCAGCAGTTCGGATTGCAAACGGCCATATGTCGCGCCGAGCAAAAGCGCCATCTCACTGGCACGTTCGACGACTTCCGTCGCCGTCATCTTGCGCCCGTCCATCTGGCCGAGCTTGTCGATCAGCAATGCATGCCGTATCCGCACCCGAAGATCATCGAGAATGATTTGCGAAACATCAAAACGTCCTGGCATTTCCAACGGCTTTAGGCCTTGCGACCCGACGGCCTTTGGAATAATCGCACCCGGGACGAGTTCAATATTCGCAGGATTCAGAACACCGTCATCGTCCGCTTGCCAGATACCCGTCACGGCGATGGATGCATTCTTTAAAATGAGTTCGACAACCTTGTTGGCCGTTTTTATGTCAGGAAGAGCCTTCATAACAGGAGATCTGCCATATAATTCACCAGGCGACTTCATCCATCGAAAGGCAATACAGGGCGATGTTGCGAAACGGCCTTTGGCCAATTCAACCGGACGCCCCTGCTCTGCCAGCAAAGCAACGTAATCGTACGCCCCGCTTTCCGGCAAAATACTTTCCAGCACAGAAAAGCGGCTTTGCGGATCGCGCTCACCCTCTCTTATGATATTCGGCGGAATTTCCGCATTTGGGTAACGCTCCTGAATTTGGGCCAGCGTCAGCCTTATCTGGCGGAAAGATCCATCGAGAAACCCATTCTCGCCTTCCTCCAGAACGATATCGCTCAAAGGAACCGACGTGAATTTAAAGGCAGAAAAGGCGCCTGGTTCCGCTTCTTCAAAATAGAGCGCTGCGGTGCCACCGACGACGAGATCCAGAAAACACTGATGCATCTCCACGCTAAAATTGGAACGATCGAAATGCGCCTGAATTATTTTCGCGGAATCTTCCAAAACAGGCGCAAGCGCCTGCGCCTCCGCAGGCGTTAAATCAGGCCCCGGCTTAAATCCAAACCATTGCGTCCATGGCGGCGTTAGATGGCCCAGCAAGCTCGCGGCCAATTGATCCACCGCGTCCAGCGCGGTTCCATCATATAAACGATCCGTTCGTATGCGCCCCGGCTGATTGGTGCGGGTGAAATCTCCACATTGCGGCAAAGCATAATCGTAACATTCCTGCCACGTGCGTTCCCAATTGGACCTACGGTCTTTGGATTGCTCATATCTTTTGATAAGGTATGAGTAATCCTTCGGCTCCGGCGGAGCCGCTAAGGTTAGAATATTTTCCATGATTATTCTCCCAAAAGTGTTTTCCGCTGACCGGATTCAGATGGCGCGAGAATGCCGCGAAATCCGGTTAAAATCGTTCCGATGCGAGAGCGTGCACGCGTTAAAAGACTCTTTTCACGCTGTTCAGATTCACTCGGTTGCGGTGTTTCATTTTCATTCACTTGGGTATTATTCTGCGTATTCGCTGTTGTAGGTGGCGTTGTAACATATTGCGGCACATAAACGACTTGCGGTGCAGGCGCTTTGGGACGGCCGGTAATATCACCCATGATATTTCTCCTTTATTAACTTGAAAATTTCAAATGCTGGTATAATTGCCACGGCGTAAAAACCCTGCGTTTATGAATACCCAGCACACGCTTTACGGCCTCCACGCATGTAAAAAGCATGAAGGGTGCGGCCTTTGTCACGTCACGCCGTAACGGAGCCTTCACCACATGGTTTCCGCGAGATTGCAGCCAGCCTGGCAGATCGAAATCCACTGGCACATGGTGATGCACGGAAATTTCTGTAACATGCGACAGCGGATCTATGCTGGTCCAGCGTTCGCCATCATTGATAAGCACGTAGCAATGGCGAAATCCTGGCTTCAAAAATTTCAGCCATGAAATTTCTGTCTGCCCACTAAACACAACCCATGCATTTTGCCCTTCGGCGATCGTCGATAACAATCCACTCATAACGGTAACCCTCCTTCATATATGACAGCGTTGTGGGACCAATAACGGCCTGGTTGCGGAAGCGTGAGTTTGGGACGAACGATACCCTTTCTCACAAGAACAGGTTCAATGCGCTCCAGCGCTTCTTTCCAGAGGGCAAAAGCACGGACTTCTTTGATGCGCGTTGGATCCGGCGGCAGCTGTCGCTTGCCGTAGTGGCGCAACACCAGAAGATGGTCCATCAGCAGGCGGCGGCCGCGGTATAGACGGTCCAGGCATTTGAGAATATCCATCGGTTCGCACGGGCGTGGCACGAGGGAAAGCCCGGCCGTAAAGCGCGCGCCCTCTTCGCGGGCGGCCTGGGCCAGGATAAACCACAGCCAGGCCTCTTCTGCGTTGTCAAACGGGATAGCCTTTGTGTCCGGTTGGTTTTTTGGAGTGTAACGGTCTTTGCTCATTTTGATTCTTTTCGATTGATGGAGCGGCAGGAGAACGGATAAAAATTCGCTCTTGACGCAAATGTTCTCTTTGTGTTCTTATCAATACAGGAACAAAAACAGAACGTCAAGTGTTTTTTACGAATATTTTCCTATTTACATTTGTCCGTAGGAATTTTAACCTAAGCCTATGTTAACGCACGAAAATATCTGGCATGCCATCGACCGCCTCGCGGCTTCTTTCGGCTACAGCGCATCCGGACTCGCCAAACAAGCTGGCCTGGATCCAACATCTTTCAATAAGAGCAAACGATTTAATCCGGATGGAAAGCCACGCTGGCCGTCGACAGAAAGCATCAGCCGCATCCTTGATGCGACGGGCGCAAACATGTCTGACTTTCTATCCATGATGGATGGGGACAACACAATAGATCCAGCCACCAATGCAGGTTTTATTCCACTTATCGGTTTCGCGCAGGCAGGCGCGGCCGGTTACTTCGATGAAGACGGCTACCCGGCCGGCGACTCCTGGGATGAAATAAAATTCCCGGACCACGGCTCACATGACCTTTCCGGCACGTATGCTTTGGAAATCAGCGGCGATTCCATGGAGCCTCTCTACCGCAAGGGTGACGTTCTTGTCCTTTCTCGCGACGCCTCTGTGCGTAAAGGCGACCGCGTTGTTGTCCGCACAGTGAAAGGCGAAGTGATGGCAAAGGAACTTGTAAAGAAAACAGGTGGCAAGATCGAACTAAAATCGCTCAATCCCGCGCATCAAAACCGGACTCTCGCGGCAAACGACATATCCTGGATGGCGCGGATTTTGTGGGTTTCACAATAATTTTTTGCATTTAGGGAATTTCATTCCTCCCCGGTTGTTGGCCATAAACTGGCTCAACAACAAATACTGGAGAATGATATGACCAAATATCTTTTAACACTTTCTGTCCTGTCCGCTGGAATCCTGGGGCTTGCGGCCTGCGCGAAATCCCTTCCACCCGGACACTATGAGAACACCAGCAGTTCAACCAACGCGGCAGGAACAAAGACGACCACGGAAAAGAACACCGACGTTTATTACGATAAGTACGGCAATAAAAGAGCCACAGTAAAAACAGAAACGACAAAGGACCCTAAAGGCCTGTTTAACAAGCAAACAACCGAAAGTACGCGCACTTACTAAGCTTTCGTCATTAAAAGGACCTATATCCTTTGGGTATGGGTCCTTTTTGCTTGCGATTACAGTGGGTTTTTGGGAATATCCCCCTGTAATCAAAGGAAGAACCATGTCACAAAAAAATATCGCAGCCACAGCGGCAAAAATACTGCTCGACACGAAATCCGTTCTATTTAATGCAAACGAACCGTTTGTGTTTACCTCTGGCCGCCTGTCCCCCGTATACACGGATGTGCGCCGACTGATTTCTTTTCCCAAAGAGCGCGACACGCTGATGGGATTCGCCGCCGACATGTTGAAAGATCTAAACCTTGATTACGTTGCCGGCGGTGAGACGGCAGGCATTCCTTACGCCGCCTTTATCGCTGAACGCTTGAAAAAACCCATGCTCTATGTCCGAAAAAAGCCAAAGGGTTTTGGAAAAATGGCGCAAATCGAAGGCTGCATGGAAGAAGAAGGCAAAAGGGTTGCGCTCATTGAAGATCTTCAAACGGATGGCGGCTCTAAAAAAGTTTTCGTGGATGCGTTGCGCGGCGCTGGCGCCATTGTTGAGCATGCATTCGTTGTCTTCCACTACGGCAACTTTCCGCAAAGCTATCAGAATATGAAAGACTGGGGTTTAACGCTGCATGCCCTTACCACATGGGCTGACGTTCTAAAGGTTGCGCGCGAAGAAAAATATTTCGACAGCGCCACATTGGATTCCGTCGAGTATTTCCTCAAAGAACCAGACGAATGGGGAAAGCAAAACGCGCACAAGGTTAAAGAAAAAGCATGAAAATCCATTTTCATTGCGCAAAAACGGCAAAGGCGGAAGAAGCATACAAAACTCTTTCCAAATCCTTTGGTCAGAACGATATAAAAGACTGTGACGTCATCGTTGTTCTGGGCGGTGATGGCACAATGCTTGACGCTCTTCATGATTGCGCCAAGGTTAAAAAGCCCTTTTACGGTATTAACTATGGTTCTGTTGGCTTTCTGATGAATCCCTATCATGAAGACAACCTGAACAGCCGTCTGAAAAATGCAACATCCGTCCCCATTCACCCCTTACAGATGAAGGCTGTGGACCGCAGTGGAAAAACACATGAAGCGGTCGCCTTCAATGAAGTATCTCTTTTGCGTGAAACACGCCAAGCCGCGCGCCTGAAAATATCCGTCGATAGTGTAGAACGTATTCCCGAACTCGTCTGCGACGGCATTCTTATTTCCACCCCGGCCGGAAGCACCGCCTATAATTTATCCGCCCAAGGCCCTATTCTGCCGCTCTCTGCCAATGTCCTCGCTTTAACCCCTATCAGTGCCTTTCGTCCCCGCCGCTGGCGCGGCGCGCTTATACCATCGCATCTCGACATTCGTATTGATGTTATCGACGACGACAAACGCCCTATCAGCGTAACAGCAGATTCCCGTGAATTCCGGGACGTCGTGAGCGTCGAAGTAAAACAGGCAAAAGACGATGCACGGACCCTCCTCTTCGATCCTGAACACCATCTCGAAGAACGTATTTTAAAAGAACAGTTTTTGTCTTAATCAACAAGGAAAAGTAAAATGGGTGCACATGCTGATGAACAAATGAGATTAAGATGCCTTCGAGAGATTGCAGGAAGTAGATTCGCCGATGCTTCGGACATAAAAATAGAGGAATTGTCCAAGCTCGCCGAAGATTTAGCCAGGACAGATCAGATGCCATTTCCTATTGCGATGCAGAAAGTTTTAGCAAGCCATCATGATTACTAATGCATATGGTGACTGGGTGTCGTTTCTAACTTCACAAACGGTGCCGGCGATTTTAAATCGTGCCACATCTGCCCCGCCGTTGGAATCTGACTCCATTCCAGTTTGCCCTTTTCGCATGTCTGCGTAACCGGGAACCACAACGTGCTTCCCGCTCCGTCCGGTAATTTTATAACAATGCCAAATTCATCATATTGATCATCCGGCAATGGTCCACCGCGCCAGGTGATTTCATCCACCTGTTCATCCGTCATTTTTCCATGACCTATATTCACAGGAACAGAAAGCTTCTTTTTCTTTATTTCCGCTTTCCACCCAGGCTTGAACTGCGGCTTCACATTCACAATCGCTTCAGGCATTTTAATTGTGACGGATGTCGTCGCGCTGCCATCGCATCCATGGGATACGCGAAATTTGGTTTCAAAGTAGGCGTCCGCCACGCCTGTATTGGGGTTTGCCGTGACATGCGCCTGCGCCACACCACAAAAACAAAGAACGGCGACAAAAATAATAAAACGCATATCAAACGCCTCTTGGACTTTTGGGCGGCGTTTTGTTGACAGCGCGAAGCCGACGCTCCCGCGCCAGTTCATTGTCGATTTCCTCCAGCCCTTCCGCCAGTTTTTCATCGAATGCGCCATCGGAAATTAATCCCCCTTGCGGAACTAACCCAAGCCGCTTCGCGATTTCCTGGTATCCCTCTATCACATTCCCGAGATCGTGGCGGAACCGGTCCTTATCCAGCTTCTCATTGGTTTTCGCGTCCCACAGACGGCAGTTGTCCGGAGAAATTTCATCGGCGAGGATAATGTATAATTCATCATACTCTCCCCACAGCCGCCCGAATTCCAATTTGAAATCGACCAAACGCAATCCAATGCCCGCGAACAAACCGTTCAGATAATCATTAACACGATATGTCTGCCCGATAATCTCTTCCAGCTCAAACGGATCGGCCCACCCAAATGTAAAGATATGCTGTTCGTTAACCAACGGATCGCCCAGTTCGTCCTTTTTTAGGTAGAACTCAATCACCGGATTGGGCAGTATCGTCCCCTCTTTTACCCCCAGCCGCTTGCACATGGATCCTGCCGCAATATTCCGAACAACGACTTCCAGTGGAATAACCTCCACCTGGCGCACCAGCTGCTCGCGCATATTCAAGGACCGCAGGAAATGCGTAGGTACGCCGATGCTTTCCAATTTCGTCATGATGTGACTGGAAATCCGGTTATTTAAAACACCTTTCCCGGCTATCGTCGCCTTCTTCTGCCCATTAAAAGCTGACGCGTCGTCCTTAAAATACTGGATATACGTCCCCGGCTCCGTTCCCTCGTAAAGGATCTTGGCCTTGCCTTCGTAGATCATTTTACGGCGGTTAAACATGCTTGCCATGCAGGCTCCTTATATAAAATGCCCCTTCATATAACAATGGATTTAAAAATGCGCAAATGGTACTAGTTTCTTCACTGGAAATAGCTTTTATAACCAAAGGATATCAAATGAGTAGCATGAACGACCGTGAAAAGGCTTTTGAACAAAAATACGCCCTTGATCAGGAGCTTATGTTCCGTATTGAAGCCAGAGCAAGCAAGCTTTTTGCGTTATGGCTGGCGGATCAGGCCGGTATGAACGAAGAAGAAAGCAAGGCTTTTGCCACGACGATTGTTTCTGCAAACCTGGACGAACCCGGCTTTGGCGACGTTAAGCGTGCGATACAGCCTTTAATATCTGAAAAAGGCCTGAATCTGACAGAACATGCCATAGATAATAAGCTTGAGCACTTCATGGAAGAGGCTCACAGGCAAATAACAACAGAACAAAAATAACAAAAAGAGCCCTTTCGGGCTCTTAATATTTCGTAAATATTTTTGTTTTATGACTATATCTTGCAATATAGGCGCCCTCCGGTGAAAAACTCTTGCCGGCCTTGATACCAGGGGGCGTTTGCCTTAGCTTGGTAGGGCAAGCCGAACAAAAGGCATATTGGACAGCAGGGGTTTTACTATGGCAATGCAGGCGGAAACTATCGCTGATATGATCCGTTCAGGTATTCCTTCAGCGACGGTCACAATTCAGGATCTTCGCGGCGATGGCGAACACTATTCCGCACATATTGTGTCGCCCTCCTTCAAGGGGCTAACAAGGGTTCAGCAGCATCAAATGGTTTACAAGGCCTTGCAGGGAAAAATGGGCGGGGAACTTCATGCTCTTGCCATACAAACATCAGTGCCAAAGGAATAAAGATACATGGAAAACATTATCTTCGAACGGATCAAAAAAGACATCTCCGAAAACGACGTTGTTCTTTTCATGAAAGGCACGGCGGCTTTCCCGCAATGCGGATTTTCTGCCGCGGTTGCCCAGGTTCTCTCCCAACTGGGAGTGCGTTTCAAGGATGTGAATGTTCTGGAAGACGCAACCATTCGTCAAGGGATTAAAGACTTTACCAATTGGCCTACCATCCCTCAACTCTACATCAAGGGCGAATTTATCGGCGGCTGCGATATTGTGCGGGAGATGTTTACGACCGGCGAATTGCAGGATCTTTTAAAGGACAAAGGCGTTCCTTTTAAAGATGCGGCTTAATTCACATACGCGGTAATTTCGCATCTTTATAAACATTGCATGACATCATCAGTCCAAAACCGATGAGCACGGCCATCATCGCCGTACCGCCATAGGACACTAACGGCAATGGCACCCCGACCACAGGAATTAGCCCCATGACCATGGATACATTGATAAAGACGTAAATTGAAAAATTTACCATCAGGCCAAAGGCCATAAGGCGCCCGAAGGAATGGCGGCAGCGCGTCGCGATCCAGCCACCATATAACAGGATGAACCCGACGATCAGTAAAATAAAGATACCGCCGAAGAATCCCCATTCCTCTACCCATAACGTGAAGATAAAATCCGTCTGCTTTTCTGGAAGAAAATTCAAGTGGCTTTGCGTTCCTTTTAAGAAACCCTTTCCATCTATTCCGCCGGATCCTAACGCGATTTTTGATTGTGTTATGTGATAGCCCGCCCCCAGCGGATCACGATCTGGATCAAGAAATGTTAGAACGCGTTTCTTTTGGTAATCATGCAATAACACCCACCCCATCGGCGCCGCGGCTGCGACTCCGGCGGCTCCCAGAATAAAAATCCACAGCGGCGCCCCCGCCAGAAAAAACCTGGCAATTCCCGCCATGACAATAACGCCTGACGTTCCCAAATCAGGTTGCGTCGCCACCAAAATAAACGGCCCGATGAGAAACGCGAGGCCGATGCCAAGAAAACGCAGGTTCTTCATATCTTCAGACGATGCCCCGTGAAAATAACGTGCCAGCGCCATTACAACGGCAATCTTCATAAGCTCCGATGGCTGTATCTGAATGAACCCCAGGTTAATCCAGCGCTGCGCGCCCATGCCTATATGTCCCATCACATCG
>CAUJHN010000004.1 GCA_963204825.1 Pseudomonadota bacterium
CAAGGTCAGTGTGCGTGTTCTGGGTAAGGACAGGGTAAGCAGTGTCCTGCTTCAGGTCGTTCAACAGCGATCTTTATAATCTAAGTTCCTGATTTTAAATGAGCCGGCCATCTGTATGGCCGGTTATTTTATTGCCAAACCCGCCTTGCCAAGTGTCCTAAAATTGTGCAGTCTTCTGGGCTATCATGGGCCTAGACGGTGTCTGTGCCTTACTTCATAACAAAAACCCAAAGGGGATTAGGATGACTATAGTTTACCTTATGATCGCCTGCTGTGTTCTTGCTGCGCTTATCTTTGCGCAAGTATGGGCACGCGGTGTGATGAATATGAGTGCGGGGAATGAGCGGATGCAGGCAATTGCCTCCGCCATCCAAGAAGGCGCGAAAGCGTATCTCAACAGACAATACACCACGATTGCCATTGTCGGCGTTGCAGTCGGCGCGCTTTTATGGTGGCTGCTCGGCACGCATGTGGCCGCCGGTTTTGTTATCGGGGCTGTTCTATCCGGCGCGACTGGCTATCTTGGCATGTTTGTTTCGGTGCGCGCAAACGTTCGCACGGCGCAGGCAGCGACGAGCGGTCTGGAAACGGCGCTTAATGTTGCATTCCGCTCCGGTGCGATCACGGGCCTGCTTGTTGTCGGTCTCGGCCTTGCCGGTGTCGCCGGATATTATTATGTGCTGAGCGAAATGATGCACTCAGAATTGCGTCACAGTCTTGAAGGACTTGTCGCGCTTGGTTTCGGTGCGTCTCTGATTTCGATCTTTGCGCGTCTCGGCGGCGGTATCTTCACCAAGGGCGCTGACGTCGGTGCCGACCTTGTTGGTAAGGTTGAAGCCGGTATCCCGGAAGATGATCCAAGGAACCCTGCGGTTATTGCAGACAACGTTGGTGACAACGTGGGCGATTGCGCGGGTATGGCCGCTGACTTGTTCGAAACATATGCCGTGACGATCGTCGCGACGATGTTGATTGCATCCAGCGTGTTCGTTCCGGCGACAGCCTCGTTGGTCGTCCTGATGCCGCTTCTTGTCGGAGCGCTTTGCATTGTGGGTTCCATTGCCGGCGTATATTTTGTTCGTCTTGGCAAAAAGAAGAACATTATGGGCGCGCTATATCGTGGATTTATAGCCAGTGCGTTATTCTCTCTCGCTCTGGTTACGGTTCTGTTCACGAATATCGGTCTTGATTCCGCTCTGCAGCTTATGGGCGGTAAGGATGCCGGTGCTATTTCGGTTCAATCGCTTTACTACTGTGTGCTTGTCGGGCTTGGCCTTACCGCTGCGCTTGTCTATGTGACGGAGTACTACACGGGCACTAATCACCGCCCTGTGCAGGTTGTCGCAAAGGCGTCTGAAACAGGCCACGGCACGAACGTCATCCAAGGTCTGGCTGTTTCGATGGAAGCAACTGCCTTGCCTGTCATTCTGATCTGTATCGCTATCTACCTTGCCTTCACGTTTGCCGGATTGTTCGGTATCGCGATGGCGGCAACGACGATGCTTTCCATGGCCGGAATGGTTGTCGCACTGGACGCTTACGGTCCTGTGACTGATAACGCGGGCGGTATTGCCGAAATGTCAGACATGCCAAAAGACATTCGCGTAACAACGGATGCCCTGGACGCTGTTGGGAACACAACGAAGGCTGTGACGAAAGGTTATGCGATCGGTTCTGCCGGTTTGGCGGCCCTCGTTCTCTTCGCGGCTTACACCGAAGAGATTAAACACTACCTGCCCGAAATGAAAGACATTCAGTTCCCGTTGACGGAGCCGTTCATCGTGATCGGTCTGTTCCTCGGCGGATTGTTGCCGTATCTGTTCGGCGCAATGTCCATGACGGCGGTGGGACGTGCGGCGGCTTCCGTCGTGGTGGAAGTCCGTCGTCAGTTCCGTGAACTGCCGGGGATCATGCAGGGCAAGGACAAGCCGGAATACGGCAAAGCCGTTGACATGCTAACGAAAGCGGCGATCAAGGAAATGATAGTTCCTTCATTGCTGCCTGTTCTGGCGCCTGTCATACTGTTTGCCGCTGTTTACTTCCTGGCAGGGCTGGAATCCGCGCTGCAATCTCTCGGAGCTCTTCTGCTCGGCACGATTGTGACGGGATTGTTCGTCGCCATCTCGATGACATCGGGCGGCGGCGCATGGGACAATGCCAAGAAGTACATCGAGGAAGGCCATCACGGCGGTAAGGGCTCGGACGCTCACAAGGCTGCCGTGACGGGAGATACGGTAGGCGATCCATACAAGGATACGGCCGGTCCTGCTGTTAACCCGCTGATCAAGATTGCCAACATCGTGGCTATCCTTCTTGTCGCCATCGTGGCGAAGATGATCGCAGGTTAATTCCCCAAATCAATCAAAAGCCCCGCTTTGGCGGGGCTTTTTTTGTGGTAGAAGATGGGCATGAAACAGAAAATTGAAATCACGGATATCGGTGTGAATGGGGATGGCGTGGGACGCCTGCCTGACGGGCGCGCTGTGTTTGTGCCTTTTACGGCTGCTGGCGATGTGGTGCATGCGCACATCGATGAAGATCGCGGACAGGTGATTTCGTTTGAAGAGAAGAGCGCGCTGCGCGTGGAGCCGTCCTGTCGCCATTTCACAATCTGTGGCGGGTGTGCGTTACAGCATGTGCATGAGGCGGCGTATCGTGCGTTTAAAAAACGGCAGGTTTCGGAGGCTCTCGGGAAATCAGGCGTTGATGTGCCAGAGACGTTTGAAGCGGTGTTTATTCCGGAAGGAACGCGCAGGCGCGCAAATTTTGCGGCCGTTGTTACGAAGGGCAAGACGATTATAGGTTTTCATGAACGTAAGTCCGCGAATATACGCGATGTGCCGGATTGTCTTTTGATCACCGATGAAGTGCGCGAGGTCGTGGAAGGGTTTAGACCTTTCCTTGCCGCGATAGCGGGTGAAGGCAAAAAGATGGATGTGCTTATCCAGTGCATCGATGGAGCGCGCGAAATTGCATTGACGGGGAAAATTGCACCGGGATGGGAGGCGCAACAGGCGCTCTCTGACGCTCTGTGCGCCCTGGGATTGGCGCGTATATCACTGCGCGCGCGGGATTACGAAAGTTACGAAATCCTTCTCGATGCGAAAGGTTTTTACAAGCGGTTCGATTCGTTGATGGTCAATCTTGCGCCCGGGGCGTTTTTGCAACCGAGCGCGGAAGGTGAACGTGTGCTTGCAGATCTGGTTCTTGAAGGAGTGGGTGACGCGTCATGCATCGCGGATTTATTCTGCGGAAATGGAACCTTTACCGGGCCGTTGATGGGCCGAGATATTATCGCCGCGGACCTTGCGGCGGATGCGATTGCCTCGTTGAAGAAGACAGGTGTGAGGGCGCAGATGCGCAATTTGTTCAAAGATCCCATGCGAGCGGAAGAGCTAGAGGATCGTGATTGTGTCATTTTAGATCCGCCACGCGCAGGGGCGATGGCGCAGATAAAGGTTTTGGCAGACACCCGGATCCCAAAAATTGTTTATGTGTCATGCAGTCCGCAGAGTTTTGCCAAAGATGCGGCTTTGTTAATTCACGGCGGGTATCGTTTTGATATGTTGACACTGGTCGACCAGTTCATCTGGTCGCCGCACACCGAAGTAGTTGGCGTGTTTTCAAAAGGAAATTAATCGCTGCGGCCGCCTGCCGTGTCGACAGCGCTTTGTTTTGGCGTATTGAAGCGCCCAACGTTGCCAATCAACTGCTGCATCACAGTGATTTCATTTCCGCTGGTCGGGGTTTTACGGCGAACCATGGGCACGTCAATCTGATCCGCGTTGACTTTTTGTATGTCTTCGACGATGCCGTCTTGGTTAAAAGCGACAACGACGATTTTCTTGTCTACAACCTTCGGGTCGAAGATCCCGCGTTTTTCGGTTTTTTGGCCTATGTAATACCAGACGTTTTCATCGAAGGGCGCCTGGGTCGTCGGGGAGCCGAGGGATTTCAGAACATTTGTCCGCGTGCTGACGCCCGGCGTAATTTCGGCTATGCGGTAGTCCTCCACTATGTTGCCGCGGGTTGCCTCCATCGGCGTACAGGCCGTAAGGGCAAGCGAGGCGAGGAGAATGAGGCAGGCGGTCTTCATATTGCGTAATTCCCAAAAAATCATATATATCTTCTATTATCTATAACCGGATTTGTGAAGAAATTATGATGCTCATGCAGTGGTTAAAAGACAGGCAGGCCCGAAAAGCCGCCGCCGAGCGATTGTATCAGGCAGCCCTGGTACAGTCCAGAGAGCCTGTTTTTTATGAAGATTACGGTGTTGCGGACACGATGGACGGACGGTTTGACCTGCTTTGCCTGCACGTATTCCTGCTAATCGACCGGTTAGAGCGATTTGGGGCGAAGGGCCGTAAAATGGGCCAGGCGGTATTCGACAGGATGTTCGTAAATGTCGATCTGACGCTGCGTGAAATCGGTATCGGTGATCTTGGCGTTCCCAAGCACATGAACAAGATGATGAAAGCCTTTAATGGGCGTGTGCATGCGTATCATGAGGCGCTGGCGGCTGGTGAGCCTGCGGCGTTACAGTTGGCGGTGAGCCGCAATGTCTTTCGCGCCTCTGGTGAAGCCATCCCGGCCGGTGTCGATGCCATGGTCGATTATATCCTGGAAACGCATAAAATGTTTGCTCATGAAGGGTTGGATGATTTTATGACCGGGCGTATTCGTTTTCCTGTCGTGGATATGAGGCAAAGAGGGGCGCGCCGTGCCTAAAAGCTATACTCAGGGTGCATCGGAATGGTCATATGTGGTGCAGGCCGAAGATGTCGGTCATGAACCCAAAACGATCAGGTTTGAAGCTTCAGAACAAGAGCGGGCGGACCTGGCACGCCGTCTGGCAATATTATCCGTGGAAGAAGCGGACGCCACGGTAACGCTGCAAAGAGCAAGTGGAATGATCCATGCGATGGGGGTTGTGCATGCAGCGGTTGTGCAAAGCTGCGTTGCCACTTTGGCCCCTGTGCGTACCGTGCTGGAGGAAGAGTTCGAAGGGTGGTTTGGAGATAAGTCTTCAGCCGTATCTTTTGCCAAGGCGCGGTCGGAGCGTGATGCGAAAAAGGCGCATGTCGAGGCCGAAATCCTGGAAGAGAGTGTTGATCCTGAGCCTATAACAGGCGGCAAAATCGATGTGGGCGAGCTCGCGACGCAATATTTATCGCTTGCCCTGCCGCCTTATCCGCGGGCGGAAGGTGCGCCGGAGCGGCATGAATTTGGCCCGAAAGGGGCAAAAGAAGAAGGTGCCTCATTGCGTAAAAGCCCGTTTGAGGCGCTGAAGGACTGGAAAGAGAAAAGATAGTATTTTACATAATTTTACAAAAGCTGTTTCTCTAAATTCTTGGCTTAAAGGGAGGCGCTGTGGGGAGATTCTTTAATCTTTTCCTTGCGTTCCCCTGGGAATTTGGGTATCACAGGCCCCGGAATTCAAATTAAGGATTAAAACCATGGCTGTACCAAAGAGAAAAACGAGCAAGTCCAAGCGCAACATGCGCCGCTCTCACCACGCGCTGACTGCAACCAACTGGAGTGAAGACGCGAAATCGGGTGAGCCTGTGCGCCGTCACCACGTTGACCTGAAAACCGGCATGTATCGTGGCCGTCAGGTTGTGGAAGCACGCGACTAATATCCGTCGTTCACAAGTGATTTATGAAGTATGAGCGGGCCTTGGTCCGCTCTTCTTTATGAAGGGATAAAAGCTTTTTCGTGTTTTGCGCCTAAATTATAGAGTGATATGACATTGAAAAAGGTCGGAATTTAAATCCATGACATACAGCCAGACAATTGCCATCGATGCGATGGGCGGAGATTTTGGACCGGACGTGACGGTGGCCGGCGCCGCCCAGGCCCTGGCAGATATTCCGGGCACTAAATTTTTGTTTTTTGGCGATGAGGCGAAAATCGCTCCCGTGTTGAATAGATATCCTGCGCTGAAAGCTGTATCGGGCATCGTTCATACAGATAAGAAAATCTCCAGCACTGATAAGCCGTCGACCGCGATTCGCAACAGCAAGGATTCTTCCATGCGTCTTGCGATCGAGGCTGTGAAAGACGGGAAGGCCGATAGTGTCGTTTCTGCGGGTAATACAGGTGCCTTGATGGCTCTGTCCAAAATGATCCTAAAAACGCTTCCAGGAATTGAGCGTCCCGCCATTGCCAGCATTATGCCTACGATGGGGAGGCCAACCGTCATGCTGGATTTGGGGGCTAATCTTGAATGCGATGCAAACGTGCTTGTGCAGTTTGCTGTCCTTGGCACGGTATATGCGCGCGTTGTAATGAATATCGACAATCCGACGGTTGGGCTCTTAAATGTTGGAACAGAAGATATGAAGGGACATGAAGAAGTCCGGACTGCCGCCGCTATTTTATCAAATGTCAAATTGCCGGGGACATACCATGGATTTATCGAAGGGAACGACATTACCAAAGGCACGGTAAATGTTGTCGTCACAGATGGATTTACCGGCAATGTCGCGCTTAAAACGGCTGAAGGCGTGGGCAAGCTTGCATCCTCTTTCCTGAAGGATGCTTTTAAATCTTCCCCTCTTGCGTTGCTTGGCTATATTCTGTCGTCCGGTGCCATGAAAAAATTGAAAGGCAAGCTTGATCCGGCAAAGTATAACGGCGGGATGTTTTTGGGATTGGACGGGGTTGCTGTGAAAAGCCATGGCGGGAGCAACATCGAAGGTACGGCAAATGCCATACGTGTGGCTGCCAATCTCGTTCATAATGGATTCAATAAGCGCGTGGCCGCAGAAATGGCTGGCGTAATGGGGCAGGCGGGATTTTCAAAACCGTCCGAGGCGGCACAGGCGTAAAATCATGACGGTTAAAGCGTATATTTCTGGCACGGGCTCTTATCTGCCGCCCAAAGTCCTGACAAACAAAGATCTCGAGAGAATGGTTGATACGAGCGATGAATGGATTGTTCAGCGCAGCGGTATCAAAGAGCGTCATATCGCCGAAAATGAAACGACCGCGGATATGGCGATCAAGGCAGCTGCACGCGCAATTGAAATGGCGGGAATATCGGCAGATCAAATCAACGGTATTATTGTCGCTACGACCACCCCGGATTCGACGTTTCCGGCTGTGGCGGTGAAGGTTCAATCCGCCCTGGGCATTCCCGCATGTCCGGCTTTTGACGTTCAGGCGGTTTGTTCGGGCTTTGTCTACGCGCTTTCGACGGCGGATGCGTATATCAGAACGGGACTGATGAGCCGCGTGCTTGTGATCGGCGCGGAAAAGATGTCCTCGATTATCGATTGGACGGATCGGGGCACGTGCGTTCTTTTTGCGGACGGTGCCGGCGCGGTGATTCTGGAGGCACGGGATGTCGAAGACGGCGAGGGCCTGGAAGGCCAGGGAATTCATTCGACGCATTTATACGCGAATGGCGAGGGGAAAGACCTTCTTTATGTGGATGGCGGTGTGAGCTCTACGGGCGATAGTGGCCATATAAAGATGGAAGGCAAGGAAGTATTCAAATATGCGGTGACGTATCTGGCTGAAATTGTCGCAGAAGTTCTGGCGCAGAATAAAATTCACCCGGATCAGATTGACTGGCTGGTGCCGCATCAGGCGAATATCCGTATTATCGAAAGCACGGCGAAGAAGCTCGATATGTCCATGGACAAGGTGATTGTGACGATCGACCGGCATGGGAACACCTCGGCGGCGTCTATTCCGCTGGCGCTGGATGAGGCGGTGCGGGACGGGCGGATCAAGCGCGGACAGATGGTTTTGACCGAAGCTATGGGCGGCGGCCTGACCTGGGGCGCGGTTTTGTTCCGTTTTTAAGGCTTTTTTCTTGGATTTATCCCCCAAAAACCTCACTTGAATTAATCTTTTCAATGGGTTACAATATAGTATACCAAATGAAAGGATGCACGCTATGAGCGAACGCACATTGACCAGAGCAGACCTGGCAGAATCCGTTTATGAGAAAGTCGGACTGTCCCGCAATGAATCCTCGGATCTCGTTGAGCAGGTTCTTGATGAAATCATGCATGCTGTGATTGCTGGGGAAAACGTGAAGCTTTCTTCATTCGGTAGCTTTTCCATTCGCGAAAAAGGTGAAAGGATCGGACGTAACCCCAAAACGGGCGTTGAAGTACCGATTACTCCCCGACGCGTTCTCGTGTTCAGAGCAAGCCATGTTCTGAAAGACAGGATCAGCAAAGGGGAATAAAACCCTTTAACTGTAACTGTCTATTTCGGAAGTGAAACCATGAGCAATTTTGCTGCGCAGAACACGCGTTTTGACGAAGACAATTCCTATAGCCAAAAAGCCATTCCGGCCCTGCCTCAAGCGGACGTGAAAACAGTCCGCAAGGCGCAAGGCGCATTTAGAACTATTAGTGAAGTCGCGGACGAGCTGGATGTTCCTCAGCATGTCCTGCGGTTCTGGGAAACGAAATTTTCCCAGGTCAAGCCCTTGAAACGTGGCGGCGGCCGCCGCTATTACAGACCCGAGGATGTATCTCTGCTTAAGCATATACACCACCTGCTGTATACCGAAGGCTATACGATCAAAGGGGTTCAGAAACTGCTGAAAGGTCAGGGCAAAAACCAGATCGCGGCACAATATGAGGCTTCTGAAGAGGCGCCTGTGCAGGCTTCTGAAGTTAAAGCGCAGCCGCAAATGCAGGTCGAAGGCAATATTTTTGCACAGACGAAGGTTTACGACCTGTCCGATCGCCAGAAGAATGCTTTGGAAGATATGCTGGCGGAGCTTAAGGCGCTTCGGGAAATGTTTCCAAAAGAGGCGGTATAGCCAAGAATTTAAAAAGCCCCTTTAAGGGGCTTTTCTTTTATTCGGCTTTTTCGTGCTTTTTCAGCCAGTCTTTCATAAAAGTGATTTCTTTTTCCTGGGCGGAAATAATGTCGTCCGCCATTTTTTGCAGTTCAGGATCTTTGCCTTTTTCTTTTAAGATTTTTGCCATATCGATTGCGCCCTGATGATGCGGGATCATGCCATGCACGAAATCAATGTCGGCGTTGCCCGTTGGTTCAATCATCATGTCCTTGTGCATTTTTTCCATGGCTGAGGCATATATGTCTGTTTTAGCAGAGCTCATCGACAGGGCCGCGTGGTCATGTTCTTGTGCAAAGGCAGCTGTCGTTAATAGAAGGCAGGACGAGGCGACAAGTATGGATTTAAGCATGGTCAATCTCCAGGTTATGTTTTGACAACAACATAGACCTTAGGCAGGAATTGTGAAGGGAATATGAAGAAGTAATTATTGAGTGCCGGCCGCAGTTGGTAGGGAGGCGTAATAGGTGTCCGACGAAGACTCCCACTTGTTCCAAGCAAGATATGCGATGCCAATTAGAAGAAGGCACCAAACAATGCTGCCAAACTTGCGTTTGAAGGGATCGTGAAACGTAACAGGCTTGCTTTTCCTATTTCTCATGAAATTACCATAACATATTTTATAAAAATGCGCAAAATGCGTTAAAACCAAAGCTGCGTTAACTAGAATACTCTTTTGTCGGCATTCTGTCCTTTGTGGCGTGCTTTTTATCCAGAAGCCAAAATAGCCACGAAAATCAGGCATTAAGGTTTGACCTTTTTAAGGAAACAGGCTATTTCGTTCCACAGTCGGGGTGTGGCGCAGCCTGGTAGCGCACTTGCATGGGGTGCAAGGGGTCGCAAGTTCAAATCTTGTCACCCCGACCATTTTATAAGGCCGTAAGATTGAATGCGGCATCAGCGTTCAGGCGCTTTTTCAATTGTGTATTGCCTTCCAAAATCTCATAAATCTGTTGGAAGCGGTAACTTTAAGAAGATAAGCTACCGCTTTATTGCTGTCATTTGGAGATTCTGATGATCCGTTTGTTTGCCCTTGTCCTGATTTCCGCAATCTTTGCGAAACCCGCGTATGCCTATATCGATGCCGCGCTGGGCAGTCTTGTTTTGCAGAGTGTCATTGCCGGCTTTTTTACTTTTTTGGTTTTTTGCCGCAGCTGGATACATAAAGTGAAAAGCTTCTTTGGCAAGAAGACCGCGAATGCCAATCCTTCCGAGCAGGCTGAGTAAAACTTGAACCGCGAGCTTTCTTCATACCGGGACCCGGATGGGTATGTCACCTATGTCGATGACGAGGTTCGGCGTTATGTTTTGAACGATAATGCACCGGTTTTATTGCCTGCTTACAAGAAATTTTTTGATAAGGCGGTGCGGGACGGTTTGCTTGTTCCGTTTGAGGAGTTAAGTCAAAGTCCCGGACAGCGCGGTACGGCCCTCAAACTCGATAAACTGCCACTGGTCAGTTATCCATATGAATGGGGATTTGAGCAGTTAAAGGAAGCGGCGCTGGTAACCCTCGAAATAGGCTTGCTGGCTCTGGATCATGGGTTGTCATTGAAGGATGCAACGGCATTCAATGTTCAGCAATATAAAGGGCGGATGGTTTTTATAGACCATACGTCGTTTGAAAAGACGGACGGGTTGCTCCCCTGGAGGTCTTATTCCCAATTCTGTCGGCATTTCATTGCGCCCTTGCTTGTGACATCTAAAACCGGACGAAATGCCAATAAGCAGTTTATTACCCATCTTGATGGATTGGATCTGGCAGAGACAGTGAGCATGCTTCCTACTCTGGCCCGATTTGCTCCTTCCGTATTTGTGCATATCTATTTGCATAGCAAAATGATTAATGTTTACAAAAACACCGGCAATGAAAAGAAGATAAAAAATACGCGCAGCGGCAGCCAAAAGATTTATCTGGAGCATTTGCGCCGTGTCGTTCAGTCCATTCAGCCGCCGAAGTACGATACGGAATGGCATGATTATTACAATAACACGAATTATAACGATTCTTCTTTTCATGAAAAGGAACGGATTATCCGCGCCGTTATGGGAGATAAAAAGCGCAGATGCGTTTGGGACCTGGGCGGTAACAACGGGCATTTTTCAAGGATTATGGCGGAGATGGCGGAAATGGTCGTATCTATGGATATAGATTACGCCGCGGTTGATCTTAATTGGCTGAAGAACCGCCAGGTAAAAAAAGAGAACGTTTTCCCTTTGGTTATGGACTTGACCAACCCTTCGCCGGCGCTGGGATTTGGCAACGCGGAACGCAAGACGATCGACGATCGATCAAAGCCTGAAGTGATGTTTGCTCTGGCTGTCGTTCATCATCTTGCAGTTACATATAATGTGCCATTCGCCATGATGGCCCAGCGGCTGTATAAAAATAACGCAGAATTAGCCATTGAGTATGTGGATAGAGACGATTCCCAGTTTCAAAAATTGCTTCGTAACAAAGACGATGATTACGCGCATTACAATAGAGAGAATTTCGAAGCGGGTTTCTTCGAATGGTTCGAATTGCTGGAAAGATACGACATAGAAGGCACGAGGCGTACGCTTTACCACCTGGCGCCCAAGAAAATATAATTCCCATGTCTTTAAAGAAATTTCCGCAAGTTATCCTGTGTTTGCTCGTTGGGCTTGTCTCGTTGCTCTGGACGGTTTCCCAGAATTATGCGGAATTCAGTCCTCAGGAGATGGCCATTTTATGCGCATATGCGATTGGCATATTCATAGCGCAGGGTATTGTTGTGGGAGCGCTTGCTTTGCTGGGCCGCAAATTGTTCGTGGCGGATATCTGCTCGAAACTGGCCGCGACGATTTTTACGACCTTCAATATTTACACGCTTATTATCGTGCATAATGCACGGTTTGCCGGAATGGATATGCCGTATCTTGGGTTGTTCCTCATAGGATCTGCCATAGCGGTGTCGGCCTTGTTTTTTGTTCCGAACGAGTCTTTTAAAAAATTCACGAATGTTTTTGCGGGAGTTATGATCGCTGTTATTGCGGTTCAACTGGGGCCGATCCTGTTGGGTGACGCGCAAAAGGGGCATATGCCGGAACATTTCCGGATTCCGACGTTTAAGACAAAGCCGAATGTTTATGTGATTACATTGGATGCGCTGTCGCCCGAGGCGGTCATGCGACAGAATGTCGGGATTCAAAGTCTACCTTATGTGGCAGAGGTTAAAGATCTGGGCGGTAAAATTATTCCGAATGCATTTGCAGAGAGAATACCAACAAAGCGATCTCTTAATTCTTTTCTGGCGATGGATCTGGATTATTACAAGGAGCTTAAGCATCAATATCGTATGATAACGGGAGAGGTGTTAAGCCCGGCGCATGAGATTTTCCGGCGGAATGGATACAAGGTCGGCTTTATGTACGACAGCGCGTATTTTGGTGGGGATGTCGGAGGGTTGGATTATTACGGAATAGCCAAAACAGAGGGCATTTGTAACCACATTGAAAAGAAATATGCGCTGTTGGGCTATTGCACCGGGCCGATCCAAAAATATGTGGCGTCTGTTGCGGGCCTGGAATCTCATGAATATCCGGACATGTTGTTTGATCGCATACGGCAAATAAGTAAAAGCGGGGAGCCCTGGTTCATGTTCGCCCATGTATACCAGCCGGGGCATGCCAAGAATTCCTATAGCGCCTATAAAGAAAAGGATAAGGAAGACTTTAAGATACAATATGAGACAAGAGCTAAGACTGTCGCCAAGACCATACATACTCTAGTTTCAACAATCCGCGAGGCGGATCCTACGGCGGTTTTAATAATCTTTGGAGATCATGGTGCTCTGACGTCTGTGGGGCTGCTAGGAAAAGATGGAGGCGCTATCAAGGAACACGCGTTGGACTATACGGAGGCGGACATGCCTAAAGACAGCCCAATGACATATAGGCAGCTTGTGCAGGATAGGCATGCGGTGTTTGCTGCTGTTTTCCCTAAGGATTTCTGCAAGGAGGGGTTTGTGCAGAATCCTTTTGCGACCGTGCGGGTTCTAAGGGAGGTATTTAAATGTCTTTCTGGCGGAGAAGATCCCTTGCCTGCCGATTTTCAGCCGAACGATGACAAATGGATACCGTATAAATACCAGTAAGTCTCTGGCGTAGCGAGGGATTATCCCTTACTATTTTCCCATGATTGTAACCGAAGTTCTTATCGTTTTTGTTCTGGTGTTGATTAACGCGTATTTCGCGTTATCAGAGATTGCCATTGTTTCCGCGAGCAAGCCCCTTTTAAAACAGCTGTCAAAGCAGGGGGACGGAAGGGCGCAGGCGGCATTGGACATTGCGGAGCAGCCGGGGCGATTTTTGTCTACTATTCAACTGGGCATAACATTGGTCGGCATTCTCGCGGGCGCTTATGGCGGTGCGACCATAGCGGAAAAAATCGCACCCTATTTTGAAGGCCTTCCCGTTGTGGGCCAATACGGAGAAAGCATCGCGGTCGCGATTATCGTGTCAATCATTACTTACCTGTCTGTTGTCGGGGAGATTATCCCGAAGCGCTTTGCGCTGAGCCGGTCTGAGGCGATTGCGATCCGTGTTGCTGGCTCGATGCGCATTTTAATGTGGGTGATGTATCCATTGGTGGTGCTGTTGGAATTTTCGGCGAATTTCCTGATGAAGCTAATGGGGATATTCAAGGATAATGAAGAGGCCGTTAGTGAGGAAGAACTGCATGCCGTCCTTAGCGAAGGGGCAGAGAGCGGCGTAATTGAAAAGGCAGAGCATGAGATGCTTCAGCGCGTCATTCGTCTAGATGATCGTGATGTGAAATCCATCATGACCCACCGAACAGAAGTGACATACATTGATGTGAACGACACAATCGACGATATTCGTAGGAAAGTGCACGAGGCCGGGCATTCGCGCTACCCCGTCATAGATGGTGATCCGGATGAAATTAAAGGGATTGTTCAGGCGAAAGAACTACTCGACAGCATGTTAAGCAATGGCGGGGAAATTGACGTCATGCGATATGTGAAAGACGTTCTTATTCTGCCGGAGAGTGCATCGTGTCTGCAGGCATTGGAGAGTTTTAAAAAGCACCATATCAATTTGATTGTGGTCGTCGATGAATATGGAAGTACGCAGGGGATTGTAACGTCTGCAGATATTTTGGAGGCGATTGTCGGAGTCCTGCCATCCAATTATGATCTTGGACAACAGATGAAGATTACGCAGCGCGCGGATGGATCTTGGTTGGTAGACGGCCGTACCCCAATAGAAGAGATTCATATATCGATCGGTCTTAATGAAATTAGCGCAGATGAAGATTTTGATACGATAGCAGGGTTTATTCTTGAGAATATACGCGTTGCTCCTAAAGATGGCGCGAGATTTGATGCGTTCGGACATAGGTTCGAGATTGTCGATATGGATGGACACCGGATAGATAAGGTGATGATCACAAAGCTTTCAAATCCAGAAGAGTAAACGTTATGGCTGCCTTGTTCGTTTATAGCATGTTTCCTTCTCAAGAGGTCGCGTTGCCTGTCATTCGTCATGTAATTGAACGACGTTACGCGGCCTGCGCGAATATCATTTCCGGTGTTCGATCATTGTATTGGTGGGACGGGGCCGTACAGGATGAGGCGGAAATAGCAGTTGTTTTTAAGACAAATGAGGTCAATTGGCCAACATTACAGAAGGCTATTCGGGAGATGCATCCATATAAAGTTCCATGCATCGTAGCATTACCAATTAAAGACGGGTATGCACCATTTTTGAAATGGATCGATGAGCAAACATTAGAGGCAGGATGAGCGTGGATCAGGATATGATTGACGAGGCGTTCATGCGAGAGGCATTGGATGTCGCCGAGGAAGGGCGCGGCAAAACAGATTTTGCGCCGTCGATCGGGTGCATTATTGTCCGTAATGGTGCGATTGTAGCCCGAGGGCGTACGCAGGATGGTGGTGTGCCGCACGCAGAGGAGATGGCGATTGCCGATTTAAAAAACATCAAGCTGGCGGAAGGCGCTACGGCGTATGTTACGTTGGAGCCGTGTGCAACGCCAGATCCGGGCGCGGCGGTTGAATGTGTTGATCTACTTATTCATGCACGCGTTGGGCGGGTTGTTATGGCTGTGATTGATCCTGACCACAAGACCAATGGTATGGGGTTGAAGCGCCTTCAGGATGCAGGGGTCGAAACCAAAGTCGGCGTTTTGCGGGATGAAGCCATTGCACAGAATGAATGGTTTTACCGGTCGCGCGGTCTTATTAAATAGTTATTCCCGCTTTATAGTGTTTGAATAAACCTAAACAAAGGCATTATTGCGAAAGAGGGCTTAACGAATTCTGACACGCGTCCACCCTTCACGCTCAGATCCGTATAGAGATTGAAATTGCCTGAATTGAAATCTATTACGGCGAAGGATGCGAGGCGGGAGCGCTTATTGCTTTAATGAAAGTCCCAGGCATGTCATAAGCGGGATGACGTTCTTCTCGACACGATCTGCGATATCATGTGCTTTTGTGCCAAGCGTATCTATATCGTCAAGCTTAGCTCCGGTAGCTTTGCAACTTGTATTTTGCGCTGAGAGGAGTGCGATACGAAGAGACAACGCTAATGCTAGCGGTTTCTTGTCTGGGGGAGGTGGACTTTCAACGAGTTGATTAATCTTGAAGCTCAGGGCGCTTAAAAAGATGGCGGCGAATTGTGCAACCTGGTCCTCGCGTTGTCTTTCAGTGCGCGGTATGTCCAAAAGCCTTTGGATTTCTATAAAATTGGCGATTGCCACGCCTTTTGCGTCGGTTTTACGGGCTTCATCCAAAACAAGGATCATGGCGGATATCGGCGGTAAGGGAGCGTTGGGCTTTATATCTTCGCGTGCTATCTTGCCCGCGCCGCGTAGAATGGGGTCTTCAGCCGTAATCGCGTTCAAGTCATTTAATTGATTCAAAATCCTGTATCTGGTGTTGTTTGAAGCATGGCTGGGTGAAATTGCAAGCGTTGCTGCGACGCCAGTAAATAGTTGTCGTCTCGATAACATTTGTGAGCCTTTTCAAATTGTATTATAAATATGTAAAATAAGTAGTTATTTCTTCAAAAAGAGTCAAGAAATTTTTTGCGGTATTATAATACCATTCTATTATTTTGTTGATTTCCCTTGACCTTATAAGCCTTTTTGACGCATAACTCCGCCAGATTTAAAACCAAAAAGGAAAACACCTATGACATACTCCGCAAAAGCGGCAGATATTCAGAAGGACTGGGTCCTGATCGATGCCGAAGGCGTCGTTCTGGGGCGTCTTGCTTCGCTTATCGCCCTTCGTCTGCGCGGCAAGCACAAGCCGAGCTACACACCTCACATGGATGACGGCGACAATGTCGTTGTGATTAACGCCGATAAAGTCCGCCTGACGGGCAACAAGGCGAAAGCAGATATCTTTTACTGGCACACCGGTTACCCCGGCGGTATCAAGGGCAAGTCCAAGGGCGAAATCCTTGCGGGTAAGCATCCTGAGCGCGTCGTGGAAAAAGCCGTTGAGCGCATGATCCCGGAAGGTCCGCTTGGCCGCAAGCAGATGAAGAACCTGAAAGTATATGCAGGCGCTTCCCATCCGCATGAAGCGCAATCTCCAAAAGTTTTGGACGTTGCCGGCATGAACCCGAAGAATAAGAGAGACTAGTCATGGCGAAAAAAGAAACAGCAGCAGTAAAAGACATGGCGGATATCGGTAATGCCGGCGCAGACGCCAAAAAACGCGAACCAAAGCTGGATGCCAAAGGTCGCGCGTATGGCACGGGTCGTCGTAAAGAATCCGTTGCGCGCGTATGGCTACAACGCGGTAAAGGCAAAATCACAGTAAATGGCAAGCCGCAGGAACAGTACTTTGGCCGTCAGACGCATTTGCTTGTGATGAACCAGCCGTTCCTCGTC
>CAUJHN010000005.1 GCA_963204825.1 Pseudomonadota bacterium
GCACATGGCGACGGTCGTTCAACTTACAAAAACGCAAGGCTCTCAGGCGGAAGACCTGCCTGCCCTGCGTAAGGCGGAAGCAGAAGCCGCCGCAGCCTTGCAATCCCACAAGATGGAACTGCAGCGTCTGGAAGACCAGGAGCGCGACCTGCAAAATCAATTGGATGAGGCGCGCGCGCAATACAAACAGACCGTTGCCGACAAGGCGCATGAGCAACAAAGCCTTGATGAAAGCATGAAGGTTTTGGAGAAGCTGGATGAGGAAGAGCATATTCTTTCAGAAAGCCGCCGCAACGAAGAAAGCGATATCGTTCAGAAGCAGCAGATCAAGGACGAACTGGAGCAAAAAGTTCTGAAACTTGAGGCCGATTATGAATCCTTCATGCACAAGACGGCAGAGACGCGCGCATCGCGCCAAAGGATTGAGCAGCAAATCGCATCGGATAAAAGCCGTCTGGAAGTCGCACAGGAACGTAAAGAGAAGCTGGAATCCGATCTTGCGCGTGCACGTTCCTCTTTTGAAAGCAACGCGGAAATAGATAATTTAAAGAGTGAAATTATTTCACTGGAAGGCGAAACGAACGGCCTTCGCACCGCGCTTGAAAGCGCCGAAGAAAATATCGCCCGCGTCCGTGAAGAACTTGAGGAAGCGCGCAGATCCCGTCAGGAAGCGGAGCGCAGCAAATCAGAGATAGAATCCGAAATCAAAGCCCTTGAACGCATTCTGAAGGCGGATACGCAAAGTCTCTTCAAGCCTGTTCTTGACGATATCAAGCCAGACAAGGGATTTGAAAAGGCATTGTCGCGCGCGCTGGGCGATACGCTCATGGCTTCGAGGGATAAGGAAGCGCCGTCTATTTTCATGGATTATGCCGATGCGCCGGTTATGGCGCCACCCCTTCCGTCCGGCAGCCGCGAATTGAAGGCCCATGTCAACGCGCCATCTTATCTTAAGCGCGCCCTGTCGTTTATCGGCGTCGTCGATAGCGATGAAGACGGCGAGGTTCTGGCGACGCAGCTTAAACCCGGACAATCCATCGTTTCCCTGAACGGCGCATACTGGCGCTGGGACGGGTTGCACATTAAGGCGGGTGCTTCCGACCGGCACGCCATTCAGATGCAGCAGAAGAACCGCCTGGAAGATTTGATGCGTGAACAGCCCGAAGCGGAATCCGCTTTCGGTTCCGCGTCTCAAAAGGAAGTCACGGCGCAAGGCGTGCAGAAAGACCTGCAATCCAATCTTGATTCACTGCGTACGGAATTGAGACGGAAAGAACAGGATCTTAACACAAAGCAATCCACGATCAGCCGCCTGACGGAGCAGCGTTCAGGCCTGTTCGCGGAAATGGCCCGCCTGGAAGAAGCCCTGAAGAGCACCAATGAAGACCTTGTTTCGTATAAAGCGTCCATTGAAACGCATGAGGGCGAGCTAGCGGCGTATAACGAAGACATGATGGCGTCACATGCCGCCGAGGTAGAGCAGCTGCGCACCACTTTGACAGATGCGCGTGACGGGCTTAACCGGGCCGTGCGCAGCCTTGACCAGTTGCAACAGGACCAGAGCCGCCGCATGGCGCGCATGCACGTTATCGCCGATGAGCGCATCAACCACAAAAACCGTTCCATCCGCGCGCGCGAACGTTTCAAGGATTTGGATGCCCGCGAAGAATCCTTAAAGCAAAAGATCGCCGAGATGGAAAATCGCCCAAGAACCATGGACGGCAACCGCGACCATTTGCTAGATGGCGTGTCGCGTCTTGAAAGGGCGCGGGATGAGGCGGCGGAGAATCTGGCCAAGGTTGAAAGCGAACTCGCCATCACCACGCGTGCGCTGAAAGAGGCGGAGGCAATTCTGGGCGAAGCGCGGGAAGACCGCGCCCACGCGCAGGCGATGGTGTCCAGCGGGCAGGAACAGCTTGAGCATATTGTCGCAGGCATCCAAGAGCAATTCGACTCCTCCCCGGAAGCATTGAAGGAACAGGCTACCGCCAGCATCTTTGCCGACACGGGAGAATTGCCGCCATTGGAGCCGTTGAAATCCCAGAAGGAAAAATTTGTTCGTGAGCGTGACCAGATCGGCCCTGTGAACCTTCAGGCGGAAATCGAATCTGAAGAACTTGAAAAAGAACTCGGCACGATTTTTAAAGAGCGCGATGATCTGACGCAAGCCATTGAAGAGCTGCGCGAGGGTATCAATAAGCTCAACAAGGAAGCCCGCGAACGCCTGACGGCGGCATTCGATATTGTAAACGGGCACTTTAAGGAGTTGTTCGTTAAATTGTTCAACGGCGGATCCGCGCATCTACAGCTCATTGAATCCGAAGACCCGTTGCAATCCGGCCTGGAAATATTCGCACAGCCTCCGGGCAAGACTCTGCAATCCCTCTCGCTTTTGTCGGGTGGCGAGCAGACCTTGACATCCATTGCGCTTATTTTTGCGATGTTCCTGACGACGCCATCGCCGATCTGCGTGCTCGACGAGATTGACGCGCCACTGGATGACGCGAACGTGGACCGCGTTTGCAATCTTCTGGATGATCTGGCCGCGCGCGGTGAAACGCGTTTCCTTATTATCACCCACCACCGCCTGACCATGGCCCGCATGGACCGCCTCTATGGCGTAACGATGTCTGAGCGCGGCGTCTCCCAGCTCGTATCCGTTGACCTCAACAAGCAGATGGATTTCCTTGAGGCTGCGGAGTAATTTTCAGCATGTCATCCTGAGGCGAAGCCGAAGGATCTTAAGATTCTTCGCTACGCTCAGAATGACAGGAGAGAATAATGTCTAAACTCGACGATCTCGATGCGAAACTTAAAGAAGCGCAGGGTAAATACGAACAGCAGAATCCTTCCGCGCCGTCGGTCTATTCCAAAGAAATGAATCTCGGCATTCGCGCATTTATGGAAATGTTGGGCGTGTTGCTTGGTTCCGGGCTCATGGGATGGGCTTTGGATGCCTATTTCGACACCACCCCTACGCTGCTGATTGTGTTCGTGATTCTGGGCATTGTGGCGGCGTTTTTCAACCTATACAAACTTTCTCGGAATTTGGGCACGGCCATAGGTTCTAACCGCTTGCAATCCGAAGAAAAAGCCGCTAGAAAACCCCCACAAAACGACTCATAAACCAAGAGAGACTGTTAAACGTGGCGAACCCTATTCACCAGTTTGAAATCCAGCCCCTCGTCCCCTTCTCCATTGGGGGTGTAGACCTATCCTTCACCAATTCCGCTTTGTGGATGAGCATCGGCGTTATTGCCTCACTCTCCCTGTTGACGCTGGCCATGAAAAGCCGGTCGATGGTGCCGACACGCGGACAATTGGTGGCAGAAGGGCTTTATAAATTCATTTCCGGCATGGTCCGCGACAATGTCGGCGAAAAAGGCATGGGATATTTCCCGTTCGTTTTCACGCTGTTCATGATTGTCCTGCTCGGCAACCTGCTCGGCATGATCCCGGGTTCTTTTACCTACACCAGCCATATCGCGGTGACGGGCGTACTTGCGCTGATCATTTTCGTGGTCGTGACCGTGATGGGATTTGTAAAGCACGGCCTGCATTTCCTGCAATTGTTCTGCCCGCCGGGTGTGCCTTTGTGGATCGCGCCGCTGATTATCCCGATTGAAATCATTTCCTACCTGAGCCGCCCGATTACCTTGTCGTTGCGTCTGTTCATCAACATGCTGGCGGGACACCTGATGGTAAAAGTCATCGCCGGATTTTCCCTGATGATGGTCGGCATGGGGCTTGGCGGCATGCTCGGCTCCCTTGGCCCGATGCTTTTCAATGTTCTCCTGATCGGCTTCGAAGTGTTCGTTGCTTTTGTTCAGGCGTATGTGTTTGCCCTGCTGACCTGCATTTACCTGCGGGACACGGTGGAAATGCCCCACTAATAATTACTTTTCAACCGTAAAAACCTAAAAGAGGAACTAAAAATGGACGTCGAAACAATCAAAATTCTCGCAGCATCTCTTGCCCTGCTCCCGATTCTGGGCGTTGGTATCGCGCTTGGTCTGATCTTCGGATCATTCAACGAAGCCGTATCCCGCAACCCATCGGTTCAAAGCAACCTGTTCGGTACGCTGATCTTCGGATTTGCCGTTACGGAAGCTCTGG
>CAUJHN010000006.1 GCA_963204825.1 Pseudomonadota bacterium
GGGGCGGCACTCCCTTCAGATAGAGATTGCGCGCAGCCTTTATATGAATGAAGAAGAATCAAAAAAATTATTAAATTACAACATATTAAAGAATGACATTGAGAAATTAGTTTCATTTTGTGCGGACTATGTGCAGGCACAGTCCCTGCCCATGGCGGCGGATTAATTTTTAGGTTAATGATATTTATCTTATGTTCCTTGGGGGAGGAATAATGCATATACAAAATATCTACCAGCAGCTGGCCGATCCCAAGGGATCATACGCAGTAATGACCGCCGCCCAAAAGGTCATAACAGAGATTGTTTCGCGTTATATACCAGACCCGGAGAGAAGAAAGTGGCTTATAGGCGATTGGGGCCTCAAAGGGGAACATACCAACTTCCTAGGGTCTGCCATAAATTGCTACATTAAGGGGCAAAGAAGATACTCAGACGAGGAGCGTTTAAAGAAAGTCTGGGAGTTTTACACAAAGCCCAGTCAGAGAGATCGCTGTTTTGTTTATCACGACGTTGTCACCATAGACGAACGCGCATACGAGACCCCGGCCCGCGCCATTCGGGAAATAGAATATTGGATGGAAACAAACAGGGACAGGATCGATGAAGCAGATTTTACGGCACTGTCGAGACAACTGGATATTTACGCCGAGGCCTTTGCAAGAATTGAAAATGTCATGTGCGACGTTGAAAGCACTCTCGCGGAACTCAAGACCGACCAAAGACCGGTGCAAACTCACTCTTTAGAACCTCATCTAGCTTCTTAAATTCCACGTTTTTTCCAAGATCGTGCAACGAGGTCACGCCGTGCTCGCTGATCCCGCAGGGGACGATGCCATCGAAATGCGACAGATCTGGGCTCACATTTATGGATATTCCGTGAAAGGCAACCCAGTGGCGCACCCGCACACCGATGGCGGCGATTTTCTTTTCCCCGGCGGGCGTAACAACCCAGATGCCGACACGCCCTTCCCGCCGCTCCCCATTGACATCAAAATGGGCCAGCGTCCGAATAATCCATTCTTCTAATTGCCAAATATATTTTTTTATATCAGGTGATTGTTGTCGTTTTTTAAGATTTAACATTAAGTATGCAATCCGCTGACCCGGCCCATGATACGTGTATTGCCCGCCACGCCCCGCATCAAAAACGGGAAAACGGGGCTCAAGCAGATCTTCGACCTTGGCACTGGTCCCCGCCGTATACAGCGGCGGGTGCTCCAAGAGCCATACAAGCTCATCCAGCCCGTCTTCATGAATACCGCCCACACGCCGCTCCATAACCGCCAGAGCGGTTTCATAGTCGACGGGAATCTGTGAGGTACGCCATTCCATAAGGGGTTATTTAGAGCATGACAGCCCGTTTGTCATGCCTGACGATTTTATGTAGTTGACGCACCTGCCCCCTTTCTCTAAATATCCCGCATCGCAGCGCGGGTTTGGCTTGCCCCGGACCCTCGCATTTGATAGGAAACCTCTGTCTTATCCGCCTATGCTTAAGCTACGGCGCGACAAGCAAAAATCCGCGGCCATGGCGGACTTGGTAGACGCGCAGCGTTGAGGTCGCTGTGGGAGAAATCCCGTGGAAGTTCGAGTCTTCTTGGCCGCACCATCCTTTGCCCTTTAGGGCTTTGGATGTCCATCCATTTTTACATAGGCCCTATCATGTCAGACGATGAACTCCGCCAAGCCGCTCTCGATTATCACCGCCTGCCGACGCCCGGCAAAATTTCGGTCAAGCCGACAACTTCGCTTGCCACGCAGCGGGATCTCTCCCTCGCCTATTCGCCCGGAGTCGCTATTCCATGCCTTGAGATTGAAAAAGACCCAGGCAAAGCGCTCGATTACACGAGCCGCGGAAATATTGTCGCGGTTATTTCAAACGGGACAGCCGTGCTCGGCCTCGGCGACATAGGCGCGCTGGCGTCCAAACCGGTGATGGAAGGCAAATCCGTTCTCTTTAAAAAATTCGCGAATATCGATTCCTTCGATATTGAAGTCGACGAAAAGGAAATCGATGCATTCGTGGAATGCGTCGCCCGCATGGAGCCAAGCTTTGGCGGAATCAATCTTGAAGACATCAAGGCGCCGGAATGTTTTGAAATCGAACGTCGCCTGCGCGAGCGGATGAAGATTCCCGTCTTCCACGACGATCAGCACGGCACAGCGATCATAGTTTCCGCCGCCTTCCTCAACTGGCTTGAGCTTAAAGGGCGCAAGATCACGGATGTAAAATTGGTAGCAAACGGCGCGGGCGCATCCGCCCTTGCCTGCTTAACGCTGCTACATGAACTGGGATTACCCAAAGACAACATTATTGTTTGTGACAGAAAAGGCGTTGTCTACAAAGGCCGCCCCGAAGGTATGGACCCTTATAAGGAAAAATTCGCGAACTCCACAAACGCCAGAACGCTGGCAGACGCCCTTGAAGGTGCGGATGTGTTCCTGGGATTATCGGGTCCGAATGTTTTGAATGCGGAGGGCGTCAAAGCCATGGCGGATGCGCCGCTCATCATGGCGCTGTCCAATCCCACACCGGAAATCATGCCGGACGAAGCCCGCAAAGGTAAGCCAGACGCAATCATCTGCACAGGCCGCTCCGACTTCCCGAACCAAGTGAATAATGTTCTTTGCTTTCCGTTTATCTTCCGCGGTGCCCTCGATGTCGGCGCGACGGCAATCAACGAAGCGATGAAAGTCGCGTGCGTAAAGGCGATTGCATCCCTCGCCCGCCGCGAAGCTACGGATGAAGTGATCGCCGCCTATCCTGGCGAAACGCTGGAATTCGGGCCGACTTATATGATCCCGAAACCCTTCGATCCGCGTTTGATTATCGAACTTCCCATGGCCGTCGCGAAGGCCGCGATGGATTCCGGCGTCGCCACGCGCCCGATCAAGGATTGGGATGCATACCGCGAAAAATTGCAGGCCAGCAATACGCGCTCCACTATGGTGATGCGCCCGCTGTTTTCCTATGCCAAAGCGACGCCGAAAAGAATCGTCTATTGCGAAGGAGAAGAAGATCACGTCCTCCGCGCCGTTCAGATGGTTCTGGACGAAAAGATTGCATCGCCGATCATTATCGGACGGCGTGAAGTCGTCACGACGCGTATCAAACGCCTTCGCCTTCGCATGAAAGAAGGAGAGGATTTTGAACTCGTCGATCCACAGGATGATCCGCGCTACAAATCCTATTGGGAAACCTACCACTCCTTAATGGAACGCCGGGGCGTTACACAAGCAGTGGCCAAGATGGAAGTGCGCACGCAGCCGACCGTTATCGGCGCATTAATGGTGCATATGGGCCAAGCGGACGCCATCGTGTGCGGATGCATAGGGGATTTTCAACACCACATGAAACACGTGGTGGATATCATCGGCCTGCGCCCCGGTGTCGAAACGGCGGCGGCGCTGCGCGCGCTTTTGGTTCCCAAGGGCGTTTATTTTATCTGCGATACACACGTAAACCCCGACCCGTCCATTGCGCAAATATCTGAAATGACTTTGATGGCGGTGGAAGAAATCCGCCGGTTCGGCATTATTCCGCGGGTCGCCCTGCTCTCCCATTCCAACTTTGGATCACACACGGGCGGCAGCGCCTATAAGATGCGCGCGGCGACGATGGATATCAAATCCCGCGCGCCTGACCTGGAAATCGACGGTGAGATGCATGCGGACACCGCGCTTTCCGAGACGGTGCGCAAAACCTTGATGCCCAATTCGACGCTGAAGAACGATGCCAATCTCCTGATCATGCCAAATCTGGAGGCCGCGAATATTTCCTTCAACCTATTAAAAGTTCTGGGCGAAGGCATTCCGATCGGTCCGATGTTGCTAGGCATGTCAAAACCGTCTTATATTCTAACACCATCGGTCACGACCCGTGGTATATTAAAT
>CAUJHN010000007.1 GCA_963204825.1 Pseudomonadota bacterium
AACGGTGTAACGGCAACCAGAGCCAAAGTTTCCGGATGACGCTTGGCAAGCCGCATGGTCACGCCATGCGCATCTGTCGCGTGGTAAATATAACCCTCATCATCTAGGCCACCCAAATGCGCATATGTATCAATTGCGTCGGCATAACCGGGAAGCGGATCTTCATTCAAAGCGCGATCAAGTAGCAACGTGCCGCGCACAAGATCATATTTATGAATACGGGAACTAGATATAGTTACCAGCGTCCCCCGCGCAGAATCGACATAGCCGCCATACCATGAAAGCTGCTGCGGCAAGGGCAGGATTTCGGCGTTGGAATCCATCGCCCCGCTTGCCACCACTTCCGCGCTTATGTTTGGAATACGGTTCGCGAAGTCCTTTAACTGCATGTCCGTGAAAGTAAGGTAACAAAGACCGCGATAAGCAGGCACATTGCCAACACCAAGATGCATTTCCATTGTGGAATCCGGCTCTTGATCTTCGCCGCCCAAATGCATCCGCACAACTCCGGGATATTTTTGTGTGCTTTGCGTATTGCCTGCCGTGGCATCATAAATGACTTTCGTATCCGCCCAGATCCTTCGTATCGTTGCGACAGGGCCGACACAGAGGCCCACGGAAAACGATACGGAATAACTATAGGTCGTCTGTGTCGATTTCTTCCCGCCACCTTTACCGCCGCCGACTTTCTTTTTCGTCTTTGTTTCCTTGATCGGGGTTGACCAGATTACATTCCCGGAAATGCGCATGGTTCCGTACACAAGCGGCATCGGTGCGCCGTAGGTGGAAGTCTGTACCGATAAATCATCAAGGCGCGGGCCTTCAATATTCTGGCCTTTTTGTCCGCCGAACAAAAGATTGCCGAGCAAAACACCGCCGAGCCATCCCGCGCTTGCGCCGATTCCGATAGCGGAACCGAGGCCCGCACCGACCACACCTAAAGCCAGAACTGCCATTATTCAAGCTCCACAAAATACGGGAAACGATAGGCCGCGCACACGCGGGCTTTCCATTCCTGATCCAGCGCGTGTTCTGTAACTTTTCCTACTCTTTGATACCCGTGAATAATTCCATGATCTGTCACGAGCGCGACGTGCTGTGGTTCTTTCGCCCATGCGATATAAAGAATGTCGCCCGGTAACGCTTCCGGGACGGGAATCGGCACGAAAAACTCTGCTAAACCCTCACGCATTTTTCGAGGATTTGGAAGCATGGAATAACCAGCATAACGGCGGGCCTTTTCCGAATCTTCATCATATTCAAAAAGGCCCAGCGTCACGCCCACGCCTTTGATAAGACCGATACAATCGCAGGCGATTCCCTTCTTCCAGCCTTGATGCACAAAGGGCGTGTTAAGCCATGTGCGGGCCTCATCCACCACATCCATGCGTGTAATCAATTTATTTTGCATCGGGGTAATTCAAAATCTGGTCATTGCCCGGAACGTGGGGTTCACCACGAAAATTCTTGACGTTGCTGTATCGCGCTTTGCATGTGGCAAAGGTTTTATTGCAACCGGGATGCATCGTATATTCATCACCAATTTCAATGTTGCTTGCCATTGGAAGATAGAGCGTAAAAGCTCCGGTTACATAAGATTTGATTTCCATCTTGCGGCCTGTGTTTTCGCCGCTTGTCCATGTGACAAGGCCACCGTTCCAATATCCATCTTCTTCCGCCCGGCTGCTGTCCGCAAAGCTCCGTCGATCCGTCATGGCCGTAGCTGCGCCCGTAACCGTTAAGGCGGCAAGATTGACTTTGCATCTGCTATCGCCTAAATCTGCACGGCAGTCCGGCGTATAAAGTTCAACGATCTGCTGCGAGAGGGCTTGTGTCAGGCCGCGCAGTTCGGCCTTAAAAGTGACATCCTGTAATTCGACTTCCCCTATCGTGCCGCGTTTCAGGAGGATTTTGCCGTTGGCGATATTCGCCCAATTAACAAGGAATATCTCTACTGTAGCACCATCCCATACGCCCGCGCGTAGATCGCCAGCGGTCAAAATATCGCTATCCAGTGCGCTCTCAATATCCAGATTGTCCACGGCAAGATTGGCGATGGTATGAATGGCGGATCTGGTATAGCCAGTTGCCGCCATATAGGTAACGCTTTCCACCAATAAATCACGGTCAAAATCCGTGAACCCGAAAATAAGCCCATCCTTGCGCGTCACCTTCCAGCATGTAGCAAGGCTCGTTGTTTCACCCGTGATATGGGTGTTCATATTGGAAGACGCAGTTTTCATACGCGGATCTCGATGATCGGAATACCTGACCACTGGTTAAGGTTGATATATTCGATAGTCACGGCCATGCGGTCAGTGTCAAAACGCACAGGCACGTCAAATTCAAAATCCGCCGTGACAGGCACGCCATTCCCCGGCGCGTTTGTAAATGTCACCGCGCCCGTTGTTGTGCTGATCGACACGCCGGATGTTTGATGCACGCCGTTCAAATAAATCTTCGATGTACCGGAAACAGGTTTCTTGATAATCCGCTTTTCGCTTCCTGCACCTGACGTATAGGTTTTAGAAAGCTGGAAGACCTTGTTTGTCCCATCGCCTGTACCGATGGATTGCGCTGTTGCCTGATAATCCATCCAGTCCTTATATCGGAATCCATGTGCGCGTCCTTTTCGTGCGCGAAAGAAGGCAACCAATATATCCAACTGCGATTGACGTTTCAGGCCGCTTGCTACATCCCAGCGACCCCGCGCGGCTTCCCAATTAATATTCCGTTGTTCATATCCAGACGCCATAGACACAATCGTTGTGGCATATTCCGGCCCGCCCGTCGCACCATAGGCGATATCGTCGGGGAATCTCACCTCATGAAAAGCCATGTCAGAGATTCCTTCGCGCCCGGTCAATACCTCGTGCTGCATCCGCCGCGATTTGCGCTTGGGATGAGCGGAAACTATTCGCGTCCGGCGTGCTGATATTCATGATGACGGTAGAGCCGCCGCCCATCTTCTGATTTTTCGGCAAAATCGTTTCGCCGCGTTCAAGAATGGCCGGGATTTCTCCGGGTTTTAATCCAGCTACACCGCCAGAGTGATAACGCGGCGCGCCGATATAAACATGGGCCGGAACGGATCGCTGTTTCGGCAAACCTTCACCGACCACGCCGCCTTCATGGAAAATCATGGAAAAGATACTGTCCAGAAAACCGCCGCCGCCACCGCCAAGGCTTCCGCCAATCGCATTGAAAAGCGGGCCTGTAATGGCCTGCTTCACCGCCATGCGGGTAATTTCAGCCACGATAGAATTCGCCAGATCGCCAAGGCTTTGCAGGCTGGCCCCGCCCGAAGTCACCAAATTGACGATGGCATCTTCCGTGGCCCCCATCGCTTCTGTAAACGCCTTTTCGACGGAAGAAGCCGCATCCTGTCCAGATTCGCGGTAGGCGTTGAAAGCACGAATGGCCCCGGCCTGCGCGTCTGTCCGCGCCGCAAGCTGCTTTTTCTCCGCATCGGCAACGGCACGGTTATAAACTTCTTGGCTGATCGCGCCTGCATCAAGAAGTTCTTTCAGCTTGGCGATTTCGGCGGCATAGTTTTCCGTAGCGGTACGGGTTGCATTGGTGATCTGCTCCCCTTCCTGCTTCAATTTATTCAGGCGTTCTTGCGCTTCTCCCTGATCGTACAGGGCGGCGGCCAATTTTTCGACTTCGGCGCGTTGACCCGTCGAGGCATTATCCGACAGGCGCGAGACTGCATCGGAAATAAATTTTGATCGTTTGTCAGTCAGTGTATTCAACTGGTTATTCAAATCTTCGACCACGTTTTGCGCCTCTTTAAAGGCTTGGCTATCGAACAACTGCGCGGCCAGTTTTTCAGCCTGCGCCCGTTGCGTTGCGCTTGCCTCATCGGACAGGCGGCCCACGGCCTGATCGATGAACGACTGCCGCGCATTCCCCATGTTGGAAAACTGCTTTTGCAGATCATCGACAACTTTTTTATTGGAATCCGCCGCACGTTTCGCGGCTTCCATAGCGGGCTTTTCAATGGCTTCAATCTGTTTACGCGCCAAAGTTTCCGCCTGCGCGATAGCGGCATCCACAGCCCCCACGTTGCTACCGTCTTGTTCGCGCAGCGCATTAAGGCGTGTCTTTGTTGTTTCCAGTTCTTTATTGACCTTGGCGATCTTGTCTGCCGGATCGGTTGCCAGCTTTTGAATTTCATCGGTAAGTTTTTTGCTTTGTTCCGCGACAAGGGCGGCTGTGCGGTCACGCGCACCTTGACGTTCTGCCGCCTGCGCTCTGGCCTGTTCGCTGATTTCCGCTTGGCCCTGTTTCAAAAGCGCGTCGAGTTCGGCTTTCAGATCATCCACGCGGTCTTCCTGCCGTGCAATGACATTGCCAAGCATGGAAAGCGGGGATGATTCCTGTGTCTTTCTGAAATTATCCAGAACGGTTTGGGCCTCTTGCAGTTTCTTTTGTGCATCTCCGATTTGTTCACCGATAGGATCTTCGGCAAAAGCATCGCGCAATCCTTCAACCGCCCAAGCCAAACCATTCAATGCTCCGGCAGCTCCGCCTGCAACCGGACGTGTCATCCCGATATTTTCCAGCATATTGCCCCACGCATCGGACAATCTATTAGCAGCACCCGTCACACCCTTGGCTTCCGCCGCGCCCGTACCCCCCACAGAGGTTTGAAGCGCGTCAAGAATAATTGCCTGCGCCTTTGCCTGCTCCCCTGTTTCGGCAAAGCGTTCGATCAGTTCTTTTTGCGAGTCGCTTAACTGCACGCCCGCCCTGTTCAACAAGGCCATACGTTCGGCGGGATCTTCTAGGGCTTTCCCCAGCATCAGTACGCGGCTTTGCAGATCGCCGCCCATTGTCGCGCCCAAATCCTGCGCCAGCCGGATCGTGGTTTTAAAATTTTCGCCTGTGAT
>CAUJHN010000008.1 GCA_963204825.1 Pseudomonadota bacterium
CTGCGTTGAACAGAACCGCTGGCAGCAGAAGTTTGATATCGACATCGCCGAGTAGATCCGGCGCATAATGATATGTATCACCGACGAGGCTGGCGCCGAACGTGCTGGCAAAGAGCGAGATAAATCCCAGGTTCATGTACGCAAACACCCCGGTCAGGATCATCGCTACTTTCTTTAAAAATTCAATGCCAACGGCTTTGTAAATCAGGATCGTTGCCAGTATCTGCGATGCGAACGCGACAGGCAGATAATTGGAAGGCAGTTCAATCGCAAGGCCGGCAGAGATAAAGAAAGACGCCGCGCTGGCATAAATCGCGGTCAGCGTATTGACGTTCTCCGTATCGCCCTTGAACAAACGTATGCCGCGGCTGGTCAGGCCGATGAACACGGCTGATAGCAGGAAGGAACCACTGCCCCAGTACAGGTAATTCGTATCGGGATTTTTCAACTGCAGGTAACAGATCAAAAACGCCGCCACGGCAAACACGGATTGCACCGCCGCCCAGAATGCTGGTTGCGATGTGCGGAGCATAACCCATAGCGGCAGGATAACATAGGCACCCGCCATGTAGGACAAAACTAGCAGAGCCGTATTCGTATCCACGACATTGTTCATCCAGAAAGCCAGCAGCGTCAGATCGAGCGCCATCTTGGCCCAAAGGATATTTTTATACATATCAGGCTTAAAGTAAGTCAGCGTGACGACGGCGAGCGTCATCAATTCCAGCATCGACCAGTCAAAGACGGAAAGATTGACCTTGAACCCGACCCAGAAGACCACCAGCGCCGTGCCGATCATCGCGAGCATGTTAAAGCCATGCATGAAAGGCGGCGCTTCGTCTTTTCGCACATGCTGGGACGTCGCGAACAAGGACGCGCCGCACACACCGCACGCGAACAGCACGAACGAAACGGAATCCGCCGCCGTGAAGGTCGTGGACAGCCAGAAGAACGGCCAGAGCAGCGTACCGGCCAGCATCGCGACCGCAAGCTTCCACCATTGCTGACGGACGATAATGAAAATAATCCCGGCATACAGCATGAAAAGGTATGAGAACAGCATCGCCGCATTGGGGTCCGTTGAACGCACCATCATGGGCGTCAAAAGCCCGCCGACGATACCGAACACAGCAATCGCTTGCCCATGGCGCAGGGACATAACAACCGCAATCGCGGTAACGACGGCCATGCCGGCAAAGGCGACCGTGGACGGGATGAGGTGGTAAAGGTTCAATCCTGCGTAAAGCGCCACATAGAGCGCGACGACGCCCGCGCCGACCAGTGCCTGTGAAATGCGTTCCGCATTGTCGATATGCCTTCTGACCGACAGCCATTGCCCGCCGGAAATCAGGGATACGCCAAACAGGCCGGCCAGCGTTAAGCGCACGGCGGGGCTTAACCATCCTTGGTCGATCGAGTATTTCACCAGATAGAACGCCGCAAAGATCAGCGCGACCGCGCCAAGCCAGACGGATATTTTCGTGCCGATATTCTGTTCAAAGGAAATGGCGGATTTAAGAACAGAGTCTTTCTTTTCCGTGCGTGGGATTTTTGCCGTGACGGGCGCAGAAGAATGGTTGGACGAATAGCTCGCCATCGCTTCGTTCATCCGTGCTTCCAGATCGGTGACGGGCTTCGGCTCTTGGGGTGGTTCCACATGAACGGGCGGTGGCGAAGTGATGATTTGTGGTTTCGCTTCTGCCGGCTCCGCGCCTTCCTTCATGGATTTTTGCAATTTATCCAGATCATGGCGCAGGCCACGGATCGAGAAAAAATTGACCCATGGCATAAAGAAGGTAACGAGCACAAACAGGCCTAGCAGTAAAAAAAACGCTTCCATGGATATTCCCCAAAATGAATAAGCAATCCTGCCCATTATGATGAAGGATGCTCCCCGCCCCGGCAAGGGGATAAATTTTATGTCTAAAGCCAAGGATCTGGCCTATTGCCCCGTCCTATGGGAAGATGAACACCGCATGGATATGGCCGAACAGGAAAAACTGGTGAAATTGGCATGCGCAGGCAATGCCGGTGCGTTTCGCACGTTGCTGGATATTCACTATGCGACGGTGTTCCGCATGGCCTTTCATTTATGCGGCCATCGTGAGGACGCGGAGGATATAACCCAGATGGCCTGTTTAAAGATCGCGCAGAATATCGGCTCTTTCCGCCAGGATTCCAAATTCACGACCTGGATTTACACGATTGTCCTGAACACGTTCCGCGACTGGGCGGATCTGCGCGCGAACAATAAGAAAGGCCATGTGGCATTGGATATCGTTGCCGACATCCTGCCCGGATCGGCCAACCCGGAACAGGATATGCACACAAAGGAAATGATGAAAAAAATCCACGATCTGCCCGCCCCGGAACGCGAAGCGCTGATCGTGGTTTTTGCCGAAGGATTGTCACATAAAGAGGCAGCGGCCGTTCTGGGCTGTGCCGAAAGCACCGTGTCGTGGCGCATTCACGAAGCCCGCAAGAAGCTGGGAGGGTTATAACGATGAACGATGAAGACCTGAAAAACCTGTTTCAAAGCACTCCCGCCCCGGATACAGAGCGGAAAAAGGAGTCTTTAAACCTCGCCATGGCGGCGTTCGAGGCGCAGAAATTCGCCATTTCCAAAAATAATGCAAAATCCGCCCAAGGATCCTCCCTGTTCGCCCGTCTGATGGACAAGATAACCTCAGACAGGAGTAAGGACATGACACCCAAGAATAGAAGACTGGTTTACAGCGGCATTTTCGGAGGCCTCGCCACCGCGTGCGTGGCGCTGCTGATATACAGCAACGGCACTGTGCCGGTTAAAACAAACGGCGCAGCTGTACAGGAAATGGCGCTTGCCGATGCCTCCATGGACACGCAGAAAACAAAAGAAGTTGCTGCAGCGCCGGAAGCAAATCAGCGCATGGCTGCTGACATGGCGGCCCCTGCGGCAGAAATGCAAATGAGCATCGAACCGGCCCCGGCCGCACCCACAATGCGAAAAGCGATGCCAGCGCCTATCCCACCGATATCCGGCGGCGTTGCCGTCAGTGGAATGTTGGCGCCCCCTGTCGGTGACTATTATGGGCAGACGGCACAGAACGAGGGCCGCGATAAATTCACGGACTTTGAACAAAATTCCATCAAGCAGGTGAAAGTGGAACCCGTCTCCACCTTCTCCATTGATGTGGATACAGCCTCCTATTCCTTCGTGCGCTCCAACTTAAATGAGGGCGTATTGCCGCAGCCGGACGCCGTGCGCATAGAAGAACTCATCAATTACTTTGATTACGCTTACCCCGGCCCTTCCACCCAGGAAGAGCCGTTCAAAACAAGCGTCGTTTTAAAAGACTCTCCCTGGAATAAGGGCAAAAAACTTATCACCATAGGCATCAAGGGATATGACATCCAAAAGGCCGAAGCGCCGGATAGCAATCTTGTATTCCTGCTGGACACGTCGGGGTCTATGAATGAACCGAACAAGCTGCCCCTGCTCAAACAATCCTTTGCGCTGCTGCTGGATTCTCTGAAACCCACGGATAAAGTGTCCATCGTCGTTTATGCAGGGTCCGCCGGTGTGGTTTTGCAGCCAACGCCCGTATCGGAAAAAGGCAAAATCCTGCAGGCGCTGCAGGGACTGGAAGCCGGTGGATCGACGGCGGGCGGTGAAGGTATTCGCGCGGCGTATCAGATGGCACAGACTTACTTTAATGAAAAGGCCGTCAACCGCGTGATACTTGCCACCGATGGAGATTTCAACGTCGGCATCACGGACCCGGAAGAACTGGAAGGTTTTGTCGAACGCGAACGGGAAAAAGGCGTGTTCCTCTCCGTCCTCGGTTTCGGACGCGGCAATTATAACGACGATATGATGCAAAAACTGGCGCAGAACGGCAACGGCGTCGCCGCCTATATCGACACGCTCAATGAGGCCCGTAAAGTGTTGGTACAGGAAGCGGGCGCGGCCCTTTTTCCCATCGCCAAAGACGTAAAGATCCAGGTGGAATTCAATCCGGCGCAGGTTTCCGAATACCGACTTGTCGGATACGAAACGCGTGCGCTGAACACAGAAGACTTTAACAATGACAAAGTCGATGCGGGCGATATAGGCGCGGGTGCGGAAGTCACGGCGATGTATGAAATCACGCCCGTCGGCGGCCAAACCATGGTGGATGAAAGCCGTTATGCGCCCAAAGCCGAAGAAGCCGAGCCGAAAAACGATGAGCTTGCCTTCGTCAAGGTGCGCTACAAACTGCCCAAAGAAAACGAAAGCAAGCTGATCACAACGCCGGTCACGGCCAAAAATGTTACAACCGATGCAACCCTGATCCGGGAAACCAACTGGGCGGAAGCCGTTGCGGGTTTTGGACAGCTGCTAAAAGGTGGCAAGTTCACGGGCTCCTTGACCTACGATGACGTCATCAAGCAGGCGGATGCAAACAAGGGCGAAGATAAGTTCGGCTACCGCGCAGAATTCATCAACCTGCTCTACCAGGCAAAAACAGCCGCTTCGATGAAACCAGCGCCTGTTCCCGCCCTGGCGCCCGAAGCGGATACACGGCCTGCATACTAATAAAAAAGCCGCCCCCGGGCGGCTTTTTTTCATTTGTCCTAAAAGACTATTTCTTCTTCCAGGAACCGTCCGCACCCTGATACAGGCTGCCGGCAGGAAGGTTTTTGATGATGCTTTCGGAAGCGACCTTTGCCACGACGGAAACGGGCTGTCCGTTTTCCTTGGAGATTTTTTCGTATTCAACCTTGCGGCGGGCGTTGACGTCGGCAACGAGGGCATTCGCATCCGCCGAAGGTGTGATGGCGGCAATATAGCCATCGAGTTTTTCGCCTACGGCGCCGCTCGCGCGGCCCTGGGCAAGATCCATGGCAAAGGCCGTTCCGGCAAGAAAGACCACGGCGGTAAACAGGGCAGTAACAAGCATGCGTTTCATGATGGCCTCTTAAAAGATATCTTTGTTGTTTTTCATGGCGGTTTGAACGTCACGGTCGATTTCCACCTTCACGTGGTGTTCGATGTTGACGTTCATATTGATTTCAATCGGCTTGTCGGGGGCTTCGACCTTAACCGTCGGCGTGCACGCGGCAATCAGCGGCAGAGCCAGAAAAGATATTAAAAATTTGTTCATTGCGTACCTTGCTTCAACAACTGTTCAGGATTGGTAATAAGCATAGCGTTTTGCTGAATAAAGTCCAGCACGTCGCCTGTCAAATTAACGTTTAATTTTACGATCCTGCCATTATAGATGTCCGGATTGCTGCCTTCCAGCAGCAGATGCACCGTCATGCCGCCATCTCCTTGCGTGTCCACGGCGGCATTGAAAACCGAATAGTGG
>CAUJHN010000009.1 GCA_963204825.1 Pseudomonadota bacterium
TTTATTACAAATCCTCCGATGAAGTATAATTTGATAATTGCCGACGATGACGCCGACTTCGGCCATAAAGCGAAAACTGCCTTTTACGACGCCTTGAACGGAATAAACCGCCCCAAAGTAATTCTGCCGACAGGCAATACCCCGGCCCCCTTTTACAAGGACTTGCGGGAAAGCGGGGATTGCCCTTCCTTCACGTATATCGCACTGGATGAATACACCGGGTTGATGGAAGACGATAAACGCTTGTTTAAAAAGTGGCTGGCGCAGGAAATCCTGGATCCTTTAGAGATTAAAGTGCGTTGGACGTTCAACAGCGCCGCCAATCCGGCCTGCGAAATAGAAAAAATGCGGGCGCTGTTTTTTAAGAACGGCCATGCTGATGTCGCAATTCTGGGGATCGGTGAAAACGGACATGTCGGCTTTAACGAGCCTGGCAGTCCTTTCAATGAAAGCGTGCGTCACGTCCGATTGACGGAAGAAACGCGTAAGGCAAACATGGCATATTGGGGCGAACAGTATGGCGTTATGCCAACCCACGCCCTGACGCTTGGCATTGCTGATTTAATAGAATCCAAAAAGACGATCTTATTGGCAAGAGGCGCCGCCAAGGCAGAAATACTCCAGCGGGCTCTGCATGGGGAAATAACGACGGACGTTCCCGCATCTTACCTGCAGCGTCAGGAAAATGTGACGATCGTCGCGGATCGCGCAGCGGCACAACTTTTGCCGCACTGAGGTCTATTTCTTCAGAAGATCAACCCCGAAGCACCGCTGATAATATTCATTCAGCGTCGGCCATTCCATTTCGTCGCACTTGTTCATGAACGCGAAGCGGAAAGCTAGGTCGCGGTCGCCGAAAATCGTGTAGTTTTCAAGCCAGCTTAAAACCGTACGTGGCGACATCACGGTTGAAAGATCGCCATTGATAAAACCTGCCCGTGTTAAGTCGGCCATTTGCACCATTGCGGAGACAATTTCCTTGCCCTGCGTGGTGTTCATCTGGGGCACCTTGCGGAGCATGATTTCCGTTTCCACATCGTGTTCCAGATAATTCAGCTGTGCGACGATGTTCCATCTATCCATCTGCGCCTGGTTGATCTGCTGCGTACCGTGATAAAGCCCCGTCGTATCGCCGAGCCCTACCGTGTTCGCGGTCGCGAACAACCGGAATGCGGGGTGGGGGCGAATGACTTTATTTTGGTCGAGCAGCGTCAAACGCCCTTCGGCCTCCAGAACGCGCTGAATAACGAACATAACATCCGGGCGGCCCGCGTCATATTCATCGAACACCAGCGCGACGGGGTTTTGAATGGCCCATGGCAACAAGCCTTCCTGATATTCCGTGAGCTGCTTTCCCTCACGCAATACGATCATATCCTTGCCCAGAAGGTCGATCCTTGAAACGTGGGAATCCAGGTTGATCCGCACGCAAGGCCAGTTCAGCCGCGCCGCAACCTGTTCGATGTGTGTGGATTTACCCGTCCCGTGATAACCCTGCACCATCACGCGGCGATTGTGCGCGAACCCGGCCAGAATGGCCATCGTCGTAACGGGATCGAAATGATACGTCTTGTCCGCGTCGGGGACGTTCTGGTTGTCTTCCTTGAAACCCGGAACCTGCCAGTCGATGTCGATTCCGAACGTTTCCCGCACATCGTATTTCGTATCCGGAATGGTCGTATATTTGCCCTCCTTGCTCACCACTTTCGTGATGTCGAAGGACGCATGCATCGGTTCTTTGTCTTTTTGCAGATTTTCAGCCATTAAATGCAATTAATGCATTTTCGGCTTTTCATCAAGCGGCTTGAAGGCGCAGCGTCTCCGCAATACGCGCTAACGGGTTTTGCCAGTAGGCTCCAGGGTCTCTGCTTGTTCCAAGGCGTTCTGCCTGGAGATGGCTGCCGATAGAATTGACAAGTTTCAGCGAAGTAATGCGGCTTATTTCTGAGCCAAGATCATTCGCTACTATACCTCGCAAAGCGGGGCTGTTGGCTTCTAGGCATGCCTTCATGCGGGTAAGGGGACTAATTAAGTCGGCGGCTTGTGCATTGCTCCACGTGGCATGCAAATTAGGCGTCGTGACATTCTGGTGGGTTTTGTGAGAGGCATTTATGGCGCACGCAAGCCCTTCAGCGATTCCGGCTATTGCCTTTTTTACTGCTTCAGACACGCTTGATTTTTGCACAGCTTCGGAAAAAGTAATCGCTTCTGCTGCGGTTGCGGCCAGATTTCTAATGCTTGGTTTATGTGCCATTCACGCCTCCTGATGAAATTCTGTGACATATTGCACAAAATTTAACATTATGACAATAAAAATAAGTGGTTAATGTCTCAAGCTGCCTTACCAAGCTCAGGCAACGCTTCCCGGATGTTTTGCAGAACCCGCTCATAAACAGGGATTCCGGGGTTTTCCGGGGCAAATTCCATCCCCGTCACCCGCAGATACAATTCTTGATACTTTCGGCTGAACATCTCCCGGTCGGCGTCCGTAATCGCTGGCAGGGGGGATTGATACGCATCTTCCATCCGCTCGACCAGCCATTTCCGCACGAACTCCTTGTCCAGCCCTTCCGGGTCCTGTCCCGCCGCGAACCGCTGATCATATGTCGCCGCAATCCAGTACCGCGAAGAATCCGGTGTGTGGATTTCATCCCCCACGCACAATCGCCCGTCCGCATCCACCCCGAATTCATATTTCGTATCGACCAGGATCAATCCCTGCTTCGCCGCAATCTCCTGCCCGCGGGCGAAGAGGGCCAGCGCAGCCTTTTCCGTTTCCGTCCAAAGCTTCGCATCCACA
>CAUJHN010000010.1 GCA_963204825.1 Pseudomonadota bacterium
TGCCTGACATTTCCGGTATTTTCCGTTAGAATCATTATATGAAATGCTCCTCACCCCAGAACGGCTCCGCGCTTTTGATCGTTTTGATCGCCATTGCGCTGTTCGCGGCGCTGTCCTATGCCGTTTTCAAAGGTGGTTCGAACAGCACGTCGACCCTCTCCGACCAACAGGTTAAACTCGCGGCTGAAGAAATCATCGCATACAGCAACACATTGGCAACGGCTGTCCAGAAATTGCGGCTCGCAGGGTGCAAAGACACGCAGCTCGACTTTTCAAATACCGTCTGGCTAAATTCGGGAAATGTGATCTCATATCCCGCTGGTTACAATTCCAACGCACCTGCTTCCGGGTGCAGTGTTTTTAGCTCATCTGATGGTAAGGTCACTCCCGTCTTTTTTCCTAGAAACTATTTTATTAATGGTGCCTTTTTCACAATACAAGGCTCCTCAAGGATCAGAAAAGTGTCATGGCCAGGGATAGGCGATGAAGCAAGCCAGGAATTGATTTACAACTTGCCCAACGTAACGAGGGAGATTTGCCTGAAAATAAATACTCTTCTGGGTATAGAAAACCCCGGAGGGGAACCGGCCACCTATTCAGCAGGGAGTCAAAGCGATTTTACCGGAAATTATGCAACATCATCCACACCCATGTCTTTTTCTTCCTCTGATTATAATGGTAAATCAGCCTCTTGCATCAATGGTGGTGGTGTAAAATATTTTTACCAAAAAGTTTTGATCGCCCGATAAGACGGCTTTAATTCTTCACGCGCCACTTAGCGCCCTGCGGCGTATCTTCCAGAGCAATCCCCATATCATCCAATTGTTTGCGTATGGCATCGGCCCGCGCGTAATCCTTCGCCTTCTTGGCTTCCTGTCTTTGCGCGATCAGCGCTTCAATTTGCTTTACATCGGCATCCGCGCTCTGCCCGTACCCCAGCCACGCCGCAGGATCTTCCTGTAAAATCCCCATAAGCTGCCCGATGGCCTGCAACTGCCCTTTCAGCAGCGCAGGAGACACCGTCTCCTTCACCAGCGTGTGAATGCGGCTTAACGCCAGCGGCGTGTTCAGATCGTCGTACAGCGCCTCTAAAATAGATTCAGGCACACCCGCATCCTCGGCCTGTACATCGGCCAGCCTATGCAGATGCGTATAAAATGTATCCAGCTGCTTTTGCGCCTGCTGCACCGCCTGCGCGGACCAGTCCAGCGGCTGCCGGTAATGCGCGCCGAGCAGCGTTAAACGCAAAACCTCGCCCTTGTGATTTTTCAAAAGATTGTGCGCGAGCAGGAAATTGCCAAGGCTCTTGGACATTTTCTCGCCGTCCACCGTCACGAACCCGTTATGCACCCAGTATTTGGCGAACTGCTCAGGCCGATCTTCGAAATCATGGGCGCACGCGCTTTGCGCGATTTCATTTTCGTGGTGCGGGAATTTCAGATCCGCTCCGCCGCCATGAATATCGAAGGGCAGGCCCAGATGTTTTTCCGCCATGGCAGAACATTCGATATGCCAGCCGGGACGCCCGAAACCGAACGGCGAATCCCATCCGGGCTGATCGCCCGTGGACGGTTTCCACAAAACAAAATCCGCAGGATCTTTTTTATACGGCGCGACATCGACGCGCGCGCCTGCAATCTGCTCATCGCGTGAGCGCCCCGATAAGACACCATAGGACGGATCTGACGGCACATTGAAGAGCACATGCCCTTCCGCTTCATATGCATGGCCGCGCGCAATCAACCGCTGCATCAGTTCTATCATCTCCTGTATGTGTTCCGTCGCCTTAGGCTGTATGTCGGGTACGCTCACACCCAGCGACGCCATATCCTCATTATAAATGCGCGCGTATTTTTCCGTGATGACGTTTATAGCGTCCCCTGATTTACGGGCGGCATCCAGAATTTTATCTTCGATGTCCGTAATGTTGGAGACATAGGTAACGCGCGGGTACACCGTACGCAGAACGCACGCCCACAGATCGAATACCACGGCCATCCGTGCATTGCCTATATGGGCAAAATCATAAACCGTGGGGCCACAGGCATACACCCGGACATGGGACGGGTCGATCGGCTCAAAGGACTGCTTTTCACGGGTAAGGGAATTATATAACTTGATCATGCCCCTACATTGGCATATCGAACCCGGTCTTTTCAATCGGCAAAGGAGCCACGCTTGAATATCGATGATTATTACAAAGTCTATTACAAAGGGCCGGTATCGGACCATTTCGATGGAAAAGTCTTCTACAATCCCTGGGCCGTCCGTCCGCACAAGAGCTTTGTGGATGTCTTGAAATGGCGCATCCAGGGAACGCGCAGCCAAAGCCCGGGCTGGATTGAAAATCCGCCGCGCCCTGCCCTGACGGACCGCTCAGACGGTATGAAAGTTACCTACATAGGACATGCCACGCTTCTTCTACAGATTGATGGCGTCAACATCCTCACCGATCCCGTTTTTTCCGACCGCGCCAGCCCGTTCGCCAATATCGGTCCGAAACGCATAAGGGCGCCGTTTGTATCTTTGGATAAACTGCCAAAAATCGATTTTATTTTTGTAAGCCATAATCACTACGACCATATGGATCTCGCCTGCCTTTCCTGGCTTGCGCGGCGCGATTCGCCCGTTATTTACACGCCGCTCGGAAACACGCGGATAATCGGCCCCGCCGCACCCCACTGCACCATGCTGGCGCTGGACTGGCATCAAAGCGCAAAAATAGGTGAAGATCTGGAATTGACCCTCGCGCCCGCGCAACACTGGTCGCGCCGCGGTTTTCAGGACATATGCCGGGATTTATGGGGCGGATTTTTCTTAAAAAAGAAAAACGGCCCTTCCGTCTATTTCGCGGCGGATACCGGTTTTCACGCCGGGCTTTTTGAAGATATCAGGAAACGTCATGGCGCACCGGACATCGCGCTCCTGCCCATTGGCGCCTATGAACCACGCTGGTTTATGAAATATTCTCACATGAACCCCGAAGATACCATCGAAGCCTATAAAATTCTCGGCGCGAAACGCGGCATGGGTTTTCATTTTGAGACCTTCCTGCTGACGGACGAAGCCTATGATGAACCGCGGCGAAAAACGGAAGCCCTGCTTGCAAAAGAAAATATCGGCAAGGATTTCACTATCCCCTATCCGGGCGACTTCGTATCTCTTGCCTAACCTCGATGCAGGGGCAGGATTCCACGACTTTCACGAATGAAAGGCGAAAGACGCAGCGTATTTAAGACCCGTTCGCGGGAGAAAGGCTTCTTGAGGTAGCTGACCGCGCCATGCTCGCTTGCGTTCAGGATACTTGATCTTGCCGTATCGACGCTAAGCATGACCACGAACGCTTCTGGATCCGCGCATTTGATGGCTTGCAGCGTCTGGTGTCCGTTCATCCCGGGCATATGTACGTCAAGAAACACCGCATCCGGGGCGTATTCGATATATTTATGGACCGCTTCTTCCCCGTTGCGGGCAAGGACAAGGTCGAATTCTTTCAAGAAACTGGAAATATAGGACGCTGTAAAACGGTCGTCTTCTACCACCATGACCAGAGGCTCGTCTCGCTTCTTGCGGCGGAGCGCGAGGCTACCTGTCACGTTTTCATCGCCTAGCAGGGCGTACGCCGCCATCCGCTTCATGGTTACGAATTTATGATCCGCGATTTTTTGGTAGACGTACAGTTCCTTGGTTAGAAAACCATAGTCGCAAAAGCCGTGCGGAAACTGCGCCGATGCGGATTCCAGAATCTCCCGCGCCTTTTTCTGTTCTGCGTCGTTGCCGGGACAGCACAAAAGCATCACGTCGTTATCGGCGAACTTGTACAAAAACGCATGCCCTAGACCCTGTCCTTTTTCACGAAAGGATTCGATAAAGGCCATGGATTCAGTCTGAAGACGCAAAAGATTGCTATGAATGAAAGCCCTGCGCGATACGAGATCCTCATGATCGAGATGCCGCGAAAAAGGAAAAGTACAGGCAATCCATCCTGCCGGATTCGCCTTGAGCTTCTCAAGAAACGTTAGAAAATGATGTTCCGCACCGTCCGTAATTATTTTCACGTAACCATCCCCATGGCTGTTTTCAATATTAACATAATATATTAACCCTTAAAAACCCGTGTAGAATGGCTTGAATTTGAGGTATTTCCGGTCAATAGTCGCCAAAGCCATGAAAATCACACTTCCCAAATGGTATGATCTGCACGTCCACCTCCGCCAGGGGCCCGCTATGGCCGCCTATGTGAAGGCGCATCTGGCTATGGGCTGCGCCGGCCTGCTCGCCATGCCAAATACAAAGCCGCCCGTGGCGAAGGTCTTTGAAAGGGACCCTCTTTCATGCTGGAGCGTTGAAAGCTACCGGGACATGATCCTGAAAGCCGGGGGTGATGCCTTTTCTGCCCTGATCGTACCCCTCTATCTCACCCGTGACACCACACCCGCCATGATAGAGGCCGGAGCGAAATCAGGCCTGCTGAAAGCCTGCAAATATTATCCGCCGCACGGCACCACGAACTCAGATCATGGCTATCCGCTACAAAGTTCCTTAGAGAATGACGTATTCCGCGCCATGGAAGATAACGGGGTAATTCTATGCCTCCATGGCGAAGAACACGGGCTTTCTGGTGAACGTTATTTCGGTAAAAATTCCAGCGCTGAAGACTTTTTCTACCGCGAACGCATGCCTGTCTTACGCGAAAAATTCCAGAACCTCAAACTGGTCTGTGAACATATAACGACGAAAACAGCCGTAGATTTTGTGCAGAAATCTGGCGAAAAAACCGGGGCCACGATAACACCACAACATCTGATGCACACCGTGGCAGACCTGCTGCAGGGCTTAAAGTACCATCTCTACTGCTTACCGCTTGTGAAATTTGAAGAAGACCGACAGGCGCTTTTGGACGCCGTGCGCGCACCCGGCAATAAACGTATTTTCGCGGGCACCGACAGCGCCCCTCACGCCGCGAAACTCACGGAATGTGGCTGTGCGGCGGGTTGCTTTACGGGAGGCATAGCGCCTCAGCTATATATACAAAATTTCGATTTAAATAAGGGACAGAATGAATTTGAAGCCTTTCTGTGCCGTAACGGCGCGGCGTTTTATGATCTTCCCGTGCCGGATGAAACCTTCACATTGGTGCAGGAGAACGAAGACCTGTCCCTCTGCCACACCGCCGAAGCCGAAGCCGATGTCGTTCCTCTTCCTCTCGGCCTTGGGGAAAAAGCGCTGCCATGGAAGATCGTGTTATGAGCGCTTCAATCGAAGAAACAAATAAACTGTCCCCGAATTACAATCAGGAAGGACTTATCACGGCTATTGCGCAGGACGCTCAAACCAAAGAGATACTGATGCTCGCCTGGATGAATGCGGAAGCTCTGGAAAAGACGCTCTCCACAGGCCAGGCGCATTACTGGAGCCGTTCCCGTCGCCAGCTCTGGCACAAGGGCGCCACCAGCGGGGCCTTCCAGCATGTCGAAAGCGTGCTGATCGACTGCGATCAGGACGCTGTCATCCTGATGGTAAACCAGAGCAGAGAAGGCGCCTGCCACACCGGACGCCGCAGCTGCTTTTACCGGCAAATCGATCCTCGGGACGCGACGCTGCGCATCGTTAAAGAATGAAATTGAAGTATATTTTAGAAAAATTTTTATTAAATTTTCCTATTATAGGACCTATCAAAAAAACTTCTTTGATATGAGTGGCTTACAGATTTATTATACTGTGATTCACACGGCGTTATCACCTCCTTAGTAATCTCTTATTAAATAAGCTTCTCTAGACTGGATGATTGGGGAACCGCGTTTCACACCGGCGCAGGTTGCAATCTAGAAGAGGACTATTTAGCGCAGGTTTTGCAATGGGTTGGTCATACGCCAAAGACATCTCGAATTGGTCCGATACCGTGACGCAACGTAAGAAAGCCAAATCCAACCCGCTCGCCGGCATTGGATCCAGCCCCACGCAGATCTGGCGTTCCCGGATCAGCTGGCGCATCGCTTTGTCCGCGTTCTTGACCATTCTGGTGGTACAGGGCGGCATCATGCTCTTCACTTTCAAACAGCAGGAAATGATGCTGTTGAATGACGTGCGCAAAGTCGGGCGCGCTGCGATTGCACCAGCCATCGGTTACGCGCCGGACAGGCTAACATCGCCTGTCATACCAGAAGTTGCGACAAGCGTTACAAGTAACACGCTCGTACGGGGCTTCAGCATATATTCCCCTGACACAAGTCCGCGCTTTCTTGGGTCGTATGGGGA
>CAUJHN010000011.1 GCA_963204825.1 Pseudomonadota bacterium
AGAGGTTCAGGAACAGATGAACATGGCGCGTCAGCAGATCATTCGCAGCATCTATATTCAGCGCGAAATTGACAAGCAGATCTCTGAAAGCGACATGAGGAAGAAATACGACGAAACGATTGCAGCCCAGCCTGCGGTAAAAGAAGCGAAGGCCGCGCATATCCTCGTCGATAGCGAAGCGAAGGCCAAGGAGTTGATTGAAAAACTGAAGTCTGGTGAAGACTTTGCAAAACTGGCTGCCGAAAATTCCGGCGATCCGGGCAACAAGGATAAAGGCGGTGAGCTCGGCTGGTTTGCGCAGGGCGATATGGTGCCTGAATTCTCCGAAGCCGTTTTCAAAATGAAGAAAGGCGAAATTTCTTCCGAGCCAGTGAAAACGCAATTTGGCTATCACGTGGTGAAGGCGGAAGATTTCCGCGACAAGCCGAAGCCAAGCTTTGAGGAAACAAAGCCGATGATCCAGTCCGAACTGCGCCGCGAAAAACTTGAAGCGATGCTCGATGACTGGAGAAAAGTTGCGAAAGTCGAAAAATTCGATATCAATGGCGATCCTATGAAGGATACGCCGGAAGTTGCGCCCGCCGCCGGCGATGCGCCTGCACCGGCTCCTGAAGCCGCTCCGGCGCAGTAATGAACTGCCTTGAAGCATTGGAAAAGCCCCGGCCTGAAAAAGCGCCGGGGCTTCCCTTGTTGTTGGTCGCCGCTGCGGCGTTGATCGATAAAGACGGCCGCGTGCTTGTCGCCCAGCGTCCGGAAGGAAAAGCGATGGCCGGTCTCTGGGAATTTCCGGGCGGAAAGGTGCAGGACGGCGAAACGCCCGAATTTGCGCTTTGCCGTGAACTGTACGAAGAACTCGGTATCGACGCCCGTGAATGCTGCTTCGTGCCGATTGCTTTCGCTTCACACAGTTACGAAAAATTTCATCTCGTCATGCCGCTCTATGTCTGCAGGATGTGGAAAGGCACGCCGATCTCGAAAGAAGGGCAGGCGATTAAATGGATGAAGGTGAACGAACTCTATTCGCTTTCTATGCCGGATGCGGATGTACCGCTTATTTCGCAATTACTGGAAAGATTATGATCCCTTCCGCCTACCATTTGCGCAATTTCTACAAAAGCCTTGGTGGGCGGATCGTGCGCCGGCTGATCCGGGAACGCCTCACCGCCATGTGGCCGGATGCAAAACACCTTCGCATTCTTGGCGCCGGATACGCCGCGCCGTATCTTAAGCCCTATATGGATGAATCCGAACGGACGATATGCGCGATGTTCACGGGGCAGGGGGTTCACCACTGGCCGGATGACGGTGAAAATCTGACCTGCTTGACGGACGAAGCCGATCTGCCCTTCGAAACCAATTCCATTGACCGCATCCTCCTCATCCACTCGCTGGAATTCACCGGCTTCCTAAAGCCCGCCTTCGAAGAACTGTGGCGTGTGCTGAAAAGCAACGGGCGGATGATCGTTGTTGTGCCCAACCGTATCGGCCTCTGGGCGCGGGCTGACTGGACTCCCTTCGGCCGCGGTACGCCCTATTCATCGGGGCAAGTGGAAGATTTCCTGCGCGAAAATCTATTTATTCCCGAACGCACCGAACGCGCGCTTTTCATCCCGCCCTTCAAAAGCCAGACGCTTCTGCGCTCTGCGGGCCTATGGGAAAATATCGGCCAGAAACTCTGCCCCGCCATGGGCGGCCTGATCTTCGTGGAGGCCTCTAAACAAATCTACGCGGGCACGGGAAAGATGGACAGGGCGCCCAGGTCCTTGCCTGTCAAAAATACGGCCTCTGCTCCCGAACCCGTCTGACCGGCTGCCGTTTGTTGATTTCTTTAATCAGTCCTAGTAAAACAATGATATCCGTCAATAACCAATAATAAAGAGAACGACATTACCCATGCCGAACAGGAAGCCCGCCGCCGCTGCAAATCAGAAGCCTTACAACTCGCCCGCGCTGGATGAAATACGCCAGAAGATCGATGCTCTGGATAACCGCATCCATGACACGCTGATGGAACGCGCGGAACTGGTCTTAAAAGTCGGCGAGGAAAAGCGTAAAAATAACATTCAAATCGTTCAACCGGCGCGGGAAGCCCGCATGATCCGCCGCCTTCTGGGGCGCCACAACGGTGTCTTGCCGCAAATGGCGGTCGTCCGCATATGGCGGGAACTCGTCGGCGCTGTCTCGCTGCTGCAGACAGGCCTGAAAGTCGTCGTCGCCCTCCCGGAAGGCGAACATGAATACTGGGATCTCGCCCGCGATTATTTCGGAAGCTCTCTTCCCATGCAAAGATCGGCCACCGCCATCGCCGCTATTTCCGCGCTGAAGGAAGACAAAGACAAAACCACCTTCGCCGTCGTGCCCTGGCCGTCCGATGAAGAAGAACAGCCATGGTGGACCTTCCTTGGTCCCGGCACCCCCGAACAGATGCAGATCATCGTGGCTCTTCCCCACGGTAATGATCCTGAAAATCCAAAACCGGATCACCGCGCGCTCGTCGTATCGAAGGCGGGTTTCGATGACTCCGGTGAAGATAACTCTTTCCTGCTGATCCAATGTGAATCAAATATTTCACGCGGCCGCCTTGTCGATATGGCGGCGAAAGCGGAATTAAAAGCGATCAGCCTGTCTTCTAAGCGCAACGCTGTGCAGGGCGCGCCGGCGTTTCATTTGATGGAAGTGGAAGATTATGTCGGCAAGGATGACGCGCGCCTCGCGGCCTTCGTCAAAGCCTTCGAAGATCCAGGCGCGAGCGTTACCTGCGTCGGCGGCTATCCCGTCCCGCCGTCTTATTCCCGCACCGTCAAAACACAGGAACAAGCGGCATGAAAATCCAGCCTAATCCAGCAATTCTAGATATCGCCGCCTATGTTGGCGGGGAAAGCAAGGCCGATGGCGCCGCGCGCATCATCAAGCTTTCCTCGAACGAAAACCCTTTCGGTGCCAGCCCGAAAGCGCTCGAAGCCTTGTCCCGTGATCTGCATCTGGAAAAATACCCCGATGGGAACTGCACTGAGTTGCGCAAAACCATCGCCAAAAAATTCGGTCTTGAAGAAAGCCGCATCGTTTGCGGCGCTGGCTCGGATGAAATAATCGGCATGCTCTGCAAAGCCTACGTATCGCTCGGCGATGAAGTTCTGTATGCCACGCATTCGTTTCTTATGTACGGCATTTTCGCCAAAACCTGCGGCGGTGTGCCAGTTGAAATTCCTGAAAAAAATCTGACGCCGGATCTGGATGCGATCCTCGCCTCCGTGACGCCAAAAACAAAAATTGTGTTTTTGACGAACCCGAACAACCCGACGGGCTCATACAACAAACCCGCCGAAATCAAAAAATTCCGCGAAGCTCTGCGTCCGGACATCCTGCTGATCCTCGACGACGCCTATGCCGAATACGCCTCGCTTGAACCCAGCTACGAAAACGGCTTCAATTTCGCAAAGGGCAGGGACGATGTCGTGGTCCTGCGTACCTTCTCCAAAATCTTTGGGCTTGCAGGCTTGCGCCTCGGCTATGGTTACTGCCCCGCCGAAGTGGCCGATGTCTTAAATCGCGTGCGCGGGCCGTTCAACGTGTCCGCCCCGGCACAGGTCGCCGGAATTGGCGCGCTCGGCGATGATGCTTTCATTGAACGCTCCATCAACCACAACAAGGAATGGCGCGAATGGACGGCAAAGGAACTCGCCTCCAACCGCCTGAAAGTCTGGCCTTCCGCAGCCAACTTCCTGTTGGTCAGCTTCGATACGGCCGACACCGCTGAAAACTGCCGGCAGCATCTGAAAGGGAAGGGCATATTGGTCCGCCAGATGGGCGCCTATAAACTCCCGGAATCCTTAAGAATATCCATCGGCACCGGCGAAGAAATGCAGCTTGCATGCGCGGCTATCAAAGAATTTCTTGGCTAGCTCTTTACTTATTTTTTATGGCAATTTATAAAAGCTATAATTTTAGTACTAATAATTTAGGGCGGCGTACAATGGATAGAGCAATAAAAGAACCCAGCGTAGTTGAAAGATTACATTCCATCTTTGCAAGTCTAGCCCAAAGAGGCATCGAAAATGTAGTTGTATTGTCCAATGCTGGTACGAATTGTGGAATGCAAATGTTCGTCGTTCTCGATCCAAAAAGCAGGACGCCTATAGAAGACGACAGGGGGGTGTATTATGAAGTCTCGCCCCCAGATGGGAATGAACGGCCAAGTAAATTGCCGGACATTTACCTTAGTTTTGACGAAGCAGCCCGGCTCCGTGAAATTGATGGACAGCCTGCCGGACCTATTGTTCCTGTTATAAGTGTCTCCAAGGTTTACAAAAAACTGGCGGAATTGTCTCAAACCCCAGCATAAATATAATTTGCCTTCACAAGAACTGACTGCTATCCATAACAGCATGAACTGTGCCGCCACAACATACGGCCTCTACGCCGCCTCCTATTATGCCCTCTAGGGCAGGCATTTTTACGTTTCCAAATCATCTGTTGTCGTTTATTTGATCTCTATATTCTGAAAGAGGGACTATCCCCATGTTTAAACAAATCACCATCATCGGCTTCGGGCTTATCGGCTCTTCGCTCGCCCGCGCCATTAAACGGCACAAGCTGGCGGACAGGATCGTTTGCGCGGATCAATCGCGCGAAGTCTGCGAAAAGGTAAAATCCCTCGGCCTTGCCGATGAAATCTTCACCGACCTTGCCAAGAGCGTAAAAGATTCCGACCTCGTCGTTCTTTGCGTTCCCGTTGGCGCGATGCAATCGGTTGCCGAAAAAATTGCGCCCGCACTTTCTGCCGGGGCCATCGTTACGGACGTCGGCTCCGTAAAAACGTCGGTCATGAAAACCCTGCAACTCAAAATCCCTGCGAAAGTCCATATCGTCGGCGGCCACCCGATAGCGGGGACGGAACATTCCGGGCCGGAGGCGGGGTTCGCCGAATTGTTTATCGGCCGCTGGTGCATCTTAACGCCAATGCAGCACACGGAACTGCGCGTCGTCGAAAAACTCACTAAGCTCTGGGAGGCCTGCGGCTCCAACATTGAAATCATGGACCCTGAACATCACGACCTCGTCCTCGGCATCACCTCGCACCTGCCGCACTTGATCGCCTACACCATCGTCGGCACGGCAACGGACATGGAAGAAGATCTGAAAGGCGAAGTCATAAAATTCTCGGCTTCCGGCTTTCGTGATTTCACGCGCATCGCTTCTTCCGATCCCGTCATGTGGCGCGATGTGTTCCTGAACAACAAGGAAGCCGTCTTGGAAATCCTGCAACGCTTCACGGAAGATCTGACCGCGATGCAAAAAGCCATCCGCAAGGGGGACGGTGACTATCTTTATCAAACATTCAAGGAAACGCGCGATATAAGAAAAGCGATTATCGAGGCTGGGCAAGCGACGTACGCCTATCCCACGAAATCTCAGGAAGCTGTAGTACCTGAAGTGGTCCCACCCGCAGCATCCGATCCTGCACGCCAACGCTAAGCGCGACGATTTTTTCGCCGGTCTTTTCGTCCGTATGCACGAAGTTGTTAAGCATCGTCACGCCGACGGCGGCGGCGAAAGGTTCGATCAGGCCTTTGTCTTTCTGCTCTTTGATAAACGCCTCATGTCCGCGAATGTCGCTTGTCATCGAAAACACAGGCTGTAGATTGGCGTCCAGGGTCAAAAGCCCGCTGCCTTCGGAAAACAAAGAACCTTTCGTCAATTGATAATGGCGCACGTCTATCTTGCCGCCCTTTTTCTGCCATGCCGCCAGCTCTTCATAATTAAAATCCGCAGGTATGCGATAGGGTATGGCGATTTCCGCCTCCAGCGTGTTGAGCGACCAGATTACAGGGTCGACAATCCCTCCCAATGAAACGCCTTCCGGAAAGGATAGCTTCAGGCTCGTAAGCGGAATGGGATATCCGCGCAACACCACGTGCGGAAAAACGATCTGCGCATCGCCGGCCTTGATGCCGCCGGTATATCTAACCTCGGGCACGAATGGAAAATTCGTCAACTCCGGCTTTGGGCCTAAAAACTGCAAACCGTCCCGCGCGCCGTTCGCATATAATTTATCAATCTCTTTCGCAAACCATTTCGCGCTGTACGCCCACAGCCCAAGATAAATCAACCCGAATGTGAACAGGATGATAAAGAAACCGATCTGGAATTTCTTTTTCATACGCCTATGGCTTTCCGGCCTTCTTCAACCAGTCTCCGCGATGCTGCTTCAATCTGCGTTTCCAGCGATTTTAGAACTTCGTCCGCGGGAAGGCCAGCGGGAATCATAGGCATAAATTCAAATATCACCTTGCCGGGGCGCTTCCAGAAACTGTTGCGCGGCCAATATACGCCGCTGTTGAGCGCGACCGGCAAAATTGGCAGGCCGACTTCCGAATATAATTTGATGATACCGGATTTATATGGTTTCTCCGTCGTCGTCGCATCTACGGCCACCCGTGTGCCTTGCGGGAAAATCACAATCGGCCGCTTGTCCGCTTTCATTTTCTTCGCACCCTTATACAAAGACGCCAGCGCCGCGTTCCGGTTGCCGCGGTCAAGTGCGATCACTTCCATCCGTTGCAAAAACCATCCGAATAAAGGCAGCCACAATAACTCCCGTTTTAAAATAATCGTGGGATCTCCGAACAGGCGGAGCAGCTTCGTTGTTTCGTAAGCCGACTGATGCTTCGCCGCCACCAGATACGCTTCGCCGTCCGTGGGGCGATGCTCGATCCCCCTTATCTCGTAATCCAGCCCTAAAACATACTTCTCCAGATAATAAACCCCATCCAGATAAAACCGCGCGACGGCCACCGGAAACGGACGCGGCATAATCAAAGACGGCATAAGTCCGATGCAGATAAGCGGCGTCCATACGCAATAGAATAGAAAATTGAAAAGAATGCAGCGCACGGCGTTCATAAAATTATCCTAAGGATGGGTTCTTGTTCAAAAGGTCCAGCCGGAGCCATGTGGCGAGAACCTTGTTGTATTCGGAAAAGGTAAGGGGCCAGAACTGCTCTTTCCACGGTTGGAAATCGCTCGGCGTAACGGGATGCCGAATGATCTCCAACTCCGGCATCGCCTTGTGGAACATCAACATGGATCGCGTCATATGATAATTGGCGGTTACCAGGCGAACGGACTTGATACCGTTTTTCTTGATCCATTCCTGGCTTTCCGTCGCATTCGATGCCGTGCTGTTTGCCGTATAGCCGAGGGTGATGTGTGACAAAACTTTCGCATGATCGCCCTTCCATAAGGCGATCAATTCTTCTGGTTTGACTTGCGGGTTCACGCCGGAAATAAACAGGAATTCCGCTTTGCCCGCGGCCAGCAGATCAAGCCCGGTGTTCACCCGCTTGTCGCCGCCCGTTAACACGATAATCGCATCGGTTCTTGTGTCTACGGCCTGCGGCTTCATGGTTACCACAGACGCGGCAAACCACATCCATCCCAAAAGCCACAAAAGGCCGAGGGTCGCAAAAGCGGTAAAACAATATGCAAATAAGCGGAAGATCATTCAGGCCCGTTTTAAGGCATTTTGTTAAGGACGCGCAAGACCGTAAAGCGCGCAGTCATCATGGCGAGCAGGGCGATGGGTATGGGGGAGATGACAAGAAAAGCCTTTTGTATCTCGCTTAACTTGAAATCAGGCACAAGATTTACGCCCATCTTGCCGGCAACCATGCCAATAATGAATAGAAGGATGCAACCCGCGATAACGCCGGCGATGCCACCCTGAAGCGATAAAATAAGCGTGTGTCGCTGCAACTGCCTTGCGATATAAGAGTCCGACGCTCCCATCAGATGGAGCAGTTCCAGTTCTTCCTTGTTTTCCGAAAGTTTGGAACGCACGCCGCCCGCCACCGCCACCAGCGTCGTCGCCCCGATAATCAGTCCCAGCAGGATCGCGGTAAATTGCAGCGCGCCTGTAAATCGCACCACATCGTTGAGCCAGTTTTCCTGGGTATCGATACGCGCGCGGGGCGCCACATCCCTTAATTGCAGTTCCAGGTCTTTTAAGTCCGGATTGGCATTCTTGTCGAATGTAACGGAAATGAGTCCGGGGATCGGGATGGAATCCATCACCATGTCATTGCCAAGCCAGGGCGATAACAATTCCCGCACGTCTTTTTCTTCCATGATCGTGGCTTCCGCAACGTCCTCGCGGGTGTTCAGCATCTTTGCCGCTTCTTCTGTCATGCTTTTAACTATGCCCGGGGCGATGATCTCTCCGCCGGAATCCGCCGCGGGGATTTCCACGCTGATCTTGTGATCTAATCCTTCGGACCATCGGTGGGTCATGGCCGACAGGGCAAAGGACGCCGACAGGGCAAGAACGCCCAAAACGCTCATCAGGCCAATAAGCAGGCGCAGGAAAGTGTTGTTTGAACTATGGGTGAGCGGCAGATCGTACCGCCGTTTTTCCTTCGCGACGCCCAAAACCTTTTCTTTATAAAACGGGTTCTTCAGGCTGCTGAATTGATGCATCAGTTTTTTCATCAGTAAACGCCTTCCAGCCGTTGTCTTAAATTCCCCCTGCGTGGCGGCTCTTCTATGCGCAGCCGTCCCTTTTCCAGGATCAGGCGTTTATGTCCGAATTTATCCATGATGGATTGGTTGTGTGTGGCGATCACGACCGTCGTGCCCATCCTGTTCAACTGATCGAACAAGGCCATGAGCCGGAATCCGATCTCGTCATCCAGGTTTCCGGTCGGTTCGTCGGCGAGGAGGAGGCGGGGGCGCGTAATCACCGCCCGCGCAATGGCAACCCGCTGCTGCTGCCCCCCGGATAACGTATTGGGCAGCGCATGCTTGTGATCGCCAAGCCCGACCCAGTCGAGCAGCTCCCGCACGTTATTCTGAATTTCTTTTTCTGGACGTCCCTGTATGCGCAAAGGCAACGCTACGTTATCGAACGACGACATATGATTAAGCAGGCGGAAATCCTGAAACACCACGCCGATGCGCTGTCTTAACGCCGCCAGCTGGTCGCGGTTCATCTCGCCGATATTCTGCCCGAACATGCGGATTAACCCGCGCGTTGGCATCCGGCCTATATAAAGAAGCGACATGAGCGATGTTTTCCCCGCGCCTGAAGGCCCGGATAAGAAATGGAACGATCCGGGTTCGAGCGTGAAGTTCACATCTTCCAAAACCTCGGGCCCGATGCCATACCGCAATCCTACATGTTCGTACCGTATCAACTTACTCGTATCCTTTGCTTAAGTCTTCTTTGGGCTCCATGTCCACTTCCTCGGCGTTGCCCTTATTGAGAATGCGTTGGACCGACTTTGCCTTCAGATAAGCATTCTCGATCTTCTGTGCACAGGTATAGGCTTCCTCAATCATGCCTTTATCAAGAAAAATCTTGGACACTGTATCATAGGCCTTGTTTTGATAGGGCAGGGAATCCAGCTTGCTCAAGCTTTCCAGCGCGTTGGGCAAATCGCCGCGGTCGGCTTCAATCTCTGCCGTTTCACCGAGCGCCTTATTCCGTAACGCCGCATTCATCATGGCCAGCGCCGTTTTGCGGGCGCCGGCGTCGTCGCCGGCAAAGGCCTGCGCCATGGCGATATAGGTATAGGCGACGCCCTGCGAAGGCGGGTGGTTTATTTTTTGCGCTTGGGCGGCCAGTTGGGAGAACAAGGCCTGATAGCGGGCCTGTTCCCATTTTAAACTCGCGGCCGCCATGCCGATGCCGCGGATGGTCATGGCTTTGGTGTCGTTATTATCAATCTTTTCGATAAGGGCTATCGCCTTGTCGGGCTGATTTTCATATGTGAACGTCTTGGCGAGCTCACGCAGGGTCTGGTCCTTCCAGTCGCGCTGATCTATGGCTGTCGACAAGGCCTCTATCTGCCGCATCAGGCACGGCCTGTCCATCGCGGTGCAGGTGGGGACCTTTTCTTCGGCGGCGCGTGCGGCGTACGGGAGAACGGCAACCGTGATAAAAAGACCGATAAATAACTTCTGCATGAAAGCCCTGCCTTGCCGTTCGTTTGCGCGTATCATATACATACAGTATAGTGAGTGTTTTGAGAAGATTGCGTTCCCTTAAATGATACTGACCTGCCCCGCCTGTACCATGCGCTATCTCGTGTCCGAAGGATCTGTCGGACCTGCGGGTCGGCGCGTGCGTTGCGCCAGCTGCGGCCATCAATGGTTTCAGGAAGGGGAAGAAGGCCTGGACGCCACCCTGTTTGAAGACGACGACGTATCTTTTGCCGAATCTTCGGTTGTGCACGAAAAAGAAGAACAGGACTTTGAAGAAATCTTACGGAAAGAAATAGAATCCGCCCCGATCCCTGAAGGCGTGCGTCCCGTTCATAATGACGCGGACATTGCCATTGCGGTTGCGCAGCCATCTGCGAAAAAGAAGCTGCCCATGCCCAGCGAACGCGTTTCTGGTTTTGCTGCCGCCGCTGCCGTATGGATTTTGATTATAGCCGCGCTTCTGGCCCTGCAGCCGCAGATCAGCCGCGCCTGGCCGCCTTCTAATATGCTGTATAACCTTGTCGGCCTGACCCCCGTTTTACCCGGCGAAGGTCTTGCTCTCGAATCTTTGGAAGCCGAAATGGCGGACGGAAAAATCAGTATGCGCGGCACTGTTATCAATCTGCGCGAAAGCGATCTTGGTGTGCCGGCCATTATGGCCTCCATCGTTGATAAAGATAAAAAAATACTGGACCGGGTGCTGATTGCGCCTCCCGTCGGAACGTTGAAGGCGGAAGGGCAGGCGTCCTTCGATGCGTCCTATCCGAAGATTCCGGAAGGGGCAACCAATGTCACCTTCGCCTTTTCTTTTCTGAAGGCGACGCCGGCGGAGCCTTCGGCAAAAACAGCCGCTGAAGACGAACCGGAACACCAGCAACCCGCGCCTCACCATTAATGCTGTCAGACCGCCTCAAAGTATGGAAAAACATCGAACCAGTGGCGATGGTCTGCCTTGCCGCTTTCGTTTTGCTTCTGTGGTCTTTCCTTGAAATAGCCGAAGAGGTGCTTGAAGGCGATACGCATACTATCGACACTTATATTCTCATGCTGCTTCGTGACGGCAACGACTCCGCGCAACCTTGGGGGCCTCTCTGGTTTCAGGAAACGGTGCGCGATATATCCGGACTGGGCGGGGTGATCGTCCTGACATTCGTTACAATCGGCGCTGTGCTCTATTTATTCATGATGAAGAAAAAAGGGCAGGCGCTCTACCTTCTCCTGACCGTCAATA
>CAUJHN010000012.1 GCA_963204825.1 Pseudomonadota bacterium
CCATCTCCATGTTGCGGCAAGATGAAAACAAGGAAATGCGTGTGGTTGGCACAATCACGGATGTGGAAGAGCGTCGCCGTGCGGAGAGGGCCTTGAGCGAAGCGGAGAAGAAGTACCGCGCAATCGTTGAGAACTCCGCTAGTGGTATTTATCAGGTTACGCCAGAAGGGCACTATTTAAGTGTTAACCCCGCCTTTGCAAAAATCTTGGGGTATGATTTGCCGGAAAATTTGTTGCGGGAAGTTCGCAATGCCAACACGGATATTTATTTCAACGCACGCGAGCGTGAGCGTCATCTGCGTGATGCCATTCGAGGCGCGGGCGCTACTGTGGAATGCCAGGTGCGCTGTAAGGATGGAAAAATAATCTGGGTGCAGGAAAATCTGCGTGCCGTTAAAGACGAGAATGATCAGCTGATCTTTTTTGAGGGCAGCATAGACGATATCAGCAAGCGCAAGGAGACGGAAATAGCATTGCGCGAGGCGAAGATAGCGTCCGATTTGGCTAACCGCGCAAAGTCTGAGTTCCTGGCCAATATGAGCCATGAGTTGCGCACGCCATTGAACGCGGTCATCGGGTTTTCCGATATCATACGCAATCAGGCCTTTGGACCGGTGGGGCGGGCCGAGTATCTGGATTATGCGCGCGATATCAATGAAAGCGGAAAGCAACTGCTGCAGGTTATTAACGATATTCTTGATGTGTCCCGTATTGAGGCGGGTGAGCGTCAGTTAAACGAGGGAGTCGTTGACTTGAATAAGGTTGTAGAGTCCAGCCTTGAGATGCTGGCGCCGAAAATTGAGGCAAGCCGTATGATTGTTTCAAATCATGTGACGGAAGCAACACCCAAATTGATCGGTGAAAATCATGCCGTGAAGCAGATGATGATCAATCTTCTATCCAATGCCGTTAAGTTTACTCCGGACGGCGGGCGTATCTCCATCCATGCGGACATCGATGATGCGGGACAGATGCATGTCTCCGTTACGGACACGGGGATCGGCTTGACCGACGAAGAAATCGAGAAGGCCTTGTCGCCATTCGGCCAGATCAACACGGCGCTGAATAAGAACGAGAGCGGAACGGGGCTGGGTCTGACGCTGGTTCAATCGTTGATGGCGCTGCATGGCGGGGCGTTCGAGTTGTTTTCCCAAAAGGGTGTGGGCACGACCGCGAGCCTTATTTTCCCGCCAAAGCGTGTTTCTCAGCAAGGCGCAAAGACGCCGGAGCGCGTTTAAATCAGCATTTCTTCTGCTTCGCTTAAAGACATATTCAGCGCCTTTTGAGCGATGTCGAAGCCAAAACCGGCACGGGCGAGGCTGGCAAGTTCCCGGTTCTTGTTTTCTTCTCCTTTCCTGAAGCAGCCCAGACGTTTGCGACGCATAAGCAGGATGGCGGCGTTCAGGTCTGCATTTTCCTGGCCGGAAGTGGCGTCATAATCTTTCAGGACCCCGATGATGGCTTCCTGGGGCATGCCTTTTTGCTGAAGCCTGGCAAGGATGGCCTGGGAGGATAGTCCGCGCCGTCTCAGAGAGTTCACCATGCCCGAAAGCCATGCCTCGTCGTTCAAGAGGCCCAGGCGGCAAAAGGTTGCTACAGCGCCTTCCAAAAGGCTCAGGCAGGCCTCCCGGCTTTGATCTTTATGGTAATTGCAGGAGCGGTCGATCTTGCGCGTCATAATACGCCGGAAATGGGGGGTGCTGGTCGGAAAGCGCTGCAGATAGGCCAGGCCAGAGTTGTAGAGATATTTTTCGGTGATTTTCTTCGGGGGTTTTTTGCCCATGCGGGCAGGGGCGCGCTTGATATTTTCCGGCTCTGCCATATGTTGGCTGTTATTGTTTTCCTGCATCTTTTAGGACCGGATCCGATTATGAACGACGTTGATTTTATACCACAGGCTTCCGAACTCAAGCCGCGCAATATTCCTGCCATCAATATGATAGGTTTGCGTACCCTGATCAAGAAAGAGGTGGGGCGATTCATAAATGTCTGGTCCCAGACGATTATCGCGCCTTTGGTGACAACGCTGCTTTACTACGCCGTATTCGCGCTTGCATTCGGCGGCGTAGCCCGCGACGTGGGCGGGGTTCCATATATGGAATTTCTGGCGCCCGGCCTTATCATGATGACCATGGTGCAAAACGCGTTCGCAAACACATCGTCTTCGCTGGTGATTGCGAAGATTCAAGGAAATATCGTCGATGTGCTGATGCCTCCAATTTCGCCGGGTGAAATGTTCGTCGGGTATATGGTCGGCGGGGTTGTGCGCGGGGTTATCGTCGGCCTGGCCTGCGCCGTTGCCGTATGGATGACGGTCGGGATTCACATTCATTCCATGCTGGCCGTTATCGGGTTTACCGTGCTGGGAACGATGATGCTGTCGAGCCTGGGCATCGCGGCCGGGATCTGGTCCGAAAAGTTTGATCATATTGCCGCTGTCACCAATTTCATTGTAACGCCGATGACATTTTTATCGGGGACGTTTTATTCGGCGGAGCATTTGCCAGGATTTTGGCGCAACCTGGTCCATTACAATCCGTTCTTCTACATGATTGACGGGTTTCGGTATGGGTTTACAGGCCATGCGGACGGAAGTCTTGAAATCGGCATTTTGACGCTGCTGATAATCAATCTGGCGTTGGGGTTTGCCGCGCTGCGCATGATCCGCAGCGGATATAAGATCAAGAGTTAATACAAGATGGATAATTTTATACAGACATTCCAGCTGGAATCCTCACGCATACGCGGGCGCATTGTGCGGCTTGGCGATGTGATAGAAAACATTCTCGCGCCCCATGATTATCCTGATGACGTGCTGCAGTTGACCGGGGAAACGCTGACCCTCTGCGCGCTTTTATCGTCCATGCTGAAATATGACGGCATCTTCACGCTGCAGGCGCAGGGGAAAGGGCCTGTGCGCATGGTGGTGGCGGATGTCACGAGCAATGGCGAGATCCGTGCCTGCGCGACGTTTAGCCAGGAAGAGCTGGCCGCCATATCGCATAAAAATCCTGCTGAATTACTTGGTGACGGATATATGGCCTTTACGGTGGATCAAGGCGAATTTACAGAGCGATATCAGGGGATTGTGGAGCTGAAGCCGGAATCTCTGGTGGCCAGCGTACAGAATTATTTTGCGCAATCGGAACAGATTGCCACGGGGATTATGCTGGCGGTCGGACGGCAGGGAGGGCGGTGGCGCGCATGCGGCATAATGGTGCAGCAAATGCCGGAAGAAACTGATTCTTATAACAAAGATCATAGCGATATTAATGAAGATGACTGGCGCAGAACGATGATTTTGCTCGGCAGCGTTAAAGAAGAGGAGTTGCTGGACTCCGATTTAAGCGCGAACGATTTGCTGTTTCGCCTCTTCCATGAAGAAGGAGTTCGCGTATTCGACCCTCAGCCACTTATAAATAAGTGCCGTTGTAGCGTGGAGCGCGTCAGCGCGATTTTATCCGGCATGCCGGGCGAAGATATTGACGATATGATCGTTGATGGCAGGATTGTCATGAAATGTGAATTCTGCAGTCGCGATTATGCTATTGACCCTAAAGACGTTCGGAAAGGAAAGATGCAATGATGAAAAAATCACTTTTAGTTATGGCTGCGGTGGCTGTTCTGGCTGCCTGCGCCAGCCATCAAGGAGTGCCTGGCCCGCAGCTGACCTTTGCCAATTTTCAGCCCGTTATGCTGAATGTCCAATCGGCCGCGGTGGACGAGCAGTATCTGCAACCGAATGACCCGCAGGACGTGTCCAGTCAGTTCGTTGTGGCGCCCAGCGAGGCCGTGAAGCGGTATGCTGCGCGCCGTTATCAGGCGACCGGAACGGGCACGGGACTATTCACGCTGGTTTTAGAAGACGCGCGCATCCACATGCGCCAGATCAATCAAGACAATAAAGTGCTGAATTGGTCGGGCGTTGGCAAGGAAGACGAGTACCATCTTTATCTACAGCTAAAGGTGGTGACGACACCGGACGGGATGCAGGGCCGTTCCACGACGACGATCAAGATGGATCGCACTCTCGTTATGCCTTCCAGCGTGACGCTGGCAGACCGGGAAATGCGTCAGGTCCAGTTTTTAGAGAAATTGATGGCCGATGTTGATGTAAAAATCACGGATGCGCTGGATGCCACGCCGAGCATAAGGCAGTAAGTTAAAACTTATAGGAAACGCTGACGCCGCCGTGCGTGTCGTTGCCTATGTCTGATCCGCCCTTGGTGCCGTTTACGATGAAGTTGAGGGAGGCTGCGTCGGTAAGCTTCGTTTCCAGTTTTGCGCCATATTCACCCCATGTTTCCTGTTTGTCTTCGGCTTCGACGGTGCCGGCGCCTGAGACGGTGGCGCGGAGGTCTGCATCGACATTGAAGGATCTGGCAACGGCGCCGGAGACGGTGACGGAGAAGGTATCGTTGATATCGTGGGACCAGCTTGCGCCGGCTCTGGCGACATCCATCTTGGATGTGCCATCATCGATATGGGCCGGGAAGGGGTTGGAGGCGTTATCACGCTCGTAATAGTCCTTGAAGTTCAGATACTGCTGGCCGTATTCGGCAAAGCCTGTGATCTGGTCGGCTTCAGTTATGTTCATGGCGGCGCCTGCACGGGCGTACCAGAGGCCGCCTGTGGTTTGTGTCGTGCCTTTGCCGGTGGCCGTGCCGGCGCCGTTGGCGTAGGAGCGGGAGAAGGTGACATCCTGGAAGGGGGTTACAGAGACTCCACCTTCGAGGAAGGGTATGATTTTTTGCTGCGCATTTACATCGTCGAAGCTGTAGCGCACTCCTGCAGCAATTGTGGGTGCTGCGTGGAGTTCGGCGCCTTCGTATTCCTGCGTGCCGTAGCCGAAGCCGCCGAGGATCGTTACCTGATCGCGCGTGTATTCCGCGCTGGCGTATCCCATGGCGCTACCGAACATCGCGCCGGAGGAGGTGTTGTTCGTGTTGCGGATCGGCTGCACGGACCCCAGAATGACGTTGCTCATGCTGCGCGTTCCTATGGAACTTCCCTGCACGGTGGTTGAGAGAGATTCTACCGATTCAGCCTGTGCATCGCCTGTCGTTATGCCGGCGGTGCCGCCGGAAGCGCCACCGTTGTCGTATCGCACGAGGAAATATTTTTGTTGGGCGCCTTGTTCGCCTTTGACAAGCATACGCTCCCCATCTGAAGATAGTGCGTCAACACTCCTAAGGCTTATTCCCGTCAGATCTACGCCAGCGTCTCCAAGGATAGTGTTTAAATCCTTCATGCCGTCATCGATTGTCCAGAGGAAAGCATGGTTTTCAGCGTCTCCGACAATTTGAGAATATCCTCCGAGAATGCTTCCATCTCCCGACATGGCATAAATCTCTGCATTTGTGCCTCCTAATGTTCCGATATCAGTGGCGCCAGTAGCCTGCGTCCAGTGGTAGGAGCGCCAGTCACTGTTCCCTGCAAGATAGGCCCAGAGGGCAAGCGTGCTATTATCAGACGACATGCCGTAAGTCCCAGTATACGTTCCCCCAGCGGACGGTAATATCTCGACCATGCCCGTGGCCTGCGTCCAATGGAAGACGTGGTACGCGGTATCTCCCGCAATGTAAGATGTCCCCACAATTATATTTCCGTCGGTGGACATGATGTGTACATAAGATTCTTCGCCGCCGAGCGTTCCGAGATCGACCATGCCCGTGGCCTGCGTCCAGCGGTAAACATGTCGTTCCGCATCGCCCACAATATCGGAGGCTCCTGCAATGACGCTGCCGTCGCTCGATATGGCGCTTACGAAACCCTCGCTCCCGCCGAGCGTTCCGAGATCGACCATGCCCGTGGCCTGCGTCCAACGGTAAACATGTAGCTGAGCATCTCCCACAAGGTATGAGCTTCCCGCAATCACACTGCCGTCGGAAGACAAGGCACCTGCGTAACTCTCGCTGCCTCCGAATGTTCCGAGATCGACCATACCTGTGGCTTGCGTCCAGCGGTACGCATGTTGTTCAGCATCTCCCACAAGGTATGAGCTTCCCGCAAGCACACTACCGTCGGAAGATATGACGTTTGCGTAGGCTTCGCTCCCCCCGAGTGTTCCGAGATCGACCATGCCTGTGGCTTGCGTCCAGTGAAAGGGATGCATCGCCGTATCGCCCACAATATATGAGTTTCCCCCAAGCGCGCTACCGTCGCTCGATATAGCATTTACATAGGCTTCGCTGCCCCCGAGCGTTCCGAGATCGAGTATGCCAGTGGCTTGCGTCCAGCGGAAAGGATGGAGTTCTGCATCGCCTACCGTATAGCCCGTACCCACGACCACGCTTACGTCTTGGGTAGATAAATCTCTGTAAATTTCTGATCCTCCCAAATTTCCCACATTTTCAAGGGATGGGTCTGCTTTTGCTATAATGGGAGGCAGAAAAAAACTTAGGAAAGTTGCTGCGCCGAGCAAGAATTGTTTTGTTGAGTCATGCATAAGAATCACCGATTTTGATGCTACCTAATAATCAGACGGGGTGCGATGAAAAATCGAAAATAAAAACGGGGCCTTGTGGCCCCGTTTTGGTGTTTGTTTCAGCTATCCTTACTGGAAGGAAATCTGTGCGCGGCGGTTGGCCGGTTCGCGGACGCCGTCCGGTGTTTCCACCAGAGGCTCGTTCTCACCGCGGCTTTCAGCGTTGATGATGTTTGCAGGCACGCCACGGGAAATCAGAGCTTCCCGTACCGCGTTCGCACGGCGCATCGCCAGCTTGTCGTTGTAAGATTCCGCGCCGGAGCGGTCAGCGTGACCGACGATGCGAACCATGCTCAGGCTGCGCTTGGAAATTTCCGCCGCAACAGCATCCAGAACGCTTTGCGCGCCAGCGCCGAGGTCTGACTGATCAAAGTCGAAGAAGACGAGATACATAGCGTTTTCAACGTCCATCGGCGCATTCGGATTAACATTGAAATCCTGCGTCGGGGGCGCTGCGACAGGCGCTGACGGCGGTGTCGCAGGCATTACGCCTTCAAGTTGTTCCAGAGCGGAGAGGAATTCACGCTTACATTTGTTGATGTCATCCGGTTGGAAGTTTTCTTCCTGCTGTTCGATCCAGCAATCAAAGCGGGACTGAGCTATCGCCGAAACATCGGGATACATTTCGCGGGCGCCCAGATCGAACATAGTGATCATGCGGCCGCGGCCTGTGGCCAGCTCATCCATATTGGCCGGTGGGATGTTCCAGTCGCTGAGCGGTTCCGGCATAACAATGTCACCGCGTGCGGCTGCAAGGCCTTTGCGCGCAAAGTGAATGCCATCCGCGTGGTCGGACATGCCATCGATTTCTGAATTCACAAAATTCTTGTATTCAACCGTCAGTTTCTGAGTGAACGGGTTGCCAACGGCCTGCGCTTCGTTCAGCGCATCCACTTCATCAAATTTGTCAAAGTCGCAAGCGGTGAGGGCGAAAACACCGGCTACGATCATCAGTCCGCGCAGAATCTGCATTGAAAACTCCTAAAATCCATTGATTGATACGCCGAATGTTTATCAGCAAGTCCTGTTTTTTATAAAACGCCCCATTCGTAAAGTAAAGCGATATGAGGGGGTGGGGCTTAAAATAATCCCGATTTTCTATTAATAATTCAATATCTTCAGTCTTTTTAGACGGGCGGAACAAATTGTTGAAAACATGCGTTTGCACTTCCCTATTTTATAAGAATCTACTAAAGGATTGACAATCACGGGCGCCTGCGTATTATCCGCGCGCTTACAATAAATCCTAACCATAATAAAGGCTTCCGGGCATCCATGCTACGGGCGGTATTCAGAGGTAAAATATCTATGACCAAAGCGTTACAATCTCAAAAAGTTGCTGTTTTAATCGCCAACGGGTTCAATGAGGCTGATTTTCTTACAATACAACGGGCAATGATAGAGCAGGGCGCTTCCTTGCGCATTATTTCAACCGATTCCGGGCTGGTTAATGGCTGGGACGGCAAAGGCTGGGGGCACAACTTCGCCGTAGACGCCCAATTGAACACCGCCCTGGGTATTGATTATGACGCTGTTATCATTCCCGGTGGCCAGCGTAGCCTGGATAAATTAAAACTTACGGCCCATTCCCGCCGCTTTATCGGCAGCTTTATTGCAGCCATGAAACCTGTTATCTGCATGGGCGAGGCAGTGCAATTGATGGCACAGACGGACCATGTCGCCTGGCGCACGGTTTCCGGACCCGAATCCAAAAAGGCCATAGCTGAAACGGCCGGTGCTACATGGAGCGACACCATGACGATCGACGGTACGGTGCTCTCGGGCGACACAGAGGGCGAAAACCGCGCTTCGTTCGTAGCCGCCGCTATCGATATGATGGTGCAGACCGTGTCTGCCATGAAGCAGGCCGCATAATCTTTTAAGGATTTGGTATGAAAGCGGAAATCCAGGCAGTTGTTGACGAGGTTAATCAGTCACTCACGCTGCTGAGGAGGCATCTTTGACTGGCAGAATGCGCTAAAACGCCTTCAATCCCTAAACGAATCCGCAGAAGACCCTAATCTCTGGTCTGATCAAGCCAAAGCGCAGTCCGTTATGAAGGAGCGCAACGCGCTCGACGGGCAGATCAATAAAATCAACATGATCGAATCCACGTTGCGCGACAATGTGGAATTGATCGCCATGGGCATGGAGGAAGGCGATCAATCCATCGTCGATGATGCGGAAAAAGCTATCTTAAAAATCCGGGACGAGGCCGCAAAGTACCAGCTGGAAAGCCTGCTGTCGGGCGAAGCGGATATGAACGATGCCTATCTGGAGATCAATTCCGGCGCGGGTGGCACAGAAAGTCAGGACTGGGCGCAGATATTAATGCGGATGTATATGCGCTGGGCGGAGCGGCGCGGATATAAGGTTCAACTGCTCGACCGCGCGGATGGGGAAGAGGCGGGCATTAAATCCGCAACGATCCGGATTGAAGGTGAGAGGGCCTATGGATGGCTGAAAACCGAGAGCGGCGTGCATAGGCTTGTGCGGATCTCACCGTTCGATTCTGCCGCCCGGCGTCATACGAGTTTTGCATCTGTGGGCGTCACGCCCGTGGTCGATGATAATATCGACATAGAAATTTTGGAAAAAGATCTGAAGGTCGATACGTACCGGTCCAGCGGGGCGGGGGGGCAGCACGTTAACACAACGGACTCTGCTGTCCGGATTACCCACATGCCTACTGGTGTGATCGTTGCATGTCAGAATGGACGTTCTCAGCACCAGAACCGCGCGGATGCGATGCTGATGTTGAAAGCGCGCTTATATGAGCTGGAGCTGCGCAAACGCGAAGATGCGGCGAATATGGCGAATAGCGAAAAAACAGATATTGGATGGGGGCATCAGATCAGATCTTACGTCCTCCAGCCTTATCAGATGATCAAGGATCTGCGTACCGGGGCGGAGAACACGAACTCTCAGGCCGTGCTGGACGGGGATATCGATATGTTCCTGGAAGCGTCGCTGTCCCACAGGCTTGGGATCGCCGATAAGCAGAAGAAGTGATCGATTAGAGGTCAGGGGATGGTTGGAGGAATGCGCTTGCATCCCTGCGCCGTGACAATTAATGTCAGTTCCATCCAAAATTTGCAGGGGTTATCCATACGCCATGTCCTTCATGAATCTTAAGGCACACGCTTCCCGTTCCGTTCTGGCCGCTTTGGCTGTGTGTACATTGCTCCCCCTGCCGGCTACGGCAGCTCCCGCGCCGGTATTTATTCCGGCCATGACATGGAAAGTAGGGACGACCCAATTATCGAACGTGCGCGGGCTTGAAAGCATGAATATGCCGTGCGTTCTTTCCAATGAATTTGACAACGGGTATTTGGTTCGGCTTTCGGGCGGCGGTGGAAAGATGCTCGCAATGGCGATTGATTTCCGCCAGGACGTGTTCCATCAGGGCCGTAAGTACAATGCCATGCTGTCCATCGGGGATGGATATGTGAAGCAGGTGGAAGGTACAGCCTTTACGACCAGCACGCTGATTTTTAATCTGCGCCCGATCAGTGATTTTTATGAGAAAATCAGAGGCGGCAGCCAGATGGGGCTCGACATAGATGGTAATGCGATGGAGTTTTCGCTTGGCGATCTTGCCACTGCCTATGGCGATTTCGAATCCTGCTACACAGGCACGAAACCCATGCTGCCCGTTGCCCCAATGGTTTCGGCGAGTGCGGCCGTTACAATGCCAAACGCGCCTCCTCCTGTGGTAGAAACCGTTGCAGCAAATCCTCCGCAAAGCATTGTTCCGCCCCTGCCGCCGATTGCGCCAATGCCGCAATCCTTTGGAGAAATTGTGCGTAATGCAGATGCAGCAAATTCACCTTCTACAACACCCGCGACGCCTCCTTTTATACCTGTTGCAACATGGAACGCGAAGGCCGGAGAAGACATTAAGGCGGTTTTGATGCGATGGTCGCAGAACGCAGGGTATGATCTGCAATGGCAGGCGGACCAAAACGCAAAAGTCGTACAGGATGTCGCCTTGCACGGAAGTTTTGAAGACGCCGTATCGCAATTGATAGCAGAAAACAGCGCGACCATGGGTGTGGATGCGCGAATACAGAACACTCAAGGTACGCGGCAGATTATTCAACAGCCGGCATCTGGCAATTCAGTCATGACTCCGGAACCGGTGCCGGTTGTGACAGCAGCCCCGATTCCATCCCCAAATGAATGGCAGGCTCCTGCGGGCGCCAATATTCAAACGGTGCTGGAGCAATGGGGTGGGCGCGCAGGGGTCGCCGTGCAATGGCAGTCTTACATGAGCGTCCCTGTTAAAAAGGCCGTTAATATGCGTGGCGGGTTCGAGGAGGCCGTTCAGGCCCTTTTGGACCAATATTCCTCGGATTCCCGACGCCCCGTGGGTCAGCTGAACGTGGATCCCAAGACGGGTGAACGGACGTTGTTAATCAGTATGGATGCCGCCGGAGCCGTATAAAGCTGCTGATAACTTTGGTTATTCCGGCTTTTCCCAAAATCCAACTTTGCACCGCGCCCAGGAATTTAGTATGGTTCCGGGGATATTTTCCGTTACATGAAATTTGGCTTACTTTGCAGGATGTGACCCATGCGAAAAAATAGATATCTTACCTCCACAGTGTTTGCCGGTCTTTTTGTGACGGCGATCACTTTTACGCCGGCTATGGGGCAGGGCCAGGAACAGTCGCTTCAGCCGCAGGGAACGTGGGCGATTACCAAGGTTGACCGTTCGACGCAGGGTGGAAATTCTTACTGCACTCTGTCACGCAAGTATGATCAGGATATTGTTTTAAGCCTTGGCCGCAATCAGACGGAAGAATATTCACTGGCTATTGATTTTCAAAAACAGGTTTTCAGCAAAGATAAATCCGTAAAAATCAATTTACAACCAGGGCCTGGCCAAATTCGCGCCTATGATATGATGCCCACGTCAGAAAAGGCCGTCGTCATCAGGCTGGGATGGGATACGGGGTTTTTTGATACGCTGAACCAGTCTCAGCAGATGAAGGTGAATATCGGCGACAAAGGATATTCCTTCGCCATGCCAGAAGTCGCAAAAGGGCAGAACGAGTTGCAGCATTGTATGGAAGAGCTGCAGGCCTCCGCCAAGCGCGCAAAGGGCGATACTGTAGCGGCAGCGCAAAATACCGATGTTCTGGGCGCGGAGCCTGTGAAATCGTCGGGTGAATTCGAGGCGGGGCGCGTGGAGAATAAGTCTGCCTCCATGCCGCAGAGCGCAAAGGTTGCTGCAGCAGAAAAGCAGGAACAGCAAAATTTTGCAGCAAAAGGCAAAACAGAGTCCAGCGAAGGCGCGGCAAAAGGCAAGAATTTTGCAAAGTCGTCTTCGGATGAGGCTGCTGCTGTGAAAGTTGCGGCGGCTAGACCTGTTGAGGAGATTGTAAAGCGTCCACGACCTGCCGTTGCCGATGATGCGGAAAGGCTTGCAGCAATTGCGCCTGCCGCAGGCTCTGCTGCAAACGACGCGGACATCAAGGCGATGCAAAAGCGCATCAGTGAAATGAATGCGGAAAATGCGGCGTTGAAGCAGAAAATCGGCGCGGCGTCGGCAAAAGACGCTGAGGTGCGTGATCTACAACAGAAACTGGCCAGTGCCGTAGCCGAAGCACAGTCCATGAAACAGCAGGCGTCAAATTCGTCCACGGCAGCGAAAGATCAGGAAAAAGCGCTGCAAGACAAGGTTGCCGCGTTGACCGTGGAGAATGATTCCCTAAAAAAAGCCGCTGCTGCATCTTCTGCGCAAAATGGCGGTGAGATGGCCGCATTGCAATCAAGTCTTGCGAAGCTGCAGTCTGAGAATAACGCTCTGGCAAAGCAGGCCGTTGACAGCAAAACATTGCAAGAAAAGCTGGCCGCGCTGACAAGTGAAAACGAAGGGCTTAAAAAGGCATCAACTGATGCGCCGAAAGGTAGTGAGGTAGCAGCCTTGCGCTCGAGTCTCGCCAAGTTGCAGTCCGAGAATGATGCTCTAACCAAGCAGAATGCAACCGCTCAGGCGGCTGCGCCCGATGTTAAGGGGCTGCAAGATAAAATAGCGGCGCTGACGGCTGAAAACGAAACGCTGAAAAAAGCGGCGCCCGCTGCCGGCGCAGTGACGGCAGACGCGCAGAAGCAGATTGATGAGCTGAAAGCAAAGCTTGCAGCGGCAGAGCAGGCGAAAGCGGCTGAGACAAAGTCTTCCGAAGTCGTGCGTCTGCAGGAAAAGGTTAAAGAGCTCGAAATCAAAAATGCAACATTGGAAGATGCAGCAAGACAGGCGCAGGTGCGTATTGGCGAAGCGGCGGTTAACACAGAAGCGAAATCGCTGCGCATTATAGCAGAGTTGCAGGGCAAGCTTGTGGCTGCGCAAAAGGACAATGAATCCTTGGCCCGCGATATGGAGGGCTTGAAGAAAAAGCAGGAGGATCGCACATTGTCCCTGGCGGCAGGCGATTGGGATCTGGAGCAGGCAACCAAACGGTATAATGAATCCCAGCGTGAGATCAGACGCATGGCCATGCAGATGGAGCAGGAAAAGGCCAGCTGCAACCGCGAGAAAGCGGATATCGAACAAATGCTGTTTGACCCCGCTGTCGCCGATCAAAAGCAGATAGAAAAACTGACTTCTTTGCAAGAAGAGCTTGAGGCAACCAAAGCCAAGCTGGCGCAGGCCGGCGTGTCCGGAGCGGACGTCGCATCCATTGCGCCTGCCGCGGGCGGTGATGCTGCGGCATTGGCAAAGCAGATAGAAGATCTGAAAGCAAAGCTGGCGCAAAAAGATGCGCAATTGGCGGCGGCAAAGCAGCCGGGTGACGTATCCATTACGGCGCTGCCGACGGACGACAGCCGTCTGTTGGCTTTAAAGGCGCAGAACCGCGATCTTCAGGCAAAACTGGACGGCATGGCCGTGAAGCAGGCGGCCGTCCCAGTGCCGCCGGTTGAAGTGGAAGGCAAGCCCGATCCTGCCCTGGCAAAGCAGCTGGCGGAAGCGAAAGCGCAGAGCGAGTTGATGCGTAAACAGAATGAAACGCTCCGCGCGCAGGCGGCCAATCTGCAGGCGCAGTTAACTGAAGCGCAGAACAATGGTTCAACCCGCGCCGACCGGGTAGCCGCCATGGAGTTGGAACTGAAAAACATGAAGCGTCAGCTGGCCCTGAAAGATAATCAGAATGTGACATATCAAAACCAGCTGGCCGGCCTGCAGCAACGGAACAAGGACGTGCAACAGAATGATGCAGCGGAGAGAGGGATACAGGCCCTGAGAGGTCAGCTCGCGGAAGTGGAGCGCCAGAACCGGGTCATGGCAAGCGCGCAGCGGAGCGAGCGCTCCCTGGTTCCATCTGGGGCGATTTATAACAATATCCAGCCCGCGGCTGGATCTGCCCAGGGGCCTGAACCATCCTCGGAT
>CAUJHN010000013.1 GCA_963204825.1 Pseudomonadota bacterium
CGCGTCAAAGGCGTGCGCAGATCATGAGAAACGCCCGCCAGCATCGCGGTACGCTGCTGGATCTGTCGCTGCAACCGACTCTTCATGTCGATGAACGCTCGAGCCGCCTGCCGCACCTCCCGCGCGCCCTCTACCTTGAAAAAGGGTACATCACGCCCTTTTCCAAATCGCTCCGCCGCTACGGCCAACCGCCTGATTGGCCGAATCTGGTTACGCATGAACAGAGTCGCGATAACAAGCAGGATAATTGATGACCCGACCATCCATAACAAGACAACATACCCCGATGAAGAAAAGATGCGCCGTTCCGGCAATGTGACGGTCATTAATCCTTCGGGAAGCTGCACAAAGATTCGCACCCATTTTTCATCACGGTCCATTTTTATGTCGTAGGAATAGCCTTTCATCTGTACATCCATCGCCCTGGCCAATGATTGGGCGATAATATTCTCCCGGCTTGGATTTAAGGGGGCAGATCCTTCATCGTAAAACGTACTGGCTAGCCGTTTGCCCGGCTCATATTTCAAATTGAAGCTCAGCAAATATGCATTTTCCGCCACACCGCCAAAATTATTGGCCGTTGCCTCTTGCTGCAACTCCCTGGCCAAGACAGCAACCTCTGCTGCAATGGCATAGGCCATTCGGTCACCCATTTTCTGCCAGTGCCTATCAAAGAAAATATAGGTCGTAATAATCTGTACGAGAAAGATCGGGGTCACGAGAATCAGCAATGACCGCCCGAACAACGACCTGGGCAAAAGGTCTTTAAAAAATGATTTTATACGGAGAAGGGTCCGCAGCATTAGGAAACAACCTCTTCCGCCCGCAGCAAATATCCCTTCCCCCGGACGGTCTGAAGATAGCGCGGCACTTTGCTGTCTTCTTCCAGCTTGCGCCTCAAGCGGGTTACCTGAACGTCGATTGTCCGCTCCCCAGCGTCAACGCCACTCTGCAACGCAAGCTCTTCCCTGCTTAAAACCATATCAGGCCGCCGTGTCAGGGCTTTTAACAGATTGACCTCTACATCGGTAAGCCGGACGCTCTCGGCTCCATCCACCAGCTCCGGCACCTGCGGATCATAAATCCACCGCCCAATTCGATATTTTTTGGAAATGCTCTTTTCCTGCGGGCGCCTGCGCAAAATCGCCTGCAATCGCAACACCAGCTCCCGTGGGTCGAACGGCTTCGTCAGGTAATCGTCCGCACCGGATTGCAACCCACCGACACGGTCTTCTACCTCTCCCATGGCGGTGAGCAGCAGAACCGGCACATCGCTCTTAGCCCGCAATTCCTTGGTCAGGGACCGCCCGTCTTGCCCCGGCATCATGACGTCAAGCACCAGCGCATCGAACAAGCCGATCTGCATAATCTCCTTTGCCTCCGCCGCGTCTGCAGCTGTAAAGGACAGAAATCCATGCTCGTTGAGATAACGGGAAACCAGGTTACGGATCCGATCGTCGTCATCGACCACCAGAATATGCGGAAGATCTTGTAAATCCTGCGTCTTTTGTGCCTGTGTCATGCCTTTTCCTATCAGGAATACCCATTTCCTTCAACATAAAGGCTTCTAACCCTTGCAATTCCAATGATTTTCCCGAAATATATGGCCATAACAATAGAGGGTATAGACATGGCACAAGCATTTTCGGACCGCGACGGACTAATCTGGATCGATGGCAAAATCCTGCCCTGGCGCGAAGCGAATATCCATATCCTTACCCACGGCCTCCACTACGCCTCCGCCGTATTCGAAGGCGAGCGCTGCTACTCCGGCAACATCTTCAAGGATAAAGAACACTCCGACCGCCTGATCCGCTCGGCACAGCTGATCGACATGAAAATGACGATGACGTCTGATGAGATAAGCAAAGCCAAGCGCGAAATCCTCGACGCCAACAAACTCACAGACGCTTATCTTCGCCCCGTCGCCTGGCGCGGCTCCGAACAGATGGGTATTTCCGCGCAGGCGACGCTGACGCACGTTGCGATTGCCGCATGGGAATGGCCATCCTATTTCTCCCCCGAAATGCGCGAAAAAGGCATCTCCCTGCAAACCGCCAAATGGCGTGCGCCAATGCCGGACACGGCCCCCGTCGCATCAAAAGCCTCTTGCCTCTACGCAACGCACACAATGTCTAAACATGCCGCGGAAGCAAACGGCTACACCGACGCCCTGATGCTCGACTATCGCGGCCTCGTGGCCGAAGCGACAGGCGCGAACATCTTCGTCATCAAAGACGGCGCCATCAAAACCCCAATCCCTGATTGCTTCCTGAACGGCCTCACCCGCCAGACGGTTATTCAACTGGCCAAAGACCTAAAACTGCCTATCGAAGAGGCCCGCATCACACCGGAAGAACTGCACAAAGCAGACGAAATCTTCCTCACCGGCACCGCCGCCGAAGTAACGGCGGTCGGCAAAATCGACAACACGGAATTCAAGGTCGGCCCCGTAACCCGCCAACTCCGCCAGACCTACGAAGACCTCGTCCGCAGCAAACAGGCCAAGGCGGCGTGATTATTTACTCTCGGCTTTCGACGCGCCATCCCAATCTGCAGGATATCCCTCGCGGATGAATTTCTTACACTTCTCGACAAACAGGCCTGCGGGAACATCATCGGGATATGCGGCCAGAACCTTTTCAAACAGCGCTGATGCCTCCTCGAAGTCTTTCTGGTAAAAAGCTGAAACACCTTCATTGTAAATATGAAGAGTTGTGTCCTTATGTTCTATCTCTTCGCTCTCATCCATATCGTAAATTTCATACAGCATCGTCGGCGTACTCTTACCCACGACCATAACTTTGTCGACTAGACGCATTCTATAATTCTGCGGTTGGGTCAACTGGTTGCGTACGGAATCGCTGATCAATATCTGCGCGTTATATTTCTTGGTCATGCCTTCCACGCGGGACGCAAGATTGACCGCATCGGAAATAATGGTCCCGTCCATTCGCTGGTCTTCGCCGATCGTGCCCAGCATCACACTGCCCGCATGCACACCGATGCCGATTTTGATCGCCGGATGCCCCGGTTTCCTGGCGGCATTATATTCCCGAACCATGCGCTGCATATCCAGCGCACATTCGATGGAATCTTCTGCCCTTTTCGGGAACAAAGCCATGACCGCATCGCCGATATATTTGTCTATGATCCCGCTATGCGCGCGAATGCGCGGCCCGACGCGGCTTAAGTAGGAATTGATGAAATCGAAATTCTCCTTCGGCGACATTGCCTCGGAAATGGACGTAAAATTCCGTATATCGGAAAAAAGAACGCTCATCTCCTTTTGCATCTGATCGCCAAGCTGCACGTCGAGAATACTGTCCTTTTCCATCATGCGTATCAGGTCGTGCGGAACAAAACGGCCATATGCTTCAACCAGAGCTTCCAGCTGCGCACTATACCGCTGAATAGTCTCCGCCATCGTATTAAAACTATGACCGAGCCGCCCCACTTCATCGTTGGATTTCAATTTAAATCGAACAGAGAAATCCCTCTCTGCAAAAGATTTCACCAAACGATCCAGTGTGATAATGCCCTGCGTCAAATAGGAGCCTATCAGAATGGCCATCAGCAGAGACGTCATCAGCGACACCGCCGCAAGAATAACGGATTTTTCAGTAACCTCTGCCAACGCAGCCTGAACTTCAGTATCAGCCATATCAAGCCCAAGAACCGCCAGAAGCGTCTTTCCATCAGCGCTCATAACGGGCGCATATCCGGATACGGAATGTATCTTGAACTCTTCGTCATAGACATACTCATTTTCGACCAACGGCTTTTTGTCGCGGAATACGGCCTTCATATCCGCATATTCGCTGATATCCAGGTCGGAATTGAAATGCGAAATATCATCCGAAGACGCCCCCTCTTCTTTCAAGGCCAGCACATCCGCATCGACCAGATATTTTGCCGTATTCTCATTCGCCGTAGGGCTTAAAAGATAGACAAACCGGATGAGCTCTTTTTCGGTATCCCGAATATGATTCAGCCTGTCATAAATGTTTTTGTAGTCGGCAGATTTTTCAACGTCATCTACTTTGCCGGCTTCCATTGTCTGCGCGTTTAATACGGCAAGGCGGGCCAGCGCATCCTTATCAATGAGATCCGCCCCAAGAACACTGATATTGCCAACACTGCCACGCAACTCTCGAAACAGTTTTTCAGAAAGGATCTGATGCGCGAAATAACCCAGCGTGGCGCTGATGGCAACACCCAGCGTAAAGAACGCTGCAATAAGCTTAAAACGCAGGCTGGCAAAAAAACTACTGGTCATAAAATCAACTTAAAAAATTTCCCCATACAATAATGCCTGACTCGTCCGTTCGGTGTAAGCCCCTTACCCTGCTTGGTTAATGCCTGTTTTTTGATTTAAGAAAACCCACTCTGATACAATAAAAACTATGGTAGATATTGACCCATCCGCGCCCGACACCCGCGATTCCCTGACAATCGCGCAAGAACACCTCAATCGCGGGATCGCGCTGACGCAAGCGGATCAACGCATCCTCGACAGCGCCTTAGGCAACGGCGACGGTGCCTTCGATGACAAGGACAGGCTAAAAATCAAGGACGACCAGACCGCCTTTGATCGAAGCGTCATAGATGTCGGTGTAAAAATGGCCGAATACTCCTTTGCCTCTGCGGGCGCACAGGCCATCTCCAACATGGGCCTATCCGCTATTTTCGGCGGCGCCGCAACCGGCCCGGACAACAATATCCACGTCCCGTCCCTGGCCAACCGCTCAACGTTCAAATTCGATATTTAATAACTATTTGATTTAAATAACAAAATCTCATTTTTGTTTTTATATTTCAATTTGTCATATAATTAATCATGGCAAAAAAAACTAAAAACCCGCATCCAGATTGCGCAGACGATTTTAGATCGTCCGTGGACTTTCTCAATCCTGACAATGTTAAGGTTTATAGCGACCTGCAAAGAGTCGCCCTGCTCGACGGCCCGGCCAGACTGCGGGCAAACATGCACCGCGCCGCAAGCGGCCAGATGGTGAACGGAAGCACGGCCGCAACCGATGAATACTACCTGATGTCCCGCGGCGTCCCCGTCGTACTCGACGGCGTTCTCTCTGCCGATGAAGCCGCCGCCCTTCAGGAACTCAAAGAAAAAGACGAACGCGGCCCGCTAACAGCGGTCGGTCCAGCGTTAGCAGAGCTTGCAAAAGCCATAGCCACCTCGCCGATCTTTGTCCCGCAAGGCGGCATACGCACATTGTTTGCCTTAGAAGCTTTGGGAGGCCCGGAACAGCCGCAACAAGCGCCCGCTTCCCTGTTCGGAAGACTCCTGGCCGGCGTCCGCCTCCAACTCCATTAATAATTAGGCGCTTGTCTCGAACAGGATGATATCGCCGTCCTTTACGACATAATCCTTGTCTTCAAATTTGATATCTAGTTGGGCCTTACTCCTGGCCGCACGACAGGCCCAGCCTGCGTAGGAAGAATCGTATCTGTGCCGGGTGAATAAACATAGTCGGGAACATCCACCCCTTTCCTGTAGCTTGGACCATCTGCCGTCGATGGAGATACGCGTTCATTTCTGAACTGCGCCTGCCTAGCCTGCGGATCGCCCGTCATTTCAACGGTCATCGTCCTTGCACCTTGATCCCGCAAGGCGTCATCTATATTCCCCGCACGGGAACCATCCGATGCTGGAGCATGCTGCCTTATATGCAAACTCCCATATTGGACCAGAGCTTTACCTCGTCGTGATTGATTGATGTAGTCAGCCACGGAGGCATCATGCTGCTCAACGGTCCGTTGCGATGCCGCGTCATATTCTCTTCCTTGCATCATTTCCAATCGCGTATGCTCTTCCACACTGCGAGGATCGACAAAATGAACTCCCATGCCCGCTGCGCGGGCCGCATCAATTTGATCTGCCATCAAATTATTTCTGGGCTCCAGTTTTTCTGCAATAAGCTGTCGTATTTCAGGTTTTGCAAGAGCATCCCCTATCGCCCTGCCGTTCGACGGAGAGTTTTCCTGCATGATTTTGCCTGTAGCATCTATAGTGGCTTGATTAGTACGATTGATAAAATCGCCTCGCGATATTTTGCCGGCCGCATATTCTCTGGCATGAGACTGCCACTCTCTTGGAAACTCAAGATATGCATCCGTATAACCCGCTCGCCGGACCCCTTGCATAAATCCTTTGTCCGCCATAGGCCCCTGATTTTTCAGATCATAATGATCAGGATCGGACAAAAACGCGACATCCGTATTGGGTGCAGTTCCCTCCAGAGTTCTATTTAAATTGGGATAACGGCTTTTTGACGCGGGCGCGACCCCGGCGGCAACCGGTGCAAAGTTTCCCCTTAAAGACCCTACCGGCGAGACTATAGATCCATTATTTTCCATATATATAATATCTCAAAATACTTACGAATATCAAATATGTCAGCACTCCTTCCTTTAAATGGAAAGATCAATAACGCACTGATATTAAATGAAAATACAGGTGATTAATTATATGATTAAATTTTCATATATGCGTATATTATATAAAAAAAATTATGAAAAAAACTAAAAACCTCCAAAAACTCTCCCCATCCTAACCCATGGAAGGATTCTTAGGTCAGTTTTGCCAACTGCATTGATCTTAAGCACTCGTACGGAACAAGATGATATCGCCATCCTTCACAACGTAATCCTTGCCTTCGGAACGGTACTTGCCCGCGTCCTTTACTGCCTGCTCACTTTTTAAAGCAATGTAGTCATCGTAATTCATGACTTCCGCACGGATGTAATTCTTTTCAAAATCAGAATGGATAACGCCCGCCGCTTCCGGCCCTTTGGCCCCTTTGCGGATCGTCCACGCCCGCGCCTCTTTCGGCCCGACGGTGAAATACGTCTGCAATCCCAATATCTCAAACCCGGCGCGAATAATCTTGTTCAACCCCGGCTCACTCAAACCAATCGTCTCTAAGAATTCCTTCTTTTCTTCCGGCGTGGCCAGCTGCGCGATCTCGGATTCAATGGCGGCAGAAATCACGACCGCCTGCGCGCCCTGCGCCTTCGCCATTGCTTCGACCTTCTTGGTCCACTCATTACCGCCTGCCGCATCTTCTTCATTCACGTTACAAACATACATGATCGGCTTGGACGTCATAAGCTGAAGCAGCTTCATATACCGCTTCTCGTCTTCAGTATCGGGCACAACCGTGCGCGCCGCCTTGCCCTCTTCCAGCGCCGCCTTCACACGCGCCGTAAATTCATACTGCGCCTTGAACTCCTTATCGCCGGACTTTGCTTTCTTGGACAAATTATCCGCCTGCTTCGTCACGGAATCGAGGTCTGCCAGCATCAATTCCGTATCAATGATTTCCGCATCGCGCAGAGGATCGACGGAACCTTCGACATGCGTAATATCGCCGTTTTCGAAACAGCGCACGACATGGATAATCGCATCCGTCTCGCGGATATTCGCCAGAAACTGGTTGCCCAGCCCCTCACCTTTCGATGCGCCTTTCACAAGCCCCGCAATATCCACAAACTCCAATTGCGTCGGCACAATTTTCTGTGACTTCCCGATTGCCGCAATCGCATCCAAACGCGCGTCCGGCAACGCCACGATGCCCTTATTCGGCTCGATCGTGCAGAACGGAAAATTCGCCGCCTGCGCCGCCTGCGTGGCCGTCAGCGCATTAAACAGCGTGGACTTCCCCACATTCGGTAATCCCACAATCCCACAATTAAAACCCATCTTTATTCTCCTTTAGGCGCGGGAAAATCCGCCGCCACTTTCGTCATATAATCTTCGTGCTTACCCGCGATCAACAGCGGCACATGCTTTGCGCAGGCTTTAAGCCAATCCGGCAACCATACGCGCTCAGCCTTCGAAAAATCGCCCAGCACGTGCCCCGTTACGCGGTCCTTGTCGCCCGGATGACCAATCCCCATCCGCACGCGCCAATAATCTTGCGCGTTTAGGCAAGCATCCATAGACCGCAACCCATTATGCCCCGCGGCCCCACCGCCCTTTTTCACCCGCATCTTGCCCGCGGCCAGATCCAGCTCATCATGAAACGCAACAATGCGGTTGGGCGTAACCTTATAAAACCGCGCAACCTTCTGCACACACTGACCAGAGAGATTCATAAACGTCATCGGCTTGACGAGAACAACTTTCTCCTCGCCGATCCGCCCTTCGGCAATCTCCCCTTCGAACTTCGCTTTGAACGGCCCCAGCGTAAATTGCGATGCGATTTCGTCAATCGCCATGAACCCGACATTGTGCCGGTTGTCTTCATAATCTTTTCCGGGATTGCCGAGACCGACGAGGATCCACATAGCCGTGTCGTCCTGCTGGGATGGTTTAAAAAAGGAAAAGAGGCGGGAAAACATATGCAAATGCTCCTCCCGCCTCTCTTGATTGGCTTACTTCTTGTCGCCTTCTGCTTTCGCAGCATCAGCAGCTTCAGCTGCCGCTTTTTCAGCTTCCACAGCTGCTTTTTCAGCATTGATCGCATCTTCTTCTTCCAGAAGCAGACGCGGTGGAGCGATCGTCGCGATGGTAAAGTCGCGATTTGTGATCGCAGGCTTAACGCCGGCAGGAAGTTTTACGCTGCTGATCTTGATGGCATCGCCGATATCGAACGGCGCCAGATCAACTTCGATTTGCTCAGGAATGTCCGTTGCTTTGCAGATCAGTTCAACTTCGTGACGAACGATGGTCAGAGAGCCCTTGTTTTTAATACCGGGGCATGTCTCTTCGTTCAGGAAGTGAACGGGCACTTCAACTGTAATGGTCGTTCTTGGCGTTACGCGCATGAAATCGATGTGCAGGACAACATCCGTAACAGGGTGAACTTGAACGTCGCGGACAAGAACGAGCTGTTTTTTGCCTTTTACGTCCAGGTCGCACAGGTTCGTGAACATGTGGCCCTTGTGGTATTCCATCGTCACTTCCTTAACCGGAAGTTCGACGTTTTCCGCTTCTTTGGCATCGCCGTAGATAACGCCAGGGATTTTCTTTTCGCGGCGGAGTGTACGGGCGACCCCTTTACCTGCCCGTTCCCGAGGTTCCGCTGACAGTGCGTAATGCTTTGTCATGGTTTGGTTTCCTTTTCTTTCAATAAGTTAACGCCGGCCTCCAGGGGTGCCGGTCGCATAGGGCGGAATAAAGCGGAAAACCCTTAAGAAAGCAAGCTTTTAATCGGGACGAGCACCCGTACCGAAAAAAACGCCCAGTTCGCGGGAAAACCCCGAAAAATCCTCCACGCGCAGCAAGGCAGTTCCCCGCTGGGCATTTAGGAAAGTCCGCATCTCCCTCTCAAGACTGGTCAGCGTATTCATGAGGCGCAGTGGATAATCATCATCCCGCACCATCCGATCCCACGCCTCAGTCAGCAGGATGTCAGCTTTCGTGACATCCTCCATGATAAGCGCACGCACGGTCGATGATGCAAAATCCATGGCGACATCGCAACCACTGGCGGATACGCAATGAATGGAATGAATGGGAAGAACTTTGGCCGAAAATCGCTGAGCTTCCCTCGGCGTATTGGCGGCGGCAAACTGAAACAGCAAGGTTTCCGCCAGATAACACAATCCTTCCAAAGAATACGTCTCAAGTGTATAGTAATAATCCAAGCAAACCCTGCCTAAAATTAGTTAAACAACGCCGAAATGGACCGCTCCTCGCTGATCCGTTTCATCGCTTCGCCAATCAGGGGGGCGATGCTCAATTGTTCGATATTAGGGCACATGCGTATGGCCTCCGTGGCGCCGATAGAATCGGTGATAACGAGCTTTTCCAACGGCGAAGAAGCCACCCTTGCCACAGCCCCGCCTGACAGAACCCCGTGCACGATATAGGCATGAATGGACGTCGCGCCGGCGTTCTTAAGGGCCACCGCGGCATTGCAGAGCGTGCCGGCGGAATCGACTATGTCGTCCACGAGAATGCAGTGCTTCCCTTCAACTTCGCCGATAATATTCATGACTTCGGACGTACCCGCCTTTTCCCGCCGCTTGTCGATAATAGCCAGATCGGTATTTAATTTCTTAGCCATGGCGCGGGCGCGCACAACGCCGCCGACATCGGGCGAAACCATAACGGTCGTTTCTGGCGTAAAGCGTGTTTCCATATGCGGGAAGAATACGGGCGCGACATGCAGGTTATCGGTCGGGATGTCGAAGAACCCCTGTATCTGTCCCGCATGCAGCTCCAGCGTCAAAACCCTGTCCGCACCGGCCGCCGTGATAAGATTGGCCACCAGCTTTGCTGAAATCGGCGTACGTCCGCCTGTCTTGCGGTCCTGCCGCGCATACCCAAAATACGGCAGAACCGCCGTGATACGCCGCGCCGACCCGCGCTTCAACGCGTCGATAGTGATCAGCAGTTCCATAAGATTGTCATTGGCCGGGTAAGAAGTGGATTGAATGACGAACACATCCTCCCCGCGTACATTGTCCATGATCTCAACGAACACTTCCATGTCCGAAAACCGGCGAATGCTGGCCTTGGCTACAGGGACGCCCAGATAGGCGGAAATGGCGTCGCACAAAGGACGGTTGGAATTACCGGCGATGATGATCATCTGTCTATCCCCAAAACCTATATTAAGTAATTGGGACGCACTATAAAAACAGAGGTACGTCTAAAGCAACCTAATTCTGCAACCGCCCCCATCATTCCCGCCCGATCAGGCCTTGCGATAGGTAAAAACCTTCAATGTATAGACAAAATTCTGGATGGTTTCCTCCCGTACGGGCGTCCAGCCGGGCACATGGAAGGTGTTACAGATGACGATGGCCCCCGGCTTCAGTTCTGCATCAAATTTAGGCTTCAAATCCGCCATCAGAGGCATGGTCAGGTACGTCAGGAACACATCCCCCTTACTGAAATCCGCCTTGAACATGTCCTCGGACACAAATTTGACGTTCTTATATCCGCTCAAAAACGCCCGCAGCCGGGAAAAGAACAGCGGAACAGGCGATATTTCATACCCGACGACGGACATCTGCGGGCATTCCTTCGCCGCAGCCAGGGCCAAAGTCCCAAATCCGGACCCCAATTCAAACAGAACGGGCGCCTTCAAACCCGCGGCCTCGACTTCGGCCTTCATTCGGTTTATCACCGCCTTGCGCATCCAAGGCACGCTGGGCGAAGCCGTCACCCGCGCCTTGCGCGCATAATACTCCATCGAAAACGCCGCCCACCCCGCAAGCGCGACGACCACCGCATACCCGATTGTCCAGACAATCTCCATACTCATCCCCTTTTGGATCACCGTATCACAATCGCCGAAATTTCGCGTCCGTAGTCCGCCTCACCTCGGTGCGTTGCCCGGCGGAAGGAAAAACAGCTCTCTTCCTCCTTGTAGGTGTCAATCCCCATCAGGCTGACCTGCCGCACTCCGGCGAGCGAGAGGCGCATCGCGATATAACCCGGCATATCGAACATTTTGTAACCCGCCTTGCGCCCTGACTTAAAGAACATTTCCGCTTCACGGTGCTTTTCAAGGAACGGGGCCATGAACGCATCCTGAACCTCATATGATGCCTGCATGATGCACGGCCCAAGACACGCTTTTACGGTTTTCAGATCCGCACCGGCTTGAATCATTTTCTCCAGCGTGCTTTCCAGAATTCCGCCCAGCGCACCGCCCCACCCCGCATGGGTCGCGCCGATGACGGGCGCACCGTTCGCTTTTTTCCCGATAAAAAGAACCGGTCCGCAATCCGCCGACAACGCACCGATGGGCAGCCCCGGCACATCGGTGACCAACGCATCCGCCTGCGGCCGCGCATCACCTGCAGCAACAGGCGCATCAATCAATAAACACATCGCGGAATGGCATTGCGACAAAGTTGATATCTCACGGCTCACATTCAAATTTGCTGCAACTCTTTTGCGGTTTTCCATGACCGCATCAATGTCATCCGCAGAACCTGGCCCGCAGTTAAGGCTGCTGTATATCCCAGTGCTGACCCCGCCGGTCCGCCCATAGAACCCATAGGCCACATCATCCCCGCACGCATGCGTGAAAGCTTGGTCCTTAAAGACTTTCATTGAATCCCTCCGGCGTCAGTTGTGGATCGGAACACAGGCAGATGACCTTGAATAACGAGCCCATGTGTTTCGTATCAATAAGCCGCTCCAAACCGATTCTTATCGAGTCACTTTGACTCATTTCCGCGTCACGAAGCAACCGCTCTGCCCGCACTTCGATACCCAGCTCTCTCAAAAAGCTTCGCTGCGTGACGGGGCCATGACAGACCACCCCATCCCCTTTCGCAATTCGCGCAATATTTTCAAAATCGACATGCGCCGTCACGTCGTTTTCACCCGGATTTTCGAACACGCTCTCAAATTTATGCGCACGCACCGCCTGAAGCGTCTCCCCCATCGCGGACCTTACATGGCCGTAATCTGCAAAAAGAGCCGCACCGCTTTGTTTTATCAACAAATTATCCACAAACTTAAGAAATTGGTTTAAGTATGGAGACGTTTCGAAAATCCCGTCGTTTTTTTCGCGCAAAATCGCCGCCGGAACCGTCTCTAAAATCAGATTTTCGGCGTCCGAAATTCCAACCTCAAGACCGCCCGTATCAGAAAGCCCGATTTTCCTCTCCCACCACTTTCCGTTTTTATGTTCAATCTGGCGGATCGGAAGAGCATCCAGAAATTCATTGGCCACTAATATAACTGGAACCCCTGCTTTTACTTGGCTAATGTCATCAATATGGGTCACGGCGTATCGTCCTAATTGTCGGACTTGCGCGTTTCGTAATGTCGGACTCATTTCCAGAAGGCATATTTCTGCAGCTTCGTGGAAGCCTGGAACATGGCCAGTAGCCCGCAAAATATCCGCCATCAGCGTCCCCCGCCCCGGCCCGCACTCCAGCAGCACAAACGAAGGCGGCGATCCCATCTTTATCCACATATCCGCGGCCCACACGCCGATCATCTCACCGAACAATTGTGAAATCTCCGGCGCGGTCGTGAAATCACCCCCGGCCCCGAACGGATCCCGCGTCATGTAATACCCGTATTCCGGGTGTCCAAGACACAACGCCATATACTCCCCGATATCCATCGGTCCGTCCTGCCTAATACGGCGCTTGATGATCTCAAGCAGCTTGTTTTGATTTTCCATGGCACTTGAACGCGAAAGCGATAAACCCGGCGCCGATCAAAATCATCGGCACGCATAGCAACTGCCCCATCGTGAACGGTCCCGCGATAAACCCAAGATAAGAATCCGGCTCTCTGAACATCTCAATGAACATACGGCACAGGCCGTAGCCGATCATAAACGCGCCGATCACAATCCCGGGCTTCGACCGTACAGAATCCTTCCGGTATAAGAAATTCAGGACCAGGAACAGCAACACGCCTTCCAGCGCCGCCTCATACAACTGGCTCGGATGCCGCGGCATGTCTCCGCCCCCCGGAAACACCATGCCCCATGGCGCATCGGTCGCGCGCCCGAACAATTCCCCGTTGATGAAATTGGCGATGCGCCCGAAAAATAATCCGAACGTGCAGCAAACCGCAAACACATCACCCAGCCGCAAAGTCGGAATCTTCTTCGCCATCGAATACAGAATGATCGAAATCACCACGCCCAGCACGCCGCCATGGAACGACATCCCGCCGTTCCACACATGCAAAATCTCTCCCGGATGCGCGAAATAATACGCCGGCTGATAAAACAGAACATAGCCCAACCGCCCGCCAAGAATGATGCCAAGCACGCCGAACGACAGATAATCGTCGATATCCGCCTTCGTCGGACGCAACCCCGCCGCCTCATCTTTACGGATAAGCCGCAGCCCATACCACCAGCCAAGGAGAATGCCCGCCAGATACGCCAGCGCGTACCAACGGATTGCAAACGGCCCGATGGCAACCGCCACGGGATCGATATTCGGAAATGTCAGTGCCATGGGCCGGACTATAGGCGGGAACGGCCTTTAAGAAAACCCGAAAAAATCCATTTCGCTATTTTGCCTACGGCAAAACCAACGCCATAAAGAAGGATCGCCGTTACCAAAACGGATGCCGCATAATAGAACGGCAGGCTGCTGTCACCCGCGTTTATGCCCCACAAATCCACCAGAAACACAACGGGGAAAAGAAATACTATCCCGCTGATTTCCGATGCAGAAGAATCCGATAACGCCGAAACAAGGCATATCGCCGTAAAGGCCGCATACACCGCGCACAAAATCGCGCCGGCCCAACTAAAATATCGATGTTTAAAAAATGCAAAGGACATGGGGCTGAACTATAGAGTCAAGCCACGCGCTTGTCACCTACCTGTAAGGATCGCTCTTCGACAAATAATCCTTCACATACGTTGCCACACCGTCTTCCAGTTCCGTAAACGGCTTGGAGTATCCGGCGGCACGCAGCTTGCTCATATCAGCCTGTGTGTAATACTGATATTTCGGGCGCAGCGTTTCCGGCATGTCGATATAATTGATCTTCGGCGCCTTGCCTGCCGCCTTGAACCCGGCCTCCGCCAGATCCTTGAACGATCTTGCCTTGCCCGATCCAACATTGAACAATCCGCTCACTTCCGGATGATCGTACAGCCAGACCATCACATCGACGACATCGCCCACCCATACGAAATCCCGCAACTGCCCGCCGTCTGCGTAGTCCGGATGGGATGATTTGAACAAACGCGCCGCTGCTCCCGCCACCACCTGCGGATACAACTTGCATACGACGCTCATCTGCTCCCCTTTGTGATATTCATTCGGGCCATAGACATTGAAGAATTTCAATCCGGCCCACTGTGGCGGCAAAGGCTCTGCGTTCGTTTCTACGACGCGCGCGATACGGCGGTCGAAAACATGCTTGCTCCACCCATACGGGTTGAGCGGCATGAGGTGTTTCAATCCTTCGATGCTGCCGTCGTCTTTAAATCCATGACGCCCGTCGCCATAGGTCGCTGCGCTCGACGCATAAACCAATCTTTTTTTATTCTTCCAGCACCACTTCCAGATGCGGCGTGACATGACGAAATTCGTGTCGATGATAAGGTCGGCATCCGTTTCCGTTGTCGATGAAATCGCGCCGATATGAAAGACCATGTCAATCTCGTCCGCGTTATTATCAAGATAATCAAACAAGCGGTCTGGATGCACCACATCGCGAATCTCGCGCTTGGCGATATTGCGCCATTTATCATCGCTGCCCAGCGTATCGCAGATCACGATGTCACTGACGCCGTGATCTTCCAGACCTGCCACCAGATTGGACCCGATAAACCCCGCGCCGCCTGTAACAATAATCATGCTAACCTCTTTAATTGCTTGTCTTATTCTACCCCCAATTCCTTAAAAATCCATACTGGAGATTGGAAGAGGCCGGATTACCGCCATTATTTTGCTATTGCTGCAATCCAACATCCAATTTCCGCCCTCTAATATCCAGCAGTGGATATGTGTACAACTTTTTTGCGTCTTCGTTGCCCAGACTCTGGCGCCGGTGTTACAACCTCGTCCTATGAAACCTGATCCACGCATTTTCGATGATATTTCCCGCGTCGCCGGCGGCGCGATGAACGTGTTTTCCGCCCTGCGTGAACAGGTCACGAATGACATCAAGGCCCGCGTGGAAGAAATGGCCGCGCGCATGGACCTCGTTCCGCGCGAAGATTTTGATCGCCTCGCGGCGCAGGTTCAAAAACTGCAAAAACAAATCGACTCCATGTCCGGCGTAAAGGCTGCAAAGCCCGCTAAACAAAAACAACCGGCCCAAAAACCTTCTGCAAAAACAGGGAAAAAGAAGAAATGAGCGACGTCGCCCGCCACGATGACCTGTATGAAGATGTCAGCAATCCGCTCGACAGCGTGGAAGAAATCCTCTGCGCCAACGAATGGACGTTCGACCGCATGGCCGAAGACGAACTGACGGTGCAGGTCAGCGGCAAGATGGGCGAATACACATTGTTCTTCCGCTGGCAGGAAGAATACAGCGCAATGCAGTTCACCTGTCAGTATGATCTGGACGTGAAAACCAACGCGATGGATGAAGCCGCAAAAACGATGACAGCCATCAACTCCACGCTTTGGCTGGGCCATTTTGATTTCCGCGAAGGCACCGAAATTCCCTGCTTCCGCCACACCGCCCTCTTCCGCGGCATGACGCACACATCCGGCGCGGAACATATCGAAGATCTCGTCGATATCGCTCTGGCGGAATGCGAACGCTACTATCCCGTGTTCGACATGTTCGCCCGCGGCCCCGCGAACGGCGCGGATTTGTCTCTCGCCATGATGAACTGCGCCGGGGTGTCGTAACCTGCCCCGTCATTGCGAGGAGGCCATAAAGGCCGACGCGGCAATCATAGCGCCACTTCACAATTGAAGGCTGATAGGAGCAAGCATGACACCACCATACAAAATCGGCATCGCAGGCTGCGGAAAAATGGGCGCCGCGATGATTCACGCTTGGCTGGCCTCCAAAACCACATCGCACATTCACATTCTGGATCCGAACGGCCTGCCGCCCGACCTCGCGCTGGAAGAAAAAATCACTTACTGCCCTGACGAATCCGCCTTCATTCTGGCCGCCAAAAACTGGGACATCCTCGTTCTTGCCATAAAACCGCAAACCATGGACGCCTTCGCCAAATCCATGCAGGCTCTGCCCAAAGATGTACCGATCCTTTCCATAGCCGCCGGACAGTCGATCAAATCGCTCAAATCCAAATTCGGGTCAGCCCGCCCCATCATCCGCGCCATGCCGAACACGCCCGCCTCCATCGGCAAGGGCATGACGGTCGCCTGCACAGAAGAACAAACCTCGCCTGATTTAAAAGAAATAGCAAACAACCTCTTATCAAAACTCGGAAAAATGGAATGGATAAAGGAAGAAAATTTGATGGATGCCGTTACCGCCGTCTCCGGCTCCGGCCCCGCTTACGTCTTCTATCTGGTCGAAACCCTCACCGAAGCGGGCGTAAAATCCGGCCTCGATAAAGCCCTCGCCACGACCCTCGCCCGCCAGACCGTGATCGGTGCCGCCGCTCTCGCCGAAATAGACATGGCCACCCCGGCCGAAACATTGCGAAAAAATGTCACCAGCCCCGGCGGCACCACGGAAGCCGCCCTCACCGTCCTCATGGACGGCCGTTTCCAATCACTGATGAATGAAGCGGTTGCAAAAGCCACCGCACGCGGGAAAGATCTCTCAAGATAAAAAAGGATTAGGCCTTCGGCTTACCCTTGGTTCCAAGCCCGATATCTTTCGCCAGCCTGGATCGTTGCTTCGCATAAAGCGGCGCAACCATTGGGTAATCGGCAGGAAGCCCCCAGCGCTCACGGTATTCCTCCGGCGTCATGTCATACGCGGTTTTCAGGTGGCGTTTCAGCATCTTCAGTTTCTTGCCGTCTTCCAGACAGATAATATATTCCGGCGTTACGGATTTCTTGATTGGCACGGCCGGCAACGGACGGTCCGCCGATACGGAAGCCCCGCCATGCCCCAGCCCCGACAGCGTTCTAAACACCTGCTCGATCAACCCGCCAATCTCACTCTGCGATACAGTGTTGTTGGAAACATGCGACGACACAATTTCGGTCGTTAGGGCAAGCAAATCTGAATGGCTGGTAGAATCTGGCACGGTCCGCTCTTTTATATTTGTTGAAATACAAATATAAAACTACCTTCTTTACTGCAGATAGCAAGCATAAATACTAAAAAATACACTATTGGATAAAATTACTTATCTCTCTTTGCGTTTTATTGGACACGGATACATCAACACCACGCAGATAAACCGGCTCCGGCTTTTCCGCGCTCCTGCCATTTTCCAAAAACCGCGCCCCCCCCATGCGCGCCAGAACAACCGGATCCGGTAACGGACATTCACGCAAATCAAAATTCTGGGATGGCACTTCCTCCATCAATCGCCGTACCCCATCGCCACATATTGTACCACCCGAAGTTAACGCGGACTCGATATCCGCAGCCACATAACATCCCGCCGGGAGGCCAGGCCCATCAACGTAAAAATCGGTGCGCTTGCTCTCTAGCACAACAAACCCATCCGGCCCCACGCCACACGTGCGCCGCACGACATCAAACGTCGAAACGCCCCGCACCGGAACACCAAGCGCCAGCCCCATAGCCCGCGCCGTCGAAAGCCCGATCCGAAGCCCCGTAAAAGACCCCGGCCCAACAGTTGTGACAATCAGCCCAAGATCGGCAAACGCCGCCCCGGCCTCTTCCATAACCGCCTGCACCATAGGGACCAGCTTTGCCGCCTGCTCCTTGTCCGTCATCAATGTCTTCGAAAAATCGCGGCCATCCGGCATCAGGACGGCCACCGCGCAGCCGCCCATGGAAGAATCCACCGCCAGAACAGGTTTGGAAAAATCAGACAATCTGGCACGCCTCGGCAAAATCTAAACGCGGCCCACGTG
>CAUJHN010000014.1 GCA_963204825.1 Pseudomonadota bacterium
TTTGCGGGAGCGCCGCCTTTGGCCATAACCCCCTGAAACGGAATGATAATCAACAAAGCCCATAGCAGGACGATTTGTATAACCCGCCGCGATCTCATAGAATAAGAATATCCGTATGTCATGGGACTTGCTTTTCTGGACGATAGCCGTTAAGAAACAGCCTACTTATATGATTTTACGCGTAAAAATCCAATGGGAAAGAGGTGATTTGATTTGGTTACAGTAACCGTTCGCGATAACAATGTCGACCAGGCCCTGCGTGTTCTGAAAAAGAAGATGCAGCGTGAAGGCATCTTCCGTGAAATGAAACTGCGCCGCGACTTTGAAAAACCTTCTGAAAAGAAGAAACGTGAAAAGTCCGAAGCCGTCCGCCGCTGGCGCAAGGTAGAGCGTAAGAAGAAAGAACGCGAATAGGGTTTAACAACCTTTTCAATATCTAAAAAAAAACCGCCCCTTCCCGGGCGGTTTTGCTTTTTGGACTGCATGACACCGTCAACATAAAAGGAATATTTTCCTTTACAGAATATCCCCTCTTCTGCTACGCTGTGCATGACAATTGAACGCTTGGGGCTATCCCATTCGCTTTTGCGCGCCGGCAAAACAAATACAGGCGATCCTCCTTAAAAAAAACCGACAAACGAACTAAGTGATCCCAGATTCGGGAAAATACCCTCACTGATTTAAAAGGGAAATCCCGCTTCCTGAAAAAATTCGCGCGGAACGAACTAGACAAACGCTAACGGCAGGCGCTTTTCAGCCACTTCCGTTCGTCCTTCTCCAGCAGCGGCGACAGCCTATCGAAGACCTCTTTATGATACGCCTTCAACCACGCCGCCTCTTCCTTCGTCAGCATGTCTTCGATAATGAGCGTTTTATCAAACGGTGCGAAGGTCAGTGTTTCGAAGGAAAGCATTTTCCTGCCGTTTTCATTGACGCCGTCATCACTGACCAAAAGCAGGTTTTCGATGCGGATGCCATACGCGCCTTCCTTATAATACCCCGGCTCGTTGGATAAAATCATCCCTTCTTCCACCGCATCAATGCCGCGTGGCGACAAGCTCGCCGCCTCTTCATGGACGCTCAGATAACATCCAACGCCATGGCCCGTGCCGTGCGCATAATCCAGATCATGCTTCCACAAGGGCGCGCGGGCGAGCGCATCAATCTGCGCCCCCGTTGTCCCCGCCGGATAGCGCGCCGTCGCCACGGCGATATGCGCTTTTAACACCAGCGTGAAATGCTCTTTCATTTCCTTCGTCGGCTTTCCAATCGCCACCGTGCGTGTGATATCCGTGGTGCCGTATTCATACTGCGCCCCGGAATCGAGGAGAAGAAGACTCCCTTTCTCCAGCGTCTTGTTCGTCTCCACGGTGGCCCGGTAATGCACGATAGCGCCGTTCGGTCCATACCCCGAAATCGTATCGAAACTCGTATCGCGGAACTCCGGCGCCATCTTTCGAAGCTCGATCAGCTTCTCTTCGACGCCAAGTTCCGTATGCTTGCCGCTCGCGCCCTCTTCGGACAGCCACTTAAGAAGGCGGACAATAGCAACGCCATCGCGTATATGCGCCCTGCGCATGGATGCTTGCTCCGTCTCATTCTTGCGGGCCTTCAGGGCAATGACCGGATCTTTCAGGTCCACATGCTCAATACCATGACGCATCATCAGATCGATGAACCACATAGACGTACGCCGCTCATCGACCAGAACCTTACGGCCTTTCAGCACGGCGATGGAAGCTTCCACTTCCTGCGGCGGTAGAATGGAAACACGATTGCCAAACGATTGGCGCACGCCTTCTGGCACACGCCCTGCATCGATAAACCAGTCCAGCGTCCCATCGCTCCGCGCTATCGCATAAGACAGCGCCACGGGGATATGCGGGATATCGCTGGAACGGATATTCAAAAGCCATGCGATGGAATCCGGCAACGCGATAATGGCCGCGTCCAGTTTCTTGTCCTTCAAGACAGAGGCAACCGCATCCAGCTTCTCTTGTGCGGGCGCGCCGGCGTAAGACAGCGGGAACGGCTCCACTCTCGCGGACGGTGCGGCGGGCCTGTCTTTCCATACCGCGTCCAACGGATTGTAAGACAAGGGTTTCAGCGCAACGCCTTTGTCCGTAAGGGCCTTCACCTCGCGCGGCGTGTGCAGCTTCGGATCGTATCCGATCACAGCGCCCGGCGCATTCGCAGAGATCCACAGCGCGGCGGATGTCACGGTGCTATCCCCCGTTTCAAACAGAGCCGCGTCCACCTGCTGCCTTAATTGAATCGTATACCGCCCATCGCTCAGCACTGCCGCCTTGTTCCTCAACACAATCGCAATCCCCGCCGAACCGGTAAACCCCGAAATCCAGCGCAGGCGGTCCGCACACTCCGGGACATATTCCCCCTGATATTCATCCGCGCGGGGGACGATAAACCCTTCCACGCCTTCCTTTTCCAAAAGCCCGCGCAGGGCCGCCAGTTTCTGTGCCGTATTCATGGGAAAATCCTACTAGGCTTCGCCCACGCCTGCAATGACAGCGGCGCAAGAAACAGCTATAATCTGGCCATGCCTTATATTCTTCTCCTCGTCGGCCTGATGTTCGCGGTTTTCGGATTTTACCGCTTTTTCCTGAAAGCCTCCCCGCATCAGATCAAATCGCTCTTCTTGTCCGTCGCTGCGGTCGGAGTCGGGATAGCCTCGCTTTTCCTGGCGGTGACAGGTCGCCTGCCCGTGGCGCTCGCCATTCTCGCCGCCCTGTGGCCGCTTGGCGTGTCTTACATAAGAAGCAGGAAACTGGCCGAAAATCATAACCTGCCGACTGACAGGAAAGAAGCCTATGACATACTCGGCCTCGAAGAAGGCGCCAGCGCGGAAGATATCAGGGAAGCCCATTTGCGCCTGATGAAGAAAGTCCATCCCGACCAGTCCGGCTCCGACTGGCTTGCCAAAAAGATCAATGCGGCTAGGGACTTGCTACTAAATGGAACGAACAGTTAAATCGCTTGCTTTTCGGCATGCCCCGAGGCACAAAAGGCCATGACTTTCAAACCCGTCCGCAAAGCTGTTTTTCCTGTCGCAGGGCTCGGCACACGTTTTCTCCCCGCCACCAAGGCGATCCCGAAGGAAATGCTCACGGTCGGTGAAAAGCCATTGATCCAGCATGTCGTTGAAGAAGCACGCGACGCCGGCATTGAAGAATTTATTTTTGTAACAAGCCCTTCCAAAGAAACTTTAAAGCGTCACTTTGATATTATTCCTGAGCTGGAAACAGTGCTCGAAAAGCGTGGCAAGAAAGAACTTCTCGCAAAACTTCGGCCCACGAATATAGCGGCCGGAAAGCTAAAAACGACCTATCAGAACGAACCGCTCGGTCTTGGCCATGCCGTCTGGTGCGCAAAAGAACTGGTGGGCCGCGAGCCGTTCGCCATCATTTTGCCCGATGTCGTTATCGCGACAAAAACCAAAAGCTGCCTTGCCCAGATGGTGGATGCTTACAATAAGGTCGGCGGCAATATGATCGCCCTCAACGAAGTGCCAAAATCCGAAACCAATAAATACGGAATCATCGCGCCCGGCAACATCGACAAAAATATATACGAAATCAAAGGAATGGTAGAAAAACCTAAACCAGAAAAGGCCCCTTCCAACCTCTCTATCACGGGCCGCTATATCCTCCAGCCGGAAGTATTTGATTATCTGGATACATTTGAAACGGGCGCAGGCGGCGAAATCCAATTAACCGACGCGATGGCGAAATTGATCGGCACGCAGCCCTTCAACGGCATTGTTTTCGAAGGCAAGGATTATGACTGCGGCTCCCGTCTCGGCTTTATTGAAGCGAACATAGCCTATGGCCTCGCAGATCCGGAAATCTCGGACGACGTCCGAAAAATTCTGGACAAATTCAGATAGTCCTTCACACTAACTGTCATCCCATTGGGCCCCGCCCGAATGACCGTTAAACCAAGGACCAATATGACCTCGCCCACACCACAAACCGCCACAACGCCGGAAACCGCGAAAGCCAAATCCGCCTCGGTGATAGAACTTCTCGCTTCCCGCATCTGCCACGATCTCGTCTCCCCCGTCGGCGCCATTAACAACGGCGTTGAATTCATGGAAGAAGTCAGCGACGACCCTGCGCAGCGCAAAGACGCGCTCGATTTGATTGGCCACAGCGCCACAATGGCTTCGGCAAAATTGATGGCATTCCGCCTTGCTTACGGCTCTGGCGGGCGCGATCCGAATATCAAACCCGAAGACGTTCAAAAAGCCTTCTCACAACTGATCGGTTCAGAAGGTAAAATCAGCCAGACATGGGATCCCTATGGCAATCTTGGCCCTAAACCTTTACCCCCCGCTTTCTGCAAAATCTTGATGGGGGGCATGATGCTGGCGATGGAATGCCTTGTAAAAGGCGGATACATCTCTGTCCGGCCCGGAGAAGGCAATCAAACTCTCGTCATAGCCGAAGGCGACACAATCCTGCTGCGGGACAATGTAGAAGCCGCGCTAAAACAATCGCTTTGCGCCGAAGACCTTGACCCGCGCCTTGTTCACCCTTACGCCCTTTCGGTAATCGCGGAACATTACGGATTCTCTATATCCATAAAGGATAAGCGAGAAGACCGGGTGACATTTGCCATCAATTGCCCGCCCCCCGAAGTGGCCGCCTAGCCTCATCGCTGTGTATGCGCGTATGACTTGGTGCTTTTCTTTATTTTTTCCTGCGGTAGAATGAGGCAAGTGTAACACCCCATTAATCAACTTGTGTCATCTTAAGTATCCGGCGTTTTTTCTGAATTTTGATCTTTTCGTATGCGCATATGGCGCATGGCGGGGAATATATGGACGATTTAATAGTCGAATTTTTAACAGAAACAAATGAAAGTCTGGGCGCGCTGGACCTGGATATGGTCCGGCTTGAACAAAACCCAAACGATAAAGAATTAATTTCCGGCATTTTTCGTTTAATGCATACGATCAAAGGAACGTGCGGCTTTCTTGGCTTGCCGCGCCTCGAAACAGTAGCGCACCGCGCCGAAAACGTTATGGGCCGCTTCCGCGATGGCGATCTTCTTGTAACGCCGGCCTACGTCACACTTATTTTTGAATCCTTTGACCGCATTAAACAAATTGTCGCCGGCCTGGAAGAAACCGGTTCAGAACCGCAAGGAGACGATTCAGAACTAATAGAAAAACTCGACGCCGTTTACGAAGGGCGCGACGGCAATCAAGGAAACAGCGCCTCCCCGGCGTCTGCGCCCGCATCATCCGGAAGCGCTGCAGCCGTTGATCCATTGCAGGCTTTATTCGATGCTACCCCCGTACTCTCTCCGGACCAATTTCACACAATCGTCGGCGTACCGGAAAACGATCCCGCGCCAGAGACGATAAAACAGGAAATGGCGCCGCCACCCCCCGCAAAACCCGCGGCTGGCGGCGATGACCATGGGGCAAAAGCTGCAGGCGGCTCGCTTGCAGAACAATCACTGCGCGTCAATGTAGACGTCCTCGAAAACCTGATGACGCTGGTTTCAGAGCTGGTTTTAACAAGAAACCAGCTTCTGCAAATTTTGCGCGCGCAAAAAGACACGGAATTCGCAGCCCCTCTGCAACGCCTGAACCATGTCGTCTCCGAACTACAGGAAGGCGTAATGAAAACCCGAATGCAGCCTATCGGCAATGCATGGTCCAAACTGCCTCGCATTATACGTGACCTTTCCATGGAGCTTGGCAAAAAGATCGATCTTGAAATGCTGGGCGCGGAAACGGAACTCGACCGCCAGATCCTGGACATGATCAAAGATCCCCTCACCCACATGGTCCGCAACTCCGCTGACCATGGCGTGGAAATGCCTGCAGACCGTATCAAGGCCGGCAAATCGGAAACGGGCCGCATCCGGCTTAATGCCTATCATGAAGGCGGGCATATTATTATTGAGATCACCGATGATGGAAAAGGCCTTCCCCTTGCCAAGATCAAAGACAAAATAATCAAGAATGGACTGGCAACCGCCGAAGAAGTTGCGTCCATGTCAGACTCCACCATCCAGCAGTATATTTTCAAGGCCGGCTTTTCGACGGCGGAGAAGGTCACATCCGTTTCAGGCCGTGGCGTGGGAATGGATGTCGTACGCACCAATATTGAAAAAATCGGCGGTTCCATAGTTTTGAAATCGGTAGAAGGAAAAGGTTCGACATTCCTCATCAAGATTCCATTAACACTGGCCATTGTTTCCGCCTTGATCGTCGAAGCCGGCGGAGAAAGATTCGCAATTCCCCAGCTTGCCGTCCGTGAGCTTGTGATGGCGTCAGCAAAATCGCAGGTTAAGATTGAAACGGTTCACGGCACACCATTCTTCCGTCTGCGAGATCAGCTTCTCCCTCTTGTGTCCCTTAAGGGCATGCTCAATCTTGGCGCAGACGATGGCGGTGATACCGGCAGCCGCTACATCATCGTTGCCCAGATAGGAACGTATCAATTCGGGCTGATCGTTGACCGCGTGTTCGACACGGAAGAAATCGTGGTCAAACCTGTATCACGAGTTATTAAAGATCTTGATATCTTCTCCGGCAACACCATCCTCGGCGATGGAAGCGTTATCATGATCCTGGATCCGAACGGCATAGCCAAGGCGGCCGGCGGCGCAGATGCAGCGGAAGCGCCGCCAGACAAGACGGATCAGAAAATAGAAAATATGAAGCAGAAGACCTCGCTTCTTTTATTCAATACCGGCGACAATGCACCGAAAGCCGTCCCGCTTTCGCTCGTTGCGCGTCTTGAAGAAATCGAAACGAAAAACATCGAAAACTCAAGCGGCCGTCATATGATCCAATACCGGGGGCAACTGATGCCGCTTCTGCCGTTTGATGAAACCGTCGACATGTACGATTCTCCGAAAAAGCCCGTCCTCGTCTTTGCCGACGAAACAAGCACCATGGGGCTTGTCGTCACGGAGATCGTCGACATTACAGAAGAGATAGTGAACGTCCAGGTAGCCGCCGATTCAAAAGGAATCGTCGGCAGTGCAATTATAGGGGGCAAGGCAACGGACGTCGTGGATATTGGCCACTACATAAAATCCTCGAATAAAAACTGGTTCAAACGGCATGGCGATGAAGCCTTTGGGCAGGAATCAACTTCCGGACGCCGTGTATTATTGGTGGACGACTCCCCGTTCTTCCGCAATATGCTTACACCTCTTTTAAAAGTTGCTGGATACAATGTAACCACGCTTGAAAGTCCGCTTGATGCGCTTGAAATGCGTGAAACAGGCGAAAACTTCGATATCATCGTTTCAGACATAGAAATGCCGAAGATGAATGGATTTGAATTCGCGCAAAAAGTGCGCGAAGAAAACAGCCGTTGGAAAAACACACCCATGGTGGCATTAACATCGCATGCCACACAGCAGGACATAAACCATGGGCTGGATGTGGGATTTTCAAGATACATCGCCAAATTTGACCGCGACACTCTTCTTTCGACCCTAAGCGAGGCGTTGGTTGCAAACCAAAGCCAGGCGGCAAACGTAAGATCGGCAGGAGGTACGCAATGAGCGCGGCAGCCTCCCTGGAAAAAAATGCTGGAATCACACGCGATTACTTAACAATCACGATCGCAGATCAGATTTTCGGCATTCCTATCCTTCAAGTGCAAGACGTTTTGGGAGAGCAAAAAGTGACGAAAGTCCCTCTTGCCCCCGCTGCCATAGCAGGATCACTCAATCTTCGCGGGCGTATTGTGACGGCAATCGATGTGCGGGCCTGCCTTGGTCTTCCGAAACTGGAAAAAACGAACGGCCAGGCCATGAGTGTTGTCGTTGAGAACCAGAATGAACTTTACAGCCTTATGATTGATAAGGTTGGGGATGTCATGACTCTCTCACCCCTTGATTACGAAAGTAATATTTCAACGCTGGATCAGCAATGGCGCGGCGTCTGCCAGGGGATATACAGACTGAAAGACAAACTCCTCGTGGTATTGGACGTTCCAAAACTTCTAGAAGAAATTGAAAAGTAGCTTGGTAATAGGAGTAAATAGTTATGCCCTCATGTTTAGTCGTCGATGATAGCCGCGTGGTCCGAAAAGTTGCGCGCCGCATAGTCGAAGATCTGGGTTTTGCCTGCGAAGAGGCAGAAGACGGCCAAAAGGCGTATGAATATTGCGCAAAAACCATGCCCGATGCCATTTTGCTTGATTGGAATATGCCGGTCATGAGCGGTATAGAATTTCTTGAAAAGCTGCGTCAGATGCCAAATGGCAATGGCCCCAAAGTTATTTTCTGCACGACGGAAAATGATTTGGCGCACATACAACGCGCCATGAATGCCGGGGCAAATGAATATATTATGAAACCATTCGATTCTGAGATTATTGAATCGAAATTTTCTCAAATTGGCCTGCTGTAAACGCCGCATATAGGGTTCATCTATGTCTCTTCCTCCCTCCACATCTGGTACCGCCGAACAAAATCAAATCCATGTAATGCTGGTTGATGATTCTGCGGTTGTTCGCGGCTTCATCAGCCGTATCCTGCAAAGCGATCCGGAAATAAAGGTTGTGGCCTCTCTTGTGAACGGGGAACAGGGCGTGACATCTACGGCGCACCATCACCCAGATATCGTCCTGCTCGATATTGAAATGCCGGTAATGGATGGCATCACAGCCCTGCCCAAAATTCTTGCGGCATCCCCCGGCGTGCGGGTTGTCATGTGTTCGACATTAAGCGTGCGCAACGCTGAAATCACTATGAAGGCCCTCCATCTGGGCGCGACAGAATGCATCGCCAAACCATCCAACAGCAGCGATATTTACGCCGCCGGCGATTTTAAAGACGAACTCCTTCGCGTCGTGAAGGCGCTGGGCCGCCGCAAGGATGCGGACTCGCTAAAACGCCCAGTATCTCCCGCTGCGCCCGTTACATCCGGTACATTCGCAGGCGGGCAGAATGCCGCGCCCAAACAAAAAACTGCGTTTGAGTTACGCAAGCATATGCCCGGAGAACTTTTCCGCCCCAATCTCCTGGCCATCGGATCTTCCACAGGCGGACCGCAGGCCTTATTCAAAGTGATCGCCAGCTTTCAAAACTTCAATGTGCCCATTATTTTAACGCAACATATGCCCGCCACATTCACGCGGATTCTGGCGCAGCATATTACACAACACACATCCGTTACTGCCGTCGAAGGTGAAACAGGCATGGTTGTTGAGAACGGAAAAGTTTACGTGGCGCCGGGCGGATTTCACATGACCTTCGCAAGAAAAGACGGACAAATTCAAATTGTATTAAACGAAGGGCCGCCGGAAAATTTTTGCAAACCCTCTGTCGATCCCATGCTCAGGAGCGCGATTTCCGTTTGGGGGCCCAAAATCCTCACCGTCATTTTGACAGGCATGGGGGCTGATGGCTTGCCGGGCTGCAAACAGGTAGTCGAGGGCGGCGGGCGCGTGATAGCGCAGGACCAGGAAACCAGCGTCGTGTGGGGCATGCCGGGCGCCGTCGCGTCAAACGGATTATGCACGGCCGTTCTTCCTTTACAGGAAATCGGGCCATATGTAAGACAGGCTTTTGGGAAAGTATGATGAATGCGTATCAGTGATTTTGATTTATACCAGGCGCTTTTAAAGGAGAAATCCGGGTTAACGTTAACGCCGGACAAATCCTATCTCCTGGATTCACGTTTGACGCCCGTTGCCAGAAAGCATGGGTTTGCGACATTGGAATCCATGTCGACGGCTTTGCGCGGCATCCCGAAACCGGAGCTGGTCAAAGATATTATCGAAGCGATGACGACGAATGAAACGTCGTTCTTTCGTGACATGAAACCGTTTGAACAGTTCCGTGAAATTACCCTGCCCCATCTTTTAAAGGCCCGGTCATCCCTAAAACGTGTTCGTATCTGGTGCGCCGCCAGCTCAACGGGACAAGAACCCTACTCGCTTGCCATGCTTTTAAAAGAAGAAGGCGCAAAACTGGCAGGATGGAATTTTGAAATCGTCGCGACCGACATTTCCACCGAAGTACTGGAAACCGCAAAAAAAGGCGAATACAGCCAGTTCGAAGTACAGCGCGGCCTGCCCATTCAAATGCTCATGAAGTATTTCGAACAAAAGGGCGACCGATGGGCGCTCAAAAATGAAATAAAATCCATGGTGACCTATAAATACTTCAACCTGCTGGATCCTATGGCGCCTCTTGGCAGATTTGATGTCATTTTTTGTCGCAATGTGCTTATTTATTTTGATCGCGAAATGAAAAAGAAAATCATGGAAAACATGACCACGCTCATGCCCGATGACGGATTCCTTTTCCTTGGCGGCGCAGAAACCGTGCTCGGAATTACGGATGCTTTCAAACTCATGGAAAACACCCGCGGCGTTTATATTAAACCCGCCTGCACGACCATCGCCCCCGTACAGGTCAAAACCGCCTAACGCGCGGAAAATCTTGCAACTTCGTTGGTTTTGTCTATATATCCTTCTATGACAAACTCGAAGCCAAAAGATTCCGCCATGCCTGCATCCGCCCCCGTGAAAATTAAACGCGCCCTGCTTTCCGTGTCCGATAAAACCGGGCTGGTTGATTTTGCAAGAGGGCTTTCGAAATATGGCGTGGAATTGCTTTCCACGGGCGGCACGTCAAAGGCTTTAAAAGATGCAGGCCTGACTGTAAAAGACGTTTCTGAACACACAGGCTTTCCCGAAATGATGGACGGGCGCGTTAAAACGCTGCACCCGAAAGTCCATGGCGGCATCCTCTCCGTGCGTGATAACGCCGAACATAAAAAGGCGCAGGAGCAACACAATATCGGCGATATAGATCTTGTTGTTGTCAACCTCTACCCTTTCACGCAAACGGTGGAAAAAGGCGCGGATTACGACACCTGTATTGAAAACATCGATATCGGCGGCCCGGCCATGGTGCGTTCCGCCGCGAAAAACCATGCCTTCGTCGCCATAGTTACGGACCCTGCGGATTATGAATCCGTTCTGGAAGAAATGGCAGAGAACAACGGCGCGACGAATTTCAACCTGCGAAAAAAACTCGCCGCCCGCGCCTACGCGCACACGGCGGCCTATGATTCCGCCATCTCCGGGTGGTTTGCCGGACAGGATGATGAATTCCCGCGTCAGGTCGCATTCGCCGGAACAATGAAACAATCTTTACGGTATGGCGAAAACCCGCATCAACGCGCGGCACTCTATGCCACCACTGAACAGCGTCCCGGCGTGACATCTGCACAGGTGCTGCAAGGAAAAGAGCTTTCCTACAATAATATAAATGATACGGACGCGGCCTATGAGCTTGTCGCGGAATTCGATGCACCTGCCGTTGCCATCATCAAACACGCAAACCCTTGCGGTGTTGCATTGGGCGAAAACATGCTCGATGCCTATGAAAAGGCCTTGAAATGCGATCCTGTCTCCGCGTTCGGCGGCATCATTGCTCTCAACCGCAAACTGGATGCAGAAGCAGCAAATAAAATAATCGAAATTTTCTGCGAAGTCATTATCGCGCCTGATATTGACCCCGCTGCGCTCGAAATCCTGGCCCCCAAGAAAAACGTGCGCGTGCTAAAGGCCGGGGGCCTTCCGAACATCACACTCGCCCGCCCCACATATAAACCCGTCGCGGGCGGCTTGCTGGTACAGGACGCGGATAACGGAATAGTCACCGAAAGCCAACTAAAGGTCGTCACGAAACGCGCGCCGAGCAAACAGGAAATCGCCGATATGCTTTTCGCGTTCAAGGTCTGTAAGCACGTGAAATCCAACGCCATCGTCTACGCCAGGGACGGCGTGACCACGGGCATCGGCGCGGGGCAGATGAACCGCCTCGATTCCTCCCGTATCGCCGCCATGCGCATGGCGGAATATGGCCTGAAACCCGCTGCAGGCGCACCCATGGTCGTGGCCTCCGATGCCTTTTTCCCCTTCCCCGACGGGCTTTTGGCCGCGGCGGAGGCCGGGGTGACCGCGGTGATCCAGCCCGGCGGGTCCATCAAGGATGCGGATGTCATCGCCGCGGCGGACGAAAAAGGCCTCGCCATGGTCTTCACCGGCATGCGCCACTTCAAACACTAACCTACTGATTTTATTGTATTTTTAATCCCAAAGTCTGCGGGAGGGCAAATTTGCCCTCAAACCCGCGGATTTGTTAGGGTTATGCATGGCCCTGGAATCAGTTTTTGAAAAAACGGCAAAAACGGCAAAACGACCTAAGTCATTAGAATTTAAAGGATATTTAACACCGATTTGAGATCATTGAATCGAATTTGGTATCTTAGGGGTAAGTTAATTTAGAACCGCCATATGTTAAGTGATTTTGAGGGGCGGTGGAGGAGTAGAGAATGTTTGGCACAGCGCTTACGAAATTGAGTGGATTAGCAGGCAAGCTGTTAGGTATTGGTGGTTTGGCTGCTGCCGGGGGCGTTGCCGCTGAAGAACTCACTGATGATGGTCAAGGCGGTTGGCTCTCTCGGTGGTATCACCGTATTTCCAAAAAAGTTATTGAAGCCACAAGTATTGAACAGGCAAGAAACAGTACAATCGATTCTTACTATGGTGGGATGGCTAAGGTATACGGCTTTATAGGTGCTATTGGAGCCTTGATAAGCGCCATCCCTGGCCTTGAAGGCATGGGTAAATCTATTCAAACCATGTTTGAAGGTAAGATTAAAGAAATGAACGAACAAGCCGTTCGCTTCAAACAAGGCGATGTGTTCCCTACAACGAGAACGCCATCTGGTGATGCATTGATTGCCCGCGGCCAACAAGCCGCTGCTGATGCTGGCACAGCTGTAGCCGGTGCCACAAGAGATGCCACTGCAGCCGTAACGCCTGTCGCCGAAGATATCGCCCAGAGGGTCCGAGACAACCCAGGCGGAGCCGCCGTGGTTGCCGGAGGCAGTCTTCTCGGTCTTGCAGCCTTAAAAAATCTTGTAGGTGGATTATTTAGTTCCGGAGCAGGCAGAGCTGCTGGTGGCCTTCTTGGTGGAACGTCTTTGGGCCGCGCTGCCCTTGTAGCTGGTGCATTAGGAACAGCTGGTTATGCCTTATCTAACCATCAAGGAGCTGGCGCTCCAGCTCCGACTGGGGCAGGCGGAACAACGTCAACCACAGCTGTAACACCTACAGCGATCACAGCGCCTGGAGCTGCAACAGCAGCACCTCTGATAGATCCAATAACAGGCGCCACAATAGATCCAACAACTGCACACATAACCCCATCTGCAGTTGCACCGTCTACAACAGCCGCTGCAGCAACGACGGCCACCACAACACCTGCCGCCGGCGTGTCTCTTTTGCAAGACCCGCTCGCGTGGGGAGGCGACCTTATTGATGGGGCGAAATCGTTGCTGAAAGAAACCCCGGATGGTTACAGGGCCAATTGGGATGTAATACGTCCCGCAGCCGCCAACAATGCAAAAGCTGCCGGGTTGGGATTATCCACCACCTTTGCTTGGCTGGCAGGTCAGGCCGTGGATACCGTGACAACAGCGACAAATTTCCTTGATATAGGAAACGTGCAAACGGACTATTCTACAAAATGGTCTCAAGATATGGCAGAAGGCGTTACCTATGCCATGCAAGAATATGCTGGCGGCGCACCTGATCTGAAGGGAGCATGGGCGCAAACTGCAAACGTAGGTGTGCCTGTGTTGGTTGGTGGCTTTGCTGTCAAAGGATTACAAGCAGCTGGTTGGGCTGCAAGAACTCTTGGAAGTGTTTTCAGCTGGAATGCAGCGACAACTTCTGCAGCAACAGCAGCTCCCGCGGCAGCCGCTGCACGTGCAGCAGTACGTCCTCCTGCCCCAGGCATGCGCGTTACACCATAATTTCCAAAAAGGCCGCATCAAGCGGCCTTTTTCCTGGGTGGAAAAAGGATGATTTTTCGGCCAAATGCTCACAATCCGTTAATTATACGTAAGCATTTGATATATATAATAAAAATAAGACTTCCGTACGCAAATTTGCAATTGAACCACGCGATTCCGTAGAATAAAGGCATAGAGTTTTAAAGGGCATATAGAAGACCAATGATCGAAGGAATAGACACACCACTACCCGCTCCGACAGCCCCTGCTGCAGCTGCTCCTGCGCAGCGCCCTGGCGCACCCAGTGCCAGAAACTCTTTTAATCAGCATTCTTCTAAAGCTTTGGAAGTTTACAAGCAGGCGGGCGTTTATCGAACACAATTATGGGGATTTCTTCCCGACTTTGATGCCACAATCAAGGCTGCCGATATCGATACCAACCTGAAGGCATTCGAAGCGTTCATGGGTAGCGAAAATCCGAATGGCCGTAAATTTGTTGATGTCATTCGCGCACATCCGGATTTAAAAGCAGGCCTTAATGCTCTTCTAAAGGATGAAGGGCAAAACGCTGTTACAGGTCTGCAAAATATTCTGGCCGGACAAAACGGACAAGGCGGTCTTGACGCATCCAAGTTTGAAGAGATGATGAAAGACCCGGTTAAACGCGATCTTGTTGCGCAAATGCTTCACCGCGTCGGAACAAAAGAAGTTGGTATGGATTATGCCGGCCGTTTCGTTACCGCCGCCATGGATGCATCACAAAATCCGGGCGACATGGGCAAAGGCCAGGCCTTTTTAGCGGTCGCACGTGAAGGCGGCATCAACACAACGGACATTGAAAGACAAGGCCAAAGAGAAGCCTTGGCAAGCTTTATGGACGACCCGTCCGGCGGCATTCGCAGCTTCACACGTCGTATGCTGAAAGGGATGGAAACTTCTCTGGGTAAAATGCCAGGTCAATCAGGCAACATGGTTGCAGGACTTATATCCGGTTTGGGTGGTATGTTTGCCGGCATGATGGACCCCAACAATTTAAAAAGTTTTTTCAGACCCTTTATAGATTTCTTCAACCATTACTCTCCAAAACTCGCCGCGTATGGCCAGAGGGAAATGCATGCCGCACGCGAAGGCGCGTCACCCACCCCAGGACAAACGTCTCAGGTCACGCCTGCTGCTACGCCGGATGTTCCTATTCAAGGGCGCACACAGGTTTCAGAACTGGTTGGCGGACAGACAGGCGTTGGACGTGTTGATGCAAAAGCAACAGGTATAGAGGGTCAAAAAGTAGCCGTCACTGCCTTCCGGTCTGCGCTTGATAGACCGTATGAGGCACCAACAGCTGCGCCAGAGGCAAACGGCCAATCCCCATTCATTCCAAGGCAAGCCGCCGCGGCGCCATCGATCGCGTAACCGCATAGAATTGCGTAAACCATGTATATTAAAAAAGGCCCGGACGATGGCAGGGCCTTTTTCATTGTTTTCATAATGTCAATGATGTATGATGCCGCATGGTTATAAAGCTTGGAAAATTGATGGCGGGTTTGACCGGCTTGTTCATGTCCGTGAATGCGGACAAGGCTTCCGCGCAACTTCCGCCCGCCCCTTCTCCTCTTCCGCCGCCGACGCAACGCTTTGTGCTGTTCGATACCGGTATGGCCAAAGCGCCAGACGCCGCATATTCCACGCGCTTTCACATCAAGGCAGGATCATGCGTTGAAGTGGATGATGCGTCCCGGATTATAAACGGTCATGTCTATGTCCGCGCTTTCGCACCGAACGAAACACATTTTGGTTTGGTTGACATCACCGCGCTGGAAGACAGGATTCCCGGCCACAAAGGATGCAAAGCCAAAACCGCGGCAGGCCCCGCCCCGCAAAGAACGGCAACGACAGCGGCCGCCGTGCAGCCGCAACCGCTGGCACCAAATTTCGCCCGCGCGCCTTTTTATATTGTCGCCGCGAGAGAAGCGAATGTGCGCAACGCTCCCAGTGGCTATGCAGACGTTACCAGCACCGTTCCCAATGGTTCCTGCGTGCATCCTTTTGAAGCGCCCCGCACCGCTTTCGGCGGGTACAGCCGCGTAACCATTCACAAGCCAAACGGTGAAAACCGCAGCGGCTGGATGTTTGATCAGGATTTGCGTCCGGCACCTGCGGATATGACCGCCAGAAATTGTTTCGAAGCGCCCGCTCAAACAGCCTCGACATCCGCGCTTCCCCAAACCCGGTTTTATACCGTAGCCATAGGACAGGAACCTATTCTCCATGCATCGAACGGGTTACAATATCATATCTGGCCGCATTCATGCCTGCGTGTCGATGGCAGGGAAGGCCCCTTCTCCAACGTGACTTTAACCTCCCGGGCCAACGGTTCTGTAACAGGCAGGGTCCTTTCGATGAACTTATCCCCCCTGCCCAGCGCGCCGCCCGCCTGCACCGCGGACTGGAGACCCGTTCCCCCGCCAGGCCTCGGCATCCGCTAACTTCCAGCTTGCCCTTTTGGGCGGATTTGCGTAACTTCCGGGCCCATGAGCACCCAGA
>CAUJHN010000015.1 GCA_963204825.1 Pseudomonadota bacterium
AGATGGTGATGCCTGGTGACAACGTGAAGATGACGGTGAACCTGATCGCGCCGATCGCGATGAACGAAGGTCTTCGCTTCGCTATCCGCGAAGGCGGCAGAACCGTCGGCGCTGGCGTCGTCGCTAAAATTTTGGCTTAATTAAGAGAAAGAAGAAGGCAAGCGAAAATGGACAACCAAGTTATCCGCATCAGATTGAAAGCGTACGATCACCGCGTGCTCGACGCTTCCACGCTCGAAATCGTCAATACGGCGAAACGCACGGGTGCGCAGGTACGCGGACCCATTCCGCTGCCGACGAACATCAAGTATTTCTCCGTCAACAGCTCTCCGCACGTTGACAAGAAATCACAAGAGCAGTTCGAAATGCGCGCACACCGTCGCCTCGTCGATATCGTCGATCCAACACCGCAAACGGTGGATGCTCTGATGAAACTCGACCTAGCTGCGGGCGTGGACGTAGAAATTAAAATTGGCGCGGCTGCGTAAGTAGAAGGGCCATAAGGTAAGGAAGAAGACAATGAGAACAGGCGTTATCGCACGAAAAGAGGGAATGACCCGGATCTTCACGGAAGACGGTCAGCAGGTTCCCGTCACTGTGCTGAAGATCGACAACTGCCAGGTTGTTGGTGTTCGCAGCGAAGAGAAGAATGGCTATGTCGCCGTCCAACTCGGCGCGGGCAATGCGAAAGTAAGCCGTACATCCAAAGCGATGCGCGGCGTGTTCGCGGGCGCGAAAGTTGAACCGAAGCAAAAGATGGCGGAATTCCGCGTCGATCCGGCAAATGTCCTGGAAGTTGGCGCTGAGCTGTCCGCTGAGCACTTCGTTACGGGACAGTTCGTCGATGTTCAGGGTATCACGATCGGTAAAGGTTTTGCCGGTGCGATGAAGCGCTGGAACTTTGCCGGTCACCGCGCAAGCCACGGTAACTCCATTACGCACAGATCCCACGGTTCGACAGGTCAGCGTCAGGACCCAGGTAAAGTGTTCAAGAACAAGAAAATGGCCGGTCATTTGGGTCACGAGACAGTCACAACGCAGAACCTGAAAGTCGCAGGCATTGACCTGGAAGACAATCTGGTTCTGATCGCCGGTTCCGTTCCCGGTCCGGACAATGGTTGGGTGATGATCACGGATGCCGTGAAAAAGCCCTTCCCGAAAGATGCGCCTGTCCCGGCAGGCCTGAAACAATCCGCGAAATCTGCAAAAGCGGCTCCTGCAGCGCAAGCTGAAGAAGCACCGGCAGCAGAAGAAGCAAAAGGTGAATAGTCATGAAGATCGCTGTTAAAACACTTGATAATAAGGCCGCAGGCGACATCACGCTCGATGACTCTGTTTTTGGCGCTGAAATCCGCGCAGACGTTCTGCATCAGATGGTGACATACCAGCTGGCAAAACGCCGCGCAGGCACGCACAAAACGCAAAGCCGTTCGGAAGTATCCCGCACAGGTAAGAAGCCTTTCAAACAAAAAGGAACAGGTTCCGCCCGTGCCGGTGACAGAACGCGCGTTATCGACCGCGGCGGTCAGGTTGCGCACGGTCCGCAAGTCCGCAGCCACGCGACCGAACTGCCAAAGAAAATTCGCCAGATGGCGATGCGTTCCGCCCTGTCTTCTAAAGCAAAAGAAGGCAAGCTGATCGTGGTCGATGCGCTCGCCGCCAAAGACCACAAAACAAAGGCAATGGCGAAGGCGTTTGAAACGCTGGGCTTTGACTCTGCCCTGATCGTCGGCGGCAAGGAAATCGATGCGAATTTCGCCCGTGCGACCAACAACCTGCCAAAGGTTGACGTTCTGCCGGTGCAAGGCGCAAACGTATATGACATTCTGCGTCGCGATACATTGGTATTGACCAAAGATGCGGTTGCCGACCTCACAGAAAGACTGAAAGGCTAAGACAATGGCTGCGAAGAAAAAAGAAGATAAAAAAGTCGCCGAATGGATGTATGGCATCATCGCATCCCCGGTCGTAACGGAAAAATCCACAAGAGGTTCCGAGCACGGCCAGGTGACGTTCAAAGTGCCTGTGAAGGCAACGAAACCGGATATCAAAGCCGCTGTTGAGGCTTTGTTCAAAGTCAAGGTCAAAGGCGTGAACACGCTGATCCAAAAAGGTAAGACAAAGACCTTTAAAGGCACCAAGGCTTTCCGTTCCGATGTAAAAAAAGCGATTGTCACCCTCGAAGAAGGTCAGGCGATCGACGTTGGAACAGGTCTGTAAGATAAACAAATATGGCTCTCCGCCGATAATGGAGAAAGGTAAAGAAGACAATGGCACTGAAACAATTTAGACCGATTACACCCGGTACACGGGGCTTGATCCTGATCGAACGGGACGCTTTGCACAAAGGCGCGCCGGAAAAGAGCCTGACAGAAGGCAAAAGAAAAACAGGCGGACGCAACAACCTCGGCCGCGTAACATCCTGGTCTCGCGGCGGCGGTCACAAGCAGCGTTACCGCATCATCGACTGGAAGCGTAAAAAGTTCGATGTCGAAGGAACGGTCGTGCGTCTGGAATACGATCCGAACCGCACAGCGTTCATCGCCTTGATCGAATACGCCGATGGCGAAAAGGCCTATATCGTGGCGCCTCAGCGTCTGCAGGCCGGCGATAAAATCATCGCCGCTGAAAAGGCGGACATTAAGCCTGGCAATGCAATGATGTTGAAATCGATGCCTGTCGGTACGATCATCCACAATATCGAAATGCGCGTCGGCAAAGGCGCCCAGATGTGCCGTTCCGCCGGAACATACGCACAGCTGGTTGGCCGCGACCAAGGGTATGCGCAGGTTAAACTGGCATCCGGCGAGCTTCGCGTCGTGCCGCAGGACTGCATGGCGACGGTGGGCGCGGTTTCCAACCCAGACCACATGAACCAGAACTTCGGTAAAGCAGGCCGTCAACGCTGGAAGGGCAAACGCCCTGTCGTTCGCGGTGTTGCCATGAACCCTGTAGATCACCCGCACGGAGGCGGCGAAGGCCGTACATCCGGAGGCCGTAACCCTGTTACACCATGGGGTAAACCGACCAAGGGCGCGAAAACACGTAAAAACAAAAAGACGGATCAATTCATTATCCGTCGTAAGAAGAAATAAGGAGCTTAACGTATGGCACGTTCACTTTGGAAAGGTCCGTTTATCGACCGTCACCTCCTCAAAAAGGTGGAAGCGGCTCGTCAGGCTGGCAAGAACACAATCATTCAGACATGGTCCCGTCGTTCGACGATCCTGCCGCAGATGGTTGGTCTGACGTTCGGCGTTCACAACGGCAAAAAATTCATTCCGGTTCTGGTTTCCGACCAGATGATCGGTCACAAGCTCGGTGAATTTTCGCCGACGCGCGAATATAAAGGTCACTCCGGCGGAGACAAAAAAGCCGCAGCGGCCAAGAAGTAAGGATAGAGGTCTATTATGGGACAAGAAACAAACGAAAGACGCGTCAAGGATAACGAAGCCATGGCAATGGCAAAGTTTCTGCGCACCAGCCCGGGCAAACTGAACCTGGTTGCAGCGATGATCCGCGGCAAGGCCGCAGGCAAAGCGCTGACGGACCTGCAATTCAGCAACCGCCGTATTGCACAGGATGTTCGCAAAGTGCTGGCATCCGCTGTCGCCAACGCAGAAAACAACCACAATCTCGATGTAGACAAGCTGGTAGTGGCCGAAGCCTATGTCGGCAAGTCGGTTAAAATGCGCCGCTTCTCTGCCCGTGCTCGCGGACGCGCAGCCCCGATCGAAAAGCATTTCTCACGTCTGACGATCATCGTCCGTGAAGGTGAAGCGAAAGCCGCACCTAAGAAAAAAGCCGCTGCCCCGAAAGCAGCAGCACCGAAAAAAGAAGCCGGTGAAAAAGCAGCCGCAAAGAAACCAGCTGCTAAAAAACCAGCCGCCAAAAAAGCGACAACCAAGCAGGACAAGGAATAGGAGCTCCATACTATGGGTCAAAAAGTCAATCCAATCGGTCTTCGCGTCGGCATCAACCGGACATGGGATTCCCGCTGGTTCGATGACCGCAAATACGCGGACAAGCTGGTTCAGGATCTTGAACTGCGCAAATACGTGCAGGAACGCCTCAAAGCCGCCGGTATTTCCAAAGTAGTTATCGAGCGCGCCGCGAAAAACACGAAAGTGGCCGTTTACACGGCGCGTCCGGGCGTCATCATCGGTAAAAAAGGTGCGGATATTGAGAAGCTCCGCAAGGATCTTTCCGCACGCGCAGGTTCCGAAGTCGCGCTGAACATCATCGAAATTCGCAAGCCGGAAATCGATGCGCAGCTGGTCGCCGAAGGCGTCTGCCAGCAGCTGGAACGCCGCGTTTCCTTCCGCCGCGCCATGAAGCGCGCAGTGCAAAGCACGATGCGCTTGGGCGGTCAGGGTATCCGTATCAACGTGTCCGGCCGTCTCGGCGGAACGGACATCGCCCGTACGGAATGGTACCGCGAAGGCCGCGTGCCTCTGCACACACTCCGCGCCGACCTGGATTACGGCTTTGCCGAAGCTCTGACGACCTACGGGATCATCGGGGTTAAGGTCTGGATCTACAAGGGCGACATTATGGCCCACGATCCAATGGCACGCGACAAACGCATGGGCGATAACATCGCGCCCGGCGGCCAAAACAGAAACGCCTAAGGGCGACCATTTTGGGCCAAAAAATTTAACTTTTGGCCCAAAATAACACTGGTAATTCGTAAAAATTGGCTATATAGTCCGCGCGAATTTGTAAAAATCCACGGACTTTGATAGTCGGATTGAGCCATATAGAGACTGTTTCCCAAAGGGGTTCCAAGTCTATGTGAGCGAAATTTTTTTATTGTCGAAACGGAAGTTAAAACAATGTTGCAACCAAAGAAAACGAAATTCAGAAAGGCCCACAAGGGCCGTATCCACGGCGATGCCAAGGGAGGTTCCGACCTGTCTTTTGGCGCATTCGGCCTTAAAGCCATGAAGCCGGAGCGTATCACGGCGCGCCAAATCGAAGCGGCCCGCCGCTGCATCGCCCGTCACATGAAACGCCAGGGCAAGGTTTGGATCCGCGTATTCCCGGATGTTCCTGTATCCAAGAAGCCTCTGGAAGTCCGGATGGGGTCTGGTAAAGGGTCTCCTGAATTCTGGGTCTGCCGCGTTAAACCTGGCCGTATCCTGTTTGAACTGGATGGCGTATCCAAGGATCTTGCCCGTGAAGCGCTGGCCCTGGCCGCTGCAAAACTGCCGATGGCGACGAAGTTCGTTGCCCGTATCGGCGAATAAGGAGTGATGACGATGAAAGCCGAAGACCTCAAAGGCAAAACGCAGGATGAACTGCAAAAAGCATTGATGGATGCACGTAAAGACCAATTTGCCGCACGCATGCAGCGCGCAGCGGGTCAGCTGGAAAATACGGCCTCCCTTCGTGCGATGCGCCGCGATATCGCCCGCATCAAAACGCAAATGAATGCAAAGACCGAAGCAAAGGCATCCGCCAAAGCTCCGGCAAAAAAGAAATCCGCCAAGGCGTAAGGAGATAGAAGAATGCCACGTCGTGTATTGGAAGGAACGGTTGTTAGCGACAAAATGGACAAGACCATCACGGTTCTCGTCGAACGCCGCTACATGCATCCTGTTTACAAGAAATACCTGAAACGCACGGACAAATATGCCGCGCACGATGAAAACAATGTCGCAAAAGAAGGCGAAAAAGTGCGCATTATCGAATGCGCGCCGATTTCCAAGCGTAAAAGCTGGGTTCTGATAAAGGACGGCGCAGAGCAAGGCCCCGCTCTGAAAGTGCCAACCGCAGCAGCTCCTGCAAAAAAGGCGCCTGCAAAGGCAGCAGCGCCGAAAAAAGAAAAAGCAGCCGCAGCCCCTAAGGCTGAAAAGAAACCGGCCGCGAAAAAAGCGAAAGCATAACGAGTTAGAGAATAGGCGAAGAAGGATTTAAGTCATGATCCAGATGCAATCAAATATGGAAGTAGCCGACAACTCTGGTGCGCGCCGCGTGGAGTGCATTAAAGTTCTCGGTGGTTCCAAACGCCGCACGGCGAATATCGGCGATATCGTCGTTGTTTCCATTAAAGACGCCATTCCGCGTGGCCGCGTAAAGAAAGGCGATGTGCGTAAAGCCGTTATCGTCCGTTCCAAACACGGTCTGAACCGCGTAAATGGCGAAAAAATCCGTTTCGATACGAACGCCTGCGTTCTGATCAACAATCAGGGCGAACCAATCGGCACACGTATCTTTGGACCCGCTACCCGTGAACTGCGCGGTAAAGGTTACATGAAAATTATTTCGCTGGCTGGAGAGGTGCTCTAATGGCGACCGCAAAAATGAAAATTAAAAAAGGCGATCAGGTGATCGTTCTGACAGGTAAGGACAAAGGCAAGAAGGGTGAAGTTCTTTCCGCCATTCCGACCGAGCAACGCGTTGTCGTCGCAGGCGTCAATGTGATGAAAAAGCACAACAAGCCAACGCAGTTTTCTGCCGGTGGTATCGAAGATAAGGAATTGTCCATCCATGTGTCCAACGTGGCTCTGGTCGATCCGAAAAAAGGCACAGCCACCCGCGTCGGCTATAAAACGCTGAAGGATGGCAAGAAAGTGCGCGTCGCCAAAAAATCCGGCGAAACGCTCTAAGAGGTAAATGACAATGGCACAGGCAAAGAAAAAAGATTATACGCCGCGCTTCCAGCAGCGCTATGAAGCAAAGCTGAAAGCCGCCCTGAAGGCGAAATACGGCTACAAAAACGATTACCAGATTCCAAAGCTGGACAAGATCGTGATCAACATGGGTGTTGGCGCAGCCACGACGGACCGTAAGGCCGTTGAAGCCGCCGCCGCTGAACTCGCACTGATTTCCGGTCAAAAGCCGATCATCACGAAGGCGCGTAAATCAAACGCATCTTTCAAAGTCCGCGAAAACATGGATATCGGTTGCAAGGTTACACTGCGCCGCGAAAAAATGTACGAATTCCTGGATCGTCTTGTCACGATCGCTCTGCCCCGTATCCGCGACTTCCGCGGCATCAACGGCAAGAGCTTCGATGGACGTGGAAACTATGCATTCGGTATCAAGGAACACATCGTGTTCCCGGAGATCGACTACGATAAAGTGACCGCTGTTCGCGGTATGGACATCATCATCTGCACGACAGCGGCAAATGACGATGAAGCGAAAGAATTGCTGCGCGGCTTCGATATGCCGTTCAGAAACTAATCAAGGAGCGAATGACACATGGCAAAAGTCAGTGCAGTAAACAGAGATCTTAAGCGCCGCAAGCTTAACAAAAGCTTGGAGCCAAAGCGCGCGAAGCTGAAGGCGATTATCGCGAACAAGGAAGCCCCGATGGAAGAGCGCTTTGCCGCCGTCCTGAAGCTGGCCGAAATGCCGCGCAATTCGTCCAAGACGCGCCAACGTAACCGTTGCGCGCTCACGGGTCGTCCTCGCGGTCACTTCCGCAAGTTCCGCCTGTCGCGTATCGCGCTTCGTAACCTCGCATCGCGTGGCGAACTGCCAGGCGTAACGAAATCCAGCTGGTAAGGGAGAGATAGAAGATGTCCATGAACGATCCCCTCGGCGATATGCTGACCCGCATCAGAAACGGCCAACAAGCCCGTAAAGCAGTTACGGCCGCGCCGTTTTCCAAATTGCAGGAATCTGTTTGCAGAGTTTTGCAGGACGAAGGCTATATTCGCGGCTATAAAGTCGTCGATATCAGCGCCGGCAAAAAAGAACTGCATATCGAATTGAAATATGATGCGGGCAATCCGGCTATCCGTGAATTGAAACGCATTTCCAAACCTGGCCGCCGTATTTACTCGCAAATCAAAGGTTTGCAGCAGTTCTACAACGGTCTTGGAATTAAAATTCTGTCCACTCCGCAGGGTGTGATGGCTGACCACAAGGCGAAAGCCGCGAATGTGGGCGGCGAAGTGCTCTGCCAGGTGTTCTAAGAGAAGGATGAGCAGATATGTCCCGTATTGGTAAAAATCCGGTAGCTGTTCCAGATGGCGTTACAGTCAATGTGGATGGTCAGACCGTAAAAGCAAAAGGCCCGAAAGGCGAACTGTCCGTCGTCGTGCATGACGATGTGTCCGTCAAAATGGTCGATGGCAAGGTAAAACTTGACCAGCGCGTCAACAGCCTGCGCGCCAAGAAGCTCTGGCCAACAATGCGCACGCTGGTGAAGAACATCGTTGTCGGCGTGAAAGAGGGTTACAACGAATCTCTTGAAATCCAAGGGGTTGGTTATCGTTGCGCGATGCAAGGCAGCACGCTGGTTCTCCAGCTCGGTTTCAGCCACGAAGTGCGTTACGACGTGCCAAAAGGCATCGAAATCAAAGTCGAAACCCCGACATCCATTAAAATTGCAGGTATCGACAAACAGGCCGTCGGTCAGGCAGCCGCAAAAATCCGTTCCTTCAAAAAGCCCGAACCATACAAGGGCAAGGGCATTCGCTACACCGGCGAATATGTCCCGATGAAGGAAGGCAAGAAGAAATAAGGAAACAAAGCCATGGGAAAAAGAATTAGCAGCTTTGAAAGACGCCGGTTCACCGCACGCAAGAAATTGCGTAGCGTCAATATCAACCAAAATCCGAACCGCGAGATCCGCCCGCGTTTGTCCGTGCACCGCACGAACAAAGCGATTTACGCGCAGATCATCGACGATATCAAGGGCGTTACGCTGGCCGCGGCTTCCAGCCTCGATAAGGACGCAGCGCTTAAAAACGGCGGGAATATCGATGCCGCTTCCAAAGTCGGCAAACTGGTGGCCGAGCGTGCGAAAAAAGCAGGCGTGAAAAAAGTTCAGTTCGACCGTGGAGCATTTTTGTACCATGGCCGCGTGAAAGCACTGGCCGAAGGCGCGCGCGCCGCCGGTCTGGAATTCTAAGGAGCATTGAGAATGGCAAAAGCAGAAAGACAACCACGCGAAAGAGAAGAGTCCGAGTTCATTGAAAAACTCGTAGCCGTAAACCGCGTTGCAAAAGTCGTTAAAGGCGGACGTCGTTTCGGTTTCGCGGCGCTGGTGGTAATTGGCGACGGCAAAGGCCGCGTCGGTACCGGCCACTCCAAAGCGAAAGAAGTTCCGGATGCTATCCGTAAGGCAACCGACCAGGCGAAACGCAGCATGATGCGTATTCCTCTGCGCGATGGCCGCACATTGCATCATGATGTCAAAGGCCACTTCGGTGCAGGGAAGGTTATTCTTCGCGCGGCGCCAATGGGTACGGGAATTATCGCAGGCGGCCCGATGCGCGCCGTGTTTGAATGCCTTGGCGTTCAGGACGTTGTTGCGAAAGTCACGGGTTCCAACAACCCATACAACATGGTCAATTCCACGCTGGAAGCCTTGAAATACATGCAAAGCCCACGTCAGGTTGCGGCACGCCGCGGCAAGAAGGTGAGCGACGTTGTGGCGCAGCGCGAAGGCACAAAAGCCGGCGAAGCCGCAGCTTCTGATGAAGAATAAGGGTTAAGACGATGAGTGAAGCAAAAGCAACAAAAGCTCCTGCAAAAAAAGCAGCCCCCAAAAAGGCCGCTTCCGGGAAAACAATCACGGTTACGCAAATCGCGTCTCCGGCGGGCCGTCTGCCTGTTCAACGTAAAACGCTGATCGGTCTTGGTCTGAACAAAATGAATCGCACGAAGACACTGGAAGACACGCCTTCCGTACGTGGCATGATCGAAGCGGTCAAACACCTCGTGAAAGTTGTAGAAGCAGCGTAATTGCCGCTTTAGGAGAAACGATATGAAACTGAATGAATTGAAACCGAACGAAGGCGCAAAGCATAACTATAAGCGCGTTGGCCGTGGTATCGGCTCCGGCAAGGGTAAAACGGCCGGCGTCGGCGTTAAAGGTCAAAAGGCCCGTTCCGGCGTTGCCATCAAAGGCTTCGAAGGCGGACAGATGCCTCTTTACATGCGCCTGCCAAAACATGGCTTCAACAATTTCTTTGGCAAGGAGTACGCTGTTATAACGCTGGCGCGCCTACAACAGGCCATCGATAAAGGCATGATTGACGGCAAAGGCACCGTGGATGAAAATTCGCTTCTAAAAGCAAAAGTCATCAGCCACAAACGCGATGGTGTTCGCCTGGTTGGCGGCGGCACGCTGAAATCCAAAATCGCCCTGAAGATCACGGGCGCGACGAAGGCGGCATCCGAAGCCGTTTCCAAAGCGGGCGGTTCGGTCGAGCTGATAAAAATCGAACGCAAGCCGGTCGTTCGCAAAAAAGCGAAGTAAGAATACAAAACCCCGCTTCGGCGGGGTTTTTAATTGGTGCTGTAGGGCATATTGTTTTTTCGTGAATACGGACAATATTTTAAGCTTATGCCCTTGTTTCCTGTGTCCAAATTTCCTACAACTTTAGGGTATTATCCTTCTACATAGAAAGTGACTGCCCATGGCCTCTGCCATCGAACAACTTGCCAAAAACGCCAATTGGGGCGTGTTCTCCAAGGCGACCGAACTCAAGAAAAGAATTCTATTCACGCTGGGCGCGATTCTTGTCTATCGCCTTGGCACATACATCCCCGTTCCCGGCATCGATCCTTCCGTATGGGAAGACATCTATAACCAGAAGGGCGGCGGCATTCTGGACATGTTCAACATGTTCTCAGGCGGCGCGCTTCAACGTATGACGATTTTCGCCCTGAACATCATGCCGTATATTTCGGCGTCCATTATCATGCAGTTGGCAACCGCCATGTCTCCAAAGCTTGAAGCTTTGAAAAAAGAGGGCGAGTCCGGGCGCACGAAAATCAATCAATTCACGCGCTACTTCACGGTTCTTCTTGCCGGTATTCAGGCCTATGGCCTGGCTGTCGGACTTGAAAGCATGCAAAGCTCCATGGGTTCTGCCGTTATTGATCCTGGCTTCTTCTTCCGCGCCTCCACCGTTATCACGATCGTCGGCGGCACGATTTTCCTGATGTGGCTTGGCGAACAAATCACACAACGCGGGATCGGAAACGGCATTTCCCTGATCATCTTTGCAGGGATCGTGGCGGGGCTTCCTCGTGCGCTTGGTTCTGTGCTTGAGTTAGGCCGCCAGGGGCAGTTCAACCCGATTGAAATGCTCGCGCTGGCCGCCATGGTCGTCGGCGTCATTGCCTTTATCGTATTTATCGAACGGGCCCAGCGCCGCGTTGTCGTGCAATACCCCAAACGCCAAACCGGCGCAGGACAGATGAGCATGGCGCAGCAGAATCACTTGCCGTTAAAGTTGAACACATCGGGCGTTATTCCGCCGATTTTCGCCTCTTCTCTGCTGTTCCTGCCGCTGACGATTCTGAACTTCACGGGCGCGGGCGGGCAGGGCGGCATACTGTCTCAATTCACGGCGCTGCTGGCGCATGGACAGCCGTTATACATGTTTATGTATGGCGGGCTGATTGTGTTCTTCGCGTTCTTTTATACGGCGATTGTATTCAACCCGCAGGAAAATGCGGAGATGCTCCGTAAATACGGCGGGTTCGTACCCGGCATTCGTCCCGGTAAAAACACGGCCGACTATCTCGATTACGTTTTGACGCGCATTACGCTGCTTGGTGCGGGCTACCTGGTGTTTATCTGTCTGTTGCCGGAAATCATGATCGCGCATTATTCCATTCCGTTCTATTTCGGCGGCACGTCCCTTTTGATTGCGGTGTCCGTTACCATGGATACGGTGGCGCAGGTCCACTCACATTTGATCGCACATCAATATGAAGGCCTCATCAAGAAGGCCAAGCTGAAAGGCACGAGAGAAGGAAGACGATAAAATGAATATCATCGTGATCGGGCCGCCGGGCGCGGGCAAGGGAACGCAGGCGAAAATCCTTGAGGCAGAATATGGCTTGAAGCAACTATCGACGGGCGACATGCTCCGCGCGGAAATCGCGGCCGGATCGGATCTTGGTAAAAAAGCGAAGGCGCTGATGGATGCCGGGGAGCTTGTACCGGATGATGTTGTTATCGGCATGATTGCGAACCGCATCGCGCAGCCGGATTGCGCCAAAGGCGTAATTTTCGATGGATTTCCCCGCACGGTGGAACAGGCGAAAGCGCTCGATAAAATGCTCGGCGAAAAGGGTAAGCCGATCAAGGTTGTGATTGAATTCGCGGTGAATGAGGAAGAGCTGGTGAACCGCCTCCGCACCCGCATTCAACAAACGATCGACGCGGGGCAGCAAGTGCGGGGTGATGACAACGAAGAAACCCTGCGCAACCGTTTAAAAGTTTTCCGCGAACAGACGGCGCCGATTATCCCTTATTACAAGGGGACGGGCCTCCTCAAAACGGTCGACGGCATGCTGCCCATCGACCATGTGACGCAGGCGATTAAGGCGCTGTTGAAGTAGGCTGCACGCAGGCAATATTGGTTAATAAAATATAAATTGACATAATGCATAACTTTGTATAGCTTCCGGGCAAATCGACGATCGATTTCAGGAGGTGTTGTTGTGAGTGATAAGCCAGAAAATTCCTATAAACTTACGCCCGTTGGCGAGGCAAGAGAATTTCGTGTTTCAGAAGATATGGGCTTTGAAGTGCCTCAGGCTGATGGCACTTCTGCAAGGGAACCAAGAACGGTCGTTAGCTGGGAAGAACGATACCCCTTTGCCGTTGATGAAGTTTTGGAAGCTCTTCGTCAAGAATATGGACGTGCGATCGCTCTGCTCGAGGATCTTGATTCAGATCTTTTTCATGAGCCGATGGATGCGGCGGATGCAATTTTTTTCGGATCACGTGAAGAGCAACAGCAGGGCGCGGTTGCAGAATTAACTGAAAAATATAGCGCTGTAACGCAGGCGCTGGGCCAGCGTCAGGATAGACAAATCTATCTTCCAGTCAGCTTTGCGGAAGCAGCAGCATACGAGATGGAAGCGCCGTTGTTAACGGCTGTTATGCTGGCTTTGGATTTAAAAGAACAAGATATGACGTATTACAAAGAGCGTTTGGCTAAAGAGGCAGGGCTGCAAGATACTTTCGGTGCCATCGCCGCCATCGCTGCTCAAATGCCACCCACGTTTGGTTTGGAAGATTTTGCTGAAACACTGGAACCTTGTGGTCCAATGGTGGTTGTAACAACGGAAAAAATCAGATGTAGTCCAGAGGACGAAGCAGCTCGCTTAAGAGCAATTTTTGAGGACGCCGATGACCCGCCGCCTGTAATACAGGAGGGGCAAGAAGTTCGTTTGCCGTATCCAATAGACCGGGTTTTGGAAGCGGTTGAAGCAGAAGCCGATCAGGCTGTTGCATTTTACCAGCAAAATCCTCAACTGGATCCAGGTGGTATGAATGCACAATTTACACATGGAACCAAAGAAGAGATCTTGTCAGTCTTATCCAAAGCGAGAGATGCAGGAGTCCCAGAAGTATGGTTGGCACTTAAGCCAAACTCTGATCCTAATCACCCACCAATGAGGGTGTTCAGTACCGTCTTCCATAACATGCTTCTTTCAGGACAAGACCGTTTTCTTGAGCCGCCAGGCAGTGCTGGCCCGGCAATGGGTTAACAGCGTTAATTTCTAGCTGTAAAACAGGTTTTTTTGCACCCAAAACACTTGTTGACACAAGGGGTTAGAGTTCCTATATTGCGGCAAATCTTAAAGCCCGCACGGTCTATGTTTATCTTATAAGCATTTGATTTATAAGGCTTTTTGATGGTGTAGGGTCTGGAATTACGGACCCGTTTAATATGATCAAAAAGGAGAAACTATGGCTCGTATTGCAGGGGTTAACGTACCCGACAACAAACGCGCGCTCATCGCCCTGACCTATGTGCACGGCATTGGACGCTTTTCAGCACGTCAAATCTTGAAAGAAGTCGGCATCGACGAAACACGCCGCATGAACTCGCTGACCGAGGATGAGCTGAACGCCATCCGTTCGCTGATCGATTCAGACAAATACATGATCGAAGGCGACCTGCGCCGCGAAATCGCGATCAACATCAAACGCCTGATGGACATGGCCTGCTACCGCGGCATCCGTCACCGCAAACACTTGCCTGTTCGCGGCCAACGCACGAAGACCAACGCCCGCACGCGTAAAGGTCCTGCGAAGCCGATCGCCGGTAAGAAACAAGTGACGAAATAAGGGGTGATGAACAATGGCTAAACCAGCAGCAGCGAAGACCGCTAAAAAAGTCAAAAAGAACATCACAACGGGCACCGTGCACGTCAATGCGTCTTTCAACAACACGCATGTCACGATCACGGATGAACAAGGGAATGTCATTTCCTGGTCCACGGCCGGCCTGATGGGTTTTAAAGGTTCCCGTAAATCCACGCCGTATGCCGCGCAGATGGCCGCAGAAGATGCAGGCCGTAAAGCGCAGGAACATGGCGTGCGGGAAGTTTATGTCGAAGTAAAGGGCCCAGGTTCGGGACGTGAGTCCGCGCTCCGCGCCCTTAACATCATCGGCCTGACGATCCGTTCCATCAAGGATATCACGCCTATCCCGCACAACGGCTGCCGCCCACGCAAGCGCCGCCGCGTTTAAAAATTAGGGGTTGGAGATTGGATATTGGAATTTTTCTAAGATCCAATCTCTAAAATCCAACCTCCAGTAAACCAGAGGCCGGCTAAGAACCGGATGACGTTAACGAGAAAGGAACTATTATGATCCAGAAAAACTGGCAAGAACTGATCAAGCCCCTGAAGATTGAAATCAATCACGGGAGTGTATCGAAAACAATCGGCAAAATCATTGCAGAACCGCTGGAGCGCGGCTTCGGTCTGACGCTCGGCAACGCAATTCGCCGCATTTGTCTGTCCTCGCTGCAAGGCGCGGCCGTTACGGGTATTCAAATCGATGGCGTTCTGCATGAATTCTCTTCCATCGAAGGCGTTCGTGAAGACGTAACGGACATCGTTCTGAACGTAAAAGCCCTGTCCGTGCGCATGCACGCAGAAGGCCCGAAACGCATGCGCGTTCACGCCGAAGGCCCATGCGAAGTCACGGCTGGCATGATCGAAGCCGGCGCGGACATCGAAATTATGAACCCGGACCTCGTGATCTGCACGCTGGACAAGGGCGCGAAATTCAACATGGAAATGATCGTCAACACGGGCAAAGGATATCGTCCTGCCGCCATGAACCGTCCGGAAGAAGCGCCAGTCGGTCTGATCCCGGTCGACTCCGTTTTCTCTCCGGTGCGTAAAGTGTCTTACGAAATCGAAGACACGCGCGTTGGGCAGATCACAGACTACGACAAGCTGACCCTGACGGTCGAAACGAACGGCGTTATTTCGCCGGAAGATGCCGTGGCTTATGCCGCGCGCATTCTGCAGGACCAGCTGCAGGTCTTCATCAACTTCGAAGAGCCAGACGCGGCGCAAAGCGGCGAAGAAGCGGACGAACTGCCGTTCAACCGCAATCTGCTGCGCAAAGTGGACGAACTCGAACTTTCGGTCCGCTCCGCGAACTGCCTGAAGAACGACAATATCGTTTACATCGGCGACCTCGTTCAGAAATCCGAAGGCGACATGCTGCGCACGCCGAACTTTGGCCGTAAGTCTCTTAACGAGATCAAGGAAGTGCTTTCCAACATGGGTCTGCATCTTGGCATGCAGGTAGAGGGATGGCCGCCAGAGAACATTGAAGATCTGGCGAAACGCCTGGACGATCCGTTCTCTAACTAATTCTGGTTGCCCTCGCGTAGAGCGAGGGCTTCCAACAAGGACATAGTGTCCGCCCCCGTTTCCTATCGCGAGATGCCAACGGGTAATACCATGGGACCGATGCGTCGGCCCGCTGCTTAAAAAGGAGAAACGCCGTGAGACACGGAATGAAACAAAGAAAACTGAACCGCACATCGCAACACCGCACGGCGATGTTCGCCAACATGGCGGCGGCGCTGGTGAAGCACGAACAGATCGTGACGACCCTGCCGAAGGCAAAAGAACTGAAGCCGATCGTTGAAAAACTGATCACGCTGGGTAAAAAAGGCGGGCTTGCAAATCGTCGTCTGGCTATTTCCCGTATGCGCGATGAAGCGCAAGTGGCGAAACTGTTCGACACGCTGGCAACGCGCTACGCAGACCGTCAGGGCGGATATGCCCGCGTTCTGAAGGCGGGCTTCCGTTATGGCGACAATGCGCCGCTGGCGATCATCGAACTGGTCGACCGCGACGTAACGGCAAAGGGCCAGGACAGCGGCCCAGTGTTCACGGACAGCGAACACGAAGCCGAAGAGGCCGCGAAGCCTGCTAAAAAAGCTCCGGCCAAGAAAAAAGCCGCCGCTTAATATAATTATGCAATAATACCAAAAGCGGCCCTTAATACGGCCGCTTTTTTATGGCATATATTCCGTATGGCCCATATTGGACGGCAAAATTATATATCGGCGCGCCTACACGGTCAGCGGTTAGAGTTAGACTGTCTGCAACAGATGGTCATCGATGCGTTTAGGACCGCCGTGAAAGTTCTTGAAACCGATGGGCAGCGCATTTCTATTATGGAGTACGCCTTAATAAGACCTTACACAAACGGGCTGACCGCTCTGCTAAATCAACCGGATTTATTCCCGAAGCGGGCGCTCACGTATTTGCGTACAACGTTTCCCACCTATGGTGTTTCAGATGTAGAGCAGGAATTGCTTTTTTATCTAAGTGACATGGCTGACAGCGACCGCGACCTAAGAATGGACGGGGCATTGCGCGTTATACAGGTTATAGACGATGTAGTGGAGATTGAGCGCCTTAGAAGAACTATGCCTGTTTTAGGGCTTGATACGTGAAGGCTGTATCCGGAAAGCGGCGTGCGCGGACATCATCGGCATATTGTTTTACAGCGCTTTCCATCAGCGATGCAGTATCCGCATATTCTTTCACGAATTTTGGTTTCTTGCCCTGGGTGATGCCCAACATGTCTTCGGCGACAAGTATCTGACCATCGCAGGCTGCAGAGGCCCCGATGCCGATAACGGGGATGGAAAGGGCGTTTGTCACCTGTACGCCCAATGTTTCGGCAACGCCTTCGAGGACAATGCAGAATGCTCCCGCCGCTTCAATCGCTTTTGCATCGTTCAGGATTTTTTGCGCGCCGGGTTCATCACGCCCCTGCGCCTTAAAGCCGCCCATGGTGTTGACGGATTGCGGTTGCAGTCCGACATGGCCGCACACAGGGATTCCGCGCTGCGTGAGGTATAAAACCGTTTCGGCCATTTCCGCGCCGCCTTCAAGTTTCACGCAGCCGCAATTCGTTTCCCGCATAAAGCGCGCGGCATTTTCGAACGCCTGTTCGCGGCTTCCCTGATAGGACCCGAAGGGCATATCGACGGCGATCAACGCATTTTGCGTGGCGTTCGCGACGGCACGGCCGTGTCTGATCATCATCTCCATGTCGGCCTGCAGGGTGGAGGGTTCTCCATAGACGACCATGGCCACGGAATCGCCGACCAGCAGCAGGTCGCAATGCGGGTCAAGCAGCCGCGCCATAGGCGCCGTGTAGGCGGTCAGGCAGACGAGGGGAACGGTATGGGAGCCTTTATGGGAGGCAATATCCTTAATGGTTTTACGCATGCGCGCAGAATAGGGGCTAAAAGGGCCTGAATAAAGAGAAAAGGAGATTGTCAGACTCGTTATTATTTTCTATAAAACAGACCAAGGATTATTGAATGGAAATTGCGAGTCTGAGCGCTGCCTTTGATGAAAGCGGGGATTTCCCGGGTGTCGCGCTGTCCGCGAAAGACTATGTTCATGTTCCGGGATGGCCGTCACTGGAAGCCTTTTTGAAAGGCGATCTGGGCATAACATCCCGCCGGGCACTGGAATCATTCCGGAATTTTTACAATCAATACTTAAAGCGTTTCCCTGTCCATTATTTTTCCGGGCAGACAATCCCCGGCATTGAATTTGCGCTGTTTTTTCCCATCCGTCTTGCCAATGACAAACATAAAAGTGCCTATTACCTAGTGGCCATGGGACATGATAACAAGCGAATGGTCCTGTTTCATAGAAACATGCCGAACCAGATGCGCACCCGCACCAATTTTTACTACCTGACAAAAAAATGGAAGGAGATGGGAGCACCCGAAGAGAGTTACAGAACCAATATCAAGGATATTTTATATGTATGTGAAAATCCCGAAGACTTGATAGCGAAGCGGAAAAAGGCGCTCCCCTCCTACCTGAAAAAACTGCAGTACAGGCTGAAAAAACAAAATCTGGCTTATCCTTTTGAAGGGAAATGGGATCGCATCCAAAAGTATCTGGAAGACCGAGACCGGGAGTTCATCTGCAAAATAACGGCACGCATGAAAAGCGAGCATGTCGATTTCGAAGTGGCAAAAAAGGCCGCGGAAATATCCGACAGCAATCTGCATATCTACAACTGGATCATGGCGGGCGGCAGTCCTGCTGCAGTTCGTAACCGTATGCAGGTCGTAGAAGTTTATCCGTGGCTTGCACAGGCGCTTGCCATAGAAGACGAAAGACGCTCCCGACACAGTTATCAGAAGGAACAAGCCGTGCCGCTTTCCGATGTTGCGGTCGCGTATGCCGAATGCGAACGCGCCATTGATGAGGGGGAGCGTCTCCCGCCTGTAATACAGGATGTTCTTACGGAACATACCGGCGGCGTGGATGTCAGCCAGTCTGCCATTCGAAAGACAATGGGGCTTCGGCTGCGCCGTGATTTAAGGGAGCCTGCAATACTGGGGAAGGTGCTGCACGATGTCGGAAGATATCTGGACTTTCTGGATTTGAAAGAAGGCGATCTGGAAGTTATTCATGATGTACAGAAAGAAGGCGCGCGCGGGTTCAGCTCCTTCAATACGAATTTTGCGGAGATGCTTTCACATGCGCCGCCGGATCTTCGTGAAGCGATGATGGGTCCAAAAAGCATGCACGAAACGGCGCGCGATATTGCCAATACCGCCGACTATATGCATCAGGTTTATGCGCGCCTGGTCCTTCCTTATTTCGCGTATGAAGCCCACAGGCGCAACACGCATGGACTTTCGCTTGCCGTGCAAGGATATCTGAACGGGACTATGTGGGAGGAATCATTCGAACGCCATGACGATGCTTTTGGCAGGCTACCGCCGTACCTTCGCTCTTTTGGCAATATGCGCACGCACAACATAGTGAAGCTGAGCGTAGAATGGCACAAAGCGCTGGGCCGGTATTCTGCCAGCATGCGCGGCGTAGAAGTGCCAAGGGAAATTTCATGGCCGGCGCTCCTCTACCGTCCGGTTGTCGCGCCCAACGATATAGTAATAACCTGCCGGAACTCCAAAAAGGCGTTGGAAGAAGAACATCGTATTATGGGGCACTGCATCGATGGCTATACAGCCCATTGCCTTGGTCTGGTGGATAAGCCGGGAGAAGAAAGAAAATACGTCCATATCGTTCATCTGGCAGCCAAGAACGACCCGAGGATTAAGGCAACCTTTGCCGTGGAAGAGCCGTTCAACAGCAAAGGCCCGCGGCGGGTGAGTGCCGGCCCGATGGACGGAATTCGCATTAGAAAAGACACCTGGAATGTCCCGACGGCGAATTCGCCTGTCTGGGCCGCGGCGCGCTGGCTGGTAGAAGGCATTAACGATGGTTCCTTGAAGGTAGACTGGGAGCGCATAGATCAGCAGCGTCGCGGCATGAAATACGAAACCATTTCGGCGCAAACCGGCTTTGATCCGACCGTATGGGAGAACTGCGTTGAATCTTATCGAATATTCCGGCCCTTCCTGCCGGAACGCTTTCGCCATTACGTCTACGAAGCATGGGTTGAAAAAATGGGATTTGCACGGGATGCCGATGTTCTGTTCCGGGAAGGGGCGGATCTTTCGCTTCTCCATCTGAACCGGCTGGAATATGCCCCCGGCGGCTAAGAAAATTCCTTGGAAAAACAGCGGACTTGTCACAATCCTGCCCGAATCTCTTCGTATAAAACCATCATGGGAATCAGGGTATTACAGATATTTGCGGCGTTATGCATTATGGTCGGAGCTACGGCTTTCGCGCAGGACCGCGCTGTGCCGGAAACGCAGGAGCAGGTCAGCCTGTCCTATGCGCCTGTCGTTAAAAAAACGTCCCCTGCCGTTGTCAATATTTACACAAAGCGCGTGGTGCATCAGCGGATAAGCCCGTTCATGGCAGATCCCATGTTTGAAAGATTTTTCGGCGATCTTGGCATGCGCGGCCTTTCAAGGGAACAGGTGGAAAGCTCGCTCGGTTCCGGCGTTATCGTCGAAGGCGACGGGTTGATCGTCACCAACGCGCATGTGGTGAAAGGGGCGGACGAAATCATGGTCGTTTTATCCGACCGGCGCGAATTTCCGGCAAAAGTTTCTCTGCTTGATGAACGTTCCGATATCGCCATTTTGCGCGTGAACACGAAGGGCGAATTATTGCCGAGCGCCACCTTGAAACCATCTGAACAATTGCAGGTCGGCGATATCGTCATAGCGATTGGAAATCCATTCGGCGTTGGGCAGACGGTGACCAGCGGGATCGTTTCTGCACTGGCACGTTCTTCGCTCAACATCAGTGATTTCAATTTCTTTATCCAGACAGATGCTGCGATCAATCCTGGTAACTCCGGCGGTCCGCTTGTTTCCATGGACGGCGGCGTTGTCGGCATTAACTCTGCGATTTATTCCAAGGATGGGGGATCGCTGGGTATTGGTTTTGCCATACCTTCCGAAATGGTTGCGACCGTCATCGCAGCTGAGAAAACAGGGAAGGGAAGCAAATCCGTTACGCGCGCGTGGCTGGGCATCAGCGGGCAGCAGGTGACGGCGGATATAGCAGACTCGCTTAATTTAAACAGGCCTACGGGTGTTTTGATCTCTGCCATCCATGAAGAAAGCCCTCTGTTGAAAGAAGGCATGCAGGTTGGGGATGTCGTAACCAAAATTAACGACAAGGAAATACATGATGCGGCAGAGATGAAATTCCGCCTGGCGACGTTGCCTCTCGGCGAAGAAGCGAAGCTGGATGTATTGCGTAAAGGAGAGCCAAAAACCTTTCGTGTTAAAGCCATGGCGCCTCCTGACGTTCCAGCGCGGGATGAGCGGAAGATTGATAGTCAGAACCCGCTCAATGGCGCGAGCGTCGCCAACATCAATCCTGCTGTTGCCATTGAACAAAATTTAACGGGCGATGCAAAAGGCGTTGTCGTGACGAATGTTGCGGACGACCGTAGCGCGGCCCGGCTCGTGCAGCAGGGTGACATCATTCTTGCCGTAAACAACGTGGAAGTCGGGACGGTGAAAGAACTGATGGGCGCGCTGGATAAGGCGATGAAATCCAATATGTTCGCCCTGACCATTAACCGCGGCGGCCAGAAAACGCAGATCGTTATTCGCTAGTTTTGACTCGCTTTTGTCGCGTGTTCGCTCTATGTTCTTGCCATGCCGTCTCTCTTTGATGTTCCCGCAAAAGACATGAGCCATGAAGCCCCTCGGCCCATGGCCGACCGTCTGCGTCCACAGGCTTTGGAAGAGATTGTCGGGCAGGATCATCTGGTGGGGGAAGGCGGGGCGCTGCGCCGGATGGTGGAAGGCGGCGCGCTGGGATCGCTCATCCTCTGGGGGCCACCCGGATGTGGCAAGACGACGATGGCGCGGATACTGGCGCAGCACACGGACCTGCATTTCGAACAGATATCGGCGATTTTTTCCGGCGTTGCGGATTTAAAGAAAGTTTTTGAAAGCGCAAAATTTCGTCGGCAACAGGGGCGCGGGACTTTGCTCTTTGTCGATGAGATCCATCGTTTCAATAAATCGCAGCAGGATGCATTTTTACCGGTGATGGAAGACGGCACGATTATTTTGATCGGCGCAACAACGGAAAATCCTTCGTTTGAACTGAACGGCGCTTTGCTTTCGCGTAGCCAGGTTCTGGTTTTGAAGCGTCTCGATGATGAGGCGCTGGAACAGATTTTAAGCCGCGCAGAAGAAGCGGCAGGGAAGAAACTGCCGCTCGATGAAAATGCGCGGGAAACGCTGAAAGCCATGGCGGACGGCGATGGACGGTATGCGTTGAATTTGGCCGAACAGGTTCTGGCACAGGACAAAGTGATGGATATAGAAGGCCTCACACAACTGCTGCAAAAACGCGCGCCGCTCTATGATAAGAAAGATGACTCCCATTATAATTTGATTTCTGCCTTGCACAAAAGCGTGCGGGGGAGCGATGCGGATGCGGCGCTTTATTGGCTGTCCCGCATGCTGAACGGCGGAGAAGATCCGCGTTATATAGCCCGGCGCGTTTCCCGTATGGCCGTGGAAGATATCGGTATGGCCGATCCACAGGCGATACAAGTGGCCCTCAATGCGTGGGAGATGTATGAGCGCGTGGGATCGCCGGAAGGGGAACTGGCGATTGCGCAGGCGGTGATTTACATGGCGACCGCGCCGAAATCGAATGCGGCCTATGTGGCTATAGGCGCGGCCCGCCGCGCGGCGAAGGAAACAGGATCGCTGATGCCGCCCAAACATATTCTGAACGCGCCGACGAAGCTCATGAAAAACCTGGGCTACAGCGATGGATATGCTTATGACCACGATACGGAAGAAGGGTTCTCAGGGCAGGATTACTTCCCGGAAGAAATGAGGCGGCAAGTTTTCTATGATCCACCTGAAAGAGGGTTTGAGCGTGAAATCAGAAAACGCTTGGATTACTGGGCGAAACTGCGCGATAAAAGAAGCAATTAAAACGGGGCGCATTTTTTATGCAGATGGTATTGGCGATAGCAGCAGGCGGGGCCTTAGGGTCAGTGCTGCGGCATTTTGCGGGGAAAGGGGCGCTTGTCTTATTGGGGGCCGGATTTCCTTATGGAACGCTGTTTGTGAACATCCTTGGATCGTTCATAATGGGATTGTTCGTTGCCGGCTTTGCGCATTTCGGCAATCCGTCGCAGGAAGCGCGGGCGTTTTTGACGGTGGGGTTGCTCGGCGGGTTTACGACCTTTTCCTCGTTTTCATTGGACGTCGTATCCCTCTATGAGCGCGGGGAAGTTTTTATGGCGATGGCTTATATCGCTTTGTCTTTGGTTTTATCGCTGGCGGGAATTTTCGCCGGCATGTTTTTGATGAGAAGTTTTGCGCAATGAAAGATGTTCAACATATTAAGATCCCGCAGGATGACGACGGGCAGCGCCTCGACCGCTGGCTGAAGAAGAACGTTCCCGAAATGTCGTTCGTGATGGCGCAGAAGCTGATCCGCACCGGGCAAATCCGCGTCGATGGAAAACGGGCGAAGCCCGATGCGCGGCTAATCGCGGGGCAGGAAATTCGCCTGCCGCCGATGGACGAACGCCCTGAAAAAGGCGATGGCTACAGGCTTCGTGATGAAGACGCGGAGATGATCGTCAAGGCCGTGATTTATGACGACGGCGATATTCTTGCGATCAACAAGCCCGCAGGCATCGCCACGCAGGGCGGTATGAATATCGAACGGCATATCGATGGCATGCTCGAAGCGCTCACCGGGAAAGACGGCGTGAAGCCGCGTCTTGTTCACCGTCTGGATAAGGACACGTCCGGCGTTCTATTGCTGGCGAGATCCGCCGAAATGGCGCGCAGGCTTGGAAAAATGTTCCAAGGGCGCGACATGAAGAAAATCTATTGGGCGATTACCAGCCCTGCGCCGCTGGAGATGGAGGGCGAAATCAAGGCCCACCTCATCAAGGGTACGCATGGGCCGGATAAAGACAAGATGATCGTCGATATGAAGGAAGGGCAGAAAGCCTATACGAATTACGAGGTGATGGAAGTAGCGGGCAAGAAGGCCGCGTTCGTTGCCTTCATGCCAAAGACAGGCCGCACGCACCAGATCCGCGTCCATGCCGCCCATATGGGCTTTCCGCTTCTGGGCGATGCCAAATACGGGGTCAAGGCGGCTATCGAAGGGCCGGGGATTACGCAGAGGCTCCACCTGCACGCCCGTTCGTTGGAATTTCAACATCCTGTGACGAGGAAGAAGCTGAAACTTTCAGCACCGCTGCCCGCCGACCTTGCCAAAAGCTGGGAAGCTCTTGGTTTCCAGAAGAAGCCGGACCACGAGCCGTTCGCCGGGTTTTAGGCTTTTGCAAAACGGGGCTTAAGACCCTATACTCGCTGGATGAAAAAATGGAACAGACAATCGATAACGTGGGGAAAGCGTTTGCTTTTGACCGTGCTCATCATGGGCGCGATCTGTTATGGCATCCTTGCCATAGCCGAGCGGTCTAAAGATCCCATTCGGTTGGGCCTCCAGGATTATCTGACGCAGATCACAGGCGGCAGGGCCGAAATCACCAATCTATTCGAAGTGCAGCTAGTTCCGGACACGCTTTTTAAAATGGGCGGCATCGTCATATGGGACAAAGACGATCCCAAAAAAACGCTGGGCAAGGTGGAAACGGCCTATGTTGCTCTGCCTTTCTGGCACCTTCTTTTTGGTATCAGCCAATATTACGGATTCGAACTTAAAGGTTTTGAAGCGGCCAGCGGCACGCTGGCGCCTAAAAAACTTGCACTGGATTTTGTGGGCATTTCCGCGCCCGAAGGCCAGACGTCCCCGGCCTTTTTGCTGGAAGGCAGATATAATGATTTGCCGTTGCTGGTAACGGTGGAGATGATCCGCAAGAAAGGCAGCAATCCGCCGCTCTTTTCTTTCGCAAAAACCTTTTCCGCTACACTCAAACTTGGAGGGCTGGAAGGCAGCGGTATTTTACTGCGAGAGTTCAGTAATGTGCGGATGGAGCGTGGACGTTTAAGCCGGGGAGAGCATACAGCCGAATTTACGCTGGAAGGAATCGACAAGACCCCCATGGATATCAAGGTAAAAGGTACTATAGACGGGATAAATTTTAACGCGGATTTAACCAAATCGGGCGAAGCTGTAAGACTGGATATTACGCCTGCCGGGTCGGCCCCGGAAGGTATCGCAAGGATCAAGGATTTCATCAAAAAAGTGGAAAGCGATCTGGGGTTGTCTGAGAAGGATTCAGAACTGGTCATCACGGTAAAGGAATAGTGGAAAGATATGAAACGCGTTTATACGATGGCATCTTACAATAAGACGGAAGACGGTTTTGTTATCCAGCTGGATGGCAAGACGGTTAAGACGCCATTGGGACAGCCGCTGGCCGCTCCGAATAAGACTATTGCCGATGCGATCGTCAAGGAATGGGTATCGCAGGGTGACCAGATCATTCCGGATTCCATGCCTATAACGCAGTTTCTGACAACGGCTCTTGATCGTACTCGTGAGCGGGACGCCATAACCAAATCTCTGCTGAAATACCTCGATACGGATCTTTTATGCTATCGCGTGAAGGAACCGGCTGAGCTTGCAAAAAAACAAAAGGAAGTCTGGGACCGCTGGCTGACATGGTTCGATGAACAGTTTGAAAGCCCGCTGGAAGTGACATACGGAATTGACGCCTTGACGCAGGATCCGGACACGCACAAGCAAATCTGGAACTATCTGGAGGCGCTGGACGAATATTATTTTACGGTTCTGCAGGTTGTTACGTCGCTGACAGGATCAATCGTTTTGGGGCTTGCGTTCCTGGAGCATGAAGCGACGCCGGAAGACGTGTTTAATGCGGCCGAACTGGAAGAGATTTATCATGCGGAAATTGCCGGAGAAGCGCAGCATGGCGCTGATCCTGTGCAGGAACGGCGACAAAATACGCTAAAGCGGGAATTGGAAACGTCACGCACATTTATGTCTCTCCTGGATCAGGAATGAGCGAAAACGGCTTGATACACGGGGCGGATGGTTGCCATCGCTGCTGGTGGTGCGGTGAAGATCCTCTTTATAATCTTTATCATGACAAGGAATGGGGCCGACCGGTCACGGACGATAGGTGCCTGTTTGAAAAAATATGCCTAGAAGGATTTCAATCCGGTTTGAGCTGGATCACCATTTTAAGGAAGCGTGAAAATTTCAGAAAAGCTTTCGATGGGTTTGATTTTGCAAAGATAGCAAAATACACGCAAAAAGATGTTGAACGACTTGTTCTGGACGCCGGGATTATCAGGCATCGCGGTAAAATCGAAAGCACTATCAATAACGCTGCCCGCGCCATCGACATGAAGCAGGAATTCGGATCGTTGGCGGCGTATTTCTGGTCCTGGGAACCACAAGCAGATACACGTCCCGCAGCATTCGATTTTGCAACGATCAAAACCATGGGCAAAACAGATGCCTCGCTGGCGCTGTCAAAGGATCTGAAAAAGCGTGGCTGGAGTTTTGTTGGCCCTACAACGGTCTATGCCTTTATGCAAGCCATGGGGATGGTCAATGATCATATTGACGGCTGTCATTGCCGATCAGATATAGAAAGGGCGCGTAAGGGCTTTAAGCGTCCGTTGGCGGCATGATCATCACCTGCGGGTCAGAAAATCTGTATTTTCTTTCTCTTGATCTTCTCTCTCCTGAAGTTGCGTGGTGATCAGCTCCAGTTCGCGCAAAACAAATTTCATCCGTTCCGACAAAGGTAAAGCATAGGGTGGTTGCATGGTATGTTCTCCTTGCAACCATATATACAAGAATTCTTGTTTTGTGGTCAACAAATATTCTTGTCATGATCCACAATTTTTCGCGTGGTACGCTTTCCCATGACTGTTTTAAAGAATATTCCCGATCTGGCCGAACGGCTGAAATACATCCGTAAAGTAAACGGGTTAAGCCAGATTCAAATGGCCGAAATAGCCGGAACGACGCAGCAGGCCATCCAGCAGGCCGAGGCCGGAAAGGCCCAAAACCCCCGTTATCTGCATAAACTGGCTCTGACACTGGAAATTCCGTATGAATGGCTGACCATGAATATTCTCCCGGACAAGAAGGAAAAACAGGCATCACAAGGCTTTTCGGAGAAGGGGCGCGAGGTACTGGACAATTTCTTCGCGATGCCGAAAAAGGATCAGGCCTTGCTCCTGGAACTCATGAAAACCCGTCAGAAAAAAGACAAATAAGCCATCCGTTTGCCGCATGGGAGGCGCGCGTCTTAAAGTCATCCGGGAAGCTGCTTGATGCGTATAAAGCCTAACAGAAAGAGAGGATGCCATGATCCGCATTCATGACCGCGATATACGCGGTAAAACCAAGATGGGCTGGCTGGACAGCAAGCATACGTTTTCCTTTGGCCATTTTATGGACCCCAAACGCATGGGTTTCAGATCCCTTCGTGTCATTAATGACGACATCGTAATCCCGGGCGCCGGGTTCGATACGCACCCCCACAGCGATATGGAGATCATAACGTACATATTGAAAGGAGAGCTGGCGCATAAGGACAGTCTTGGCACGGGGTCTACCATCCGTCCCGGCGAAATTCAGAGAATGAGCGCTGGTACGGGAATTCTTCATTCTGAATTCAACCCTTCCAAAGAGAACGGTGTCCATTTGTTGCAAATCTGGATTCGCCCTGAAAAGCGCGGGCTTGAGCCATCCTACGAGCAAAAGACGGTTGCTCCGAGCAAGGGCGCCTTTAAGGTGATAGGGGACCGGTATGGCACGGATGGCGGCGTGACGATTCATCAGGACGTAAAACTTTTGGTCGCGCATCTCGATGATGGAATGGAAACGTCTTATTCGCTCCAACCGGGGCGCGGCGGATTTATCCACGTTGCCAAAGGCTGGATCACGCTTAACGGTGAGGCGCTCAAGGAAGGCGATGGCGCGGAAATAACGGATATAGATAAAATCGAGGTTGTATCAAAAGCAGACGAAACCGAAGTTTTATTGTTCGACTTAGCGTAGGGAAATTTCGCCCGACAGTATTTTCTGCAAGGTTTCTATGTAGAATCCAGGTTCGGCGTCTTTCACTTTTGCTTCGATATCATCCACTGACTCCCCGTTCAAAACGGGGAGTCTTTTTTGCGCTATGATGCGTCCGTGATCGTATTCACCGTCTACAAGGTGAATGGTAACCCCGGTTTCCGTCTCCTTATTGTCGAAAACGGCTTGATGCACATGACGGCCGTAAAGACCCTTTCCGCCGTGTTTTGGAAGCAGGGCGGGGTGAACGTTCAGTATGCAGCCATGCATGGCGGCGATCGTTTTGGGGCCGATCAGTTTCATGTAGCCGGAACATATCGCGAGATCTATGTGATTGTCGGTCAAAAGATCCGCGATCGCCTTATCAGGATTTTGCGCATTGGAGGCGTTGATAACGGCTGTCTTTAAATCCAGGTCTTTTGCCCATGTAATAGCCCCGCAACCGGCATTGTTGCTGATGAGCAGAACGGGTTCAGCCGGCAAAATGCCATTCAGACAGGCATTGGTGATGGCGAGCGCTGACGATCCGTTGTGGGAGGCAAGAAACGCGATATTCATGGCGGAGTTTTACAACCAGCTTTTGGGGTTTGCAATCCTGTAGCCTTTCCAGGCGCGGGAAAAACCATTGGCAAGGCGGTATACAAGGTAAAGGATCGAAGGTCCCACGGCCACAGTGCTCGCGGTTATAAGTAACTTCAGGTTTGTGTCGATGTAATCGCGTCCAATCTGGTTAAGTTCTTCCTCATTGAGCATAACGCCGTTGTCAATGTTCGCTATCGCATTATCGATGACGGTCGCATCGCCCTGCGCGTAGACCCAGTATCCGACGATTAGAAGGCTGATCACAAAGAATATGGAGCTTATCCATATCGTGCCGATCATATATGTCATGTGGTTGTACAGAAGCGTATCCTTGTCGGTCTGTCCGCGAAACATATAGGCAAGCATAAGGACCAAGCTGACCAGAACGAGAGACAGAAGTTGCACGGACGCCATAGGCATGAAGCCCGTTATGCTAGAAACAACGAGCGCCACGTAAAGCGCGTTGGTGATGGTCTTTTGCTTATTGTCGTCCATGCGTCACCTTCTATGAAAAAGTTTCTCGATATCTTTAAGGCTCAAAGATATGTAGGTCGGTCGGCCATGATTGCAGTGGCCGGAATTTTCTGTTTCTTCCATCTGGCGCAGGAGCGCGTTCATTTCTTCAATGCTTAGGCGGCGCCCTGAACGGACGGATCCATGACAAGCCATGGTGGCCAGAACCGCGTTCATTTTTTCTTCGAGCAAAGTGGAGGACTCCTGGTCTTCCAACTCGTCGGCAATATCGTTCACGAGCTTAACGGTGTCCGCCTTTCCTGAAAGAATTGCAGGGACAGAACGCACGGCTATGGAGCCTTGGCCAAAAGCTTCTATTTCAAGGCCCAATCTTCTAAATAAATCCGCTTTGTCCAAAAGCGCGTTGGAGCGCGTGTCGGACATGTCTATTATCTCTGGAATTAACAGACCCTGCGTGGCGATGCCGCCGTCTGCAAGCTGCGCTTTAAATCGTTCATAGACAAGCCGTTCATGCGCCGCATGCTGGTCTATAATCATCATGCCATCCTCGGTTTGCGCGATAATGTAATTTTCGTGCAGCTGCGCGCGCGGCGCGCCGAGAGGGTAGGAGACCGTCTGCGGCACGGTATGGAGTTCGGCGCGCGCAGAAGGAATAGGTTCCATCAGCGGGGCATAGGGTTGTGCCATCCGTTCGGCCATGCCTGCGCCGTAGGCGCGGGATGAGTAGGCGCTGCGTGAAAGCGGCAGGGCGGGGGCGGCGCTGTGCGGCTTGAAAGAGGACAGCGCAAAAGCGGAAATAGTAGAAGAGGTGGTTTGCCCCCCTTCCAGCAGGGCGTGCTTCAGGGCGCTGACGATGGCGCCCCGCACAAGGGCGCTGTCCCGGAAACGCACTTCCGCCTTTGCAGGATGCACATTCACATCTACTTCTTCGGGCGGCACGTCTATATACAATGCGGCGATAGGGTGACGGTCGCGGCTCATCAAGTCGCTGTAGGCGGCGCGAATGCACCCCAGGAGCAAACGGTCCCGCACAGGGCGGCCGTTCACAAAAAGAAATTGATACTGCGCCGTGCCTTTATCAAAACTTGGCAGGCCTGCATAACCGGTAACATGCACATATTCCCGCTGCGCTTCGATGGGCACGCAGTTGTCGCCAAAATCCTTTCCCAAAACCGCGGCAAGACGCGCTTGTCGTTCGCCTGTGGCATTTAGTGATAAAGAATTCGCGCCATTGTGGGTGAGTTTAAACGTAATATCCGGATGCGCCATGGCTATGCGGGAAAGCATGTCTTTTACGGCGGCGTATTCGGCTTTGTCCGTTTTGAGGAATTTGAGACGCGCAGGCGTAGCGTAGAAGAGATCTTTCACTTCGACCGTGGAGCCTTGCGGATGCGGAGCGGGAACCGGCTCTTTCTTTTTGCCGCCTTCAACGCCGAGCGTCCAGCCCGTGTCCTCGTCCTTATGTTTTGATGTAATCGATAAACGGCTTACTGCGCCGATAGAAGGCAGCGCTTCGCCGCGAAAGCCCAAATGGCGGATGTTTACAAGATCATCGTCAGGCAGTTTTGAGGTTGCATGGCGCTCTATACAGGCGGCCAGTTCTTCCCGCGTCATGCCGGAGCCATTATCCCGTACGCGGATGAGGGATTTTCCCCCGTCGCGCAAGTCAACCTCAATCTGGCGCGCGCCGGCGTCAATAGCGTTTTCGACAAGTTCCTTCACCGCCGCGGACGGGCGTTCGATAACCTCGCCTGCGGCGATCTGGTTGACCAGATAATCGGGTAAATGGCGGATGCGCATGGGAAAACAATATAGAAACGCATGGGGAAACGGAAGGTTTTCGGGCCAAAAACCCCCTGATATTTTCATAAATTAATCAGAGACTTATCGGATAATGGCGCCTTGCGTCAACGCGTCTTCAAGATTGGAGCCGGAGAGGTTTGCGCCGGTTAAATCCGCGCGGCGGAGATCGCATCCGGTCAGGTTGGTATTCGACAGGTCTATACCCATCAAAATGGAATCACGCAGGTCGCAATCCCGCAGGTTGCAGAATTTTAAAGAGGCCCCGCTTAAGTTCGCGCGTTGCATGCGAACGCCATGCCCTTCCGGTGTGTCAAATTTAATGGGACCGAAATTTACCCCGGTTAAGTCTGCGCGCGTAAGCTGCGCGCCCTTTAAAGACGTTCCCCTGAAATCCGCCCGCGCAAGGGTACAATCGCGAAAGTCGCTGTAATCTAAAATCGCGCTCTGAATATTTGCCTTTTCCAGGTGAAGGCCGAGGAATGTTGCCTTTACGGCGCGAACGGCCGTAAGCGGGTATTCGAACAGGTTTTTTATATCACGCAGGTCGAACCCGCTTAAATCCATCTGATGCCCTTCTTTTCCGCCGGTTGCAATCCAGCGTTTATGGACACTGAGCATTTCTATAAGGGTTTGTTCGCCGCGCTGGAGCAGTTTACCCATAGCCTCGTCTTTGACGGCGTTTTCAATGATGGAGTCCTGCAATTCCGTGTTCCGCAGAATAATGCCTGTCAGGATGGTATTCGACAGATTTGCGCGGGTAAGATCCGATCCGGATAAATCCGCTTTCGTTAAATTTGCGCCGTCAAAGTTCGCTCCGGAGAGGTTTGCCTTGTTTAATACGACGCCGCTGAGATCCGCATCGGCAAAATCGGCGGAAATGGCTTTCACGCTATTCATGGTGGTGTCGGCCATTTTTGCGCCTGTGAAGACGGCGTGATCCGGTTTTCCCTTGGGAAAATTGGGAAGCAGCTTGTTGATCAGGGTGCCGAATTCGCCCCGTTCCATTATTTTACCTTCACGCATGTCCGCGGAGTCCAGATTTGCGCCGGACAGATTCGCCCCGGCCAGATGCGCGCCTCTGAAATCCGCGCGGTTCAACACGGCGTTGGTTAAATCCGCGCCGCGAAGATCGCAGGAAAAAAAACATGTGCCGCTGAATGTCCCGCCGGAAAAGTTGCAACGTGAAAAATTGCAGCCTGTGAAATCGGCTTGCGATAAATCCCGGCCCACGAAAGAAAGCCCGGAGAGATCTGCGAATTTCAAGCAGGCGCGCGCGCCGCCGCGGCGTCCTTTGATAAACGATTCATGCTTCGCAATAAGCGCATCCAGATCATGTTGCGTATAGCGGCGGAACTCGTTTTCTGGGATGGTTGTATCCTGCATGCTTGTTCAGAATATCGTAATCTTTCAGGATTTTATATAGGCCAAAAGAGCCGCGGTAGAAGAGTCGATATGTTCCGTTTTGCCTTTTTCGATATTGTTTGCGAGTTCCTTGCCCAGCTCCACGCCGTACTGATCATAGGAATTAATATTCCATATTATGCCCTGAACAAATACCTTGTGTTCGTAGAGCGCTATTAGGAAGCCCATGGATCGCGGATCCAGTATGTCGAACAGCAGAATATTGCTTGGGCGATTGCCTGCAAAAGCGCGGGCGCGGTTGCCGCCGACTTCTTCCAGGCCGCGGCCCTGCATAAGAGCCTGTGACTGCGCGAGCATGTTGTTGAGCAGAAGCGTGTGCTGATTGCCCAGTTGATTGTGTGAAGTCTTTGAAGAGATGAAGTCGCAGGGAATTACATCGCTGCCTTGGTGGATAAGCTGATAGAAAGCGTGCTGGCCGTTTGTGCCGGGTTCGCCGAACAGGACGGGGCCTGTTTTATAGTCGGTGATGGGTGCGCCGCTGCGGTCGGTGTCCTTGCCGTTCGATTCCATATCCATCTGTTGCAGAAATGCGGGGAAACGGTGCAGATATTGATCGTACGGGAGAACGGCGATAGCGCCCATGTCCCAGAAGTTCCTGTACCATATGCCCAGAAGCGCCATAAGAACGGGAATATTTTTATCGAGCGGAGC
>CAUJHN010000016.1 GCA_963204825.1 Pseudomonadota bacterium
GAGCGAACAGACCGCCGCCGGCTGCCAGACGGATCGCGCCTTGTTGCAGTGGCGTTTGACCTGGGTTTTCAACGTGGTCCTTGATTTTCAAGATACCAAGAACACCCAGCAGAATGCCCATCATGTAAGAGATACCGGAAATAAGACCCGGAATATTCGAGATGGATGCCTCGATGTTGTCGACGATCTTGTTGAAGTTGGAACCGCCGCCCAGAGCGAAGGCGGATTCAACGCCGGACACCATGCCGATAAACGTGGCTGCCCCAGCCGTCATCATTAGTTTTTGATATTTCTTCCTCATAGTTCAGTCTCCTTGTTAGTTACCAAAAGCCGTTAAAATTGTTTGCTTCAAACCCTGAAAAAAACTTTCGCTTCGTATTGTGCCACCTGTTTACAAGTATACAAAATCAAAAGTTTTTTTGCGAATTCGAAGGATTACGAGTTCATCCAAGGGTTTGTCCCTTAATGTCTCATCCCCGTCCGTTACCCGTATTTTCATTAAAGCATAACTGGGATAAATAAGGCAAATTTGTGATCTCACTCAGACCCCCCTTGCCTTAACATACTGATATAATTATGATATTTTATATATACGCAAAGAATTGTTTTTCATATCAAATGTCACATTAAGGCAAAATTGTGGCAATCCTTCCTTCGGCAAGACTTTACTGGAGGATCTGTCCCTGCGTCCCCTGAACGATCCAGCGGCCATTCTGATAGAGAATACCGGTGATCTTGCCGACACCGGACAGGGTTTCCCCCACGACCACCCCTTGCATATCTTTCGAACCTGTTTTCGAAACCCAGGCGCGGCCAGGCTGGGCTGCGCGCAATTCCCATACAGGCGTTGCGGAAACCGAAGGATATGTCATGGGCTGGGCCGGAGCGGCCGCCGGCGCGGGATAATAAGCGCGGTCCTGCTGTGCAGGCGTTTTTTTCGCCTGTTTTTTTGGCGTAGCTTTTACCGGCGCGTAAGTTTCATGCGATGTTGCAGCGGAAGCCGGGCGTGCTTTGATCGCATCAATATCTTTTTGCATCGAAGCCATGCGGTCCTCGAGCTTTTTGTAATCATCGCCGCGCGCCGTCTTAACTTCGTCAAGATCGCTTTCAATGCCGTCCATCCGGCTTAAAACTTCACCGATCTTGTTTTCAAGCGCCTGCAGAATTTTTGTGCCGCCGGCAGATGTTTCTTCCGAAACGGCCTCTTTTGCTAGCGCCGTTTGCTGTTGAACCGGCACAGGCTCAGCTTGCTGCACTGGCTGCGGAGGTGGCGCGACCGGCTCTTCCACGGCGACGGTATTCGTCACGGGTGCAGGCGGTTCTTCAGGCTTTTTATCCTCTTCTCTTTGCTGGCGATTTTCCATGGCGCGCTTCAGAATGTCTTCGGCGCGCGGCGGGGTTGCCGGTTGCTCACCCTGCGTGGGCTCTGCTGTTATAACCGCGGCCGTCTCTTCTTCAGGACCGCGCGGTGTCTCCGCAGGATCCATTCCCGGCATCGGCGTCAGAGCGTCGGGCGTTGCTTGAGCATTTCCTTCTTCCGTCGGCATGATAGGCGTCGGCTGCGGCGGATTGGTGGTTTCCGGCGCGTTCAGGAATCCCTGCTCCGCTGGCTGCGCGGGCGTTTCCTCCGTGGGAGCCGGGGCTTCGTCCTCTCCCTTGTTGCTGAAAAGCGTGCCGTCCATAATGCCGCTGATATCGATCATGGACTGGAATGTGCCGCCGGCAGCAGCGCGCTGCTCATCTGTTTTGCTCATAACGTTGAAAACGAGCACGCCCACACCAAGCACGACAGCGCCCAGAATAACGATCGTGTTAAAGCTAAGGCCCTTTTTTTCTCCGCCCCTTTTTACCGGGCCGGTGGATTTTTCATCGTCCTGCCATTCATCGTTAAAATCTTCGTCAGACATATCAACGTCATCGGCGGGCAGATCTTCATCGAACGACGCCTCGTCATAATCCGCATCGGAAATATCATCGACATCGAATTCTTCGTCGAAGTCGTCTGTGCCGTTATTTTTATTGTCTACCATCGGTCCCTGGCCTTTTCTTAACTTAAGGCAATACGTGCGTTATGCGTTACAAATAGGAAATTTACTGCGGGGATGCAAGATCAGACACCGGACCCACGAATAAAATGCCGATCGGCGTGCCGCTTGCGACCCTTAGCATGGCTTTCGTTCTGTCCGCTTCTTCATCCATGATTTCGCCAAATTTATCGCCGGCCGCGCTGATCCCGGAAGCCACTTCCTGTTTACTGTCCTTATCCTCGCTCGATTGAGTGACGGAGCTGTCCGAAATAAAGACACTCGTCGTGCCGGATTCGGAAATCGCTTCCGTCAATCCGGAAACGAATTCTGCCGCCATCGGCAATATAATCCGTTTGAAGTAGCGACGATCGATCTCCGTGATCAGACCGGGAAGCGTCGTGCCAGGATCTATGGCGACCGCCTGCGCCGGATAGTTGATGCCATCGATGACAATCATGTTGAAGTTCAAAACCAGATATTCATCCGTCGATTGGAAGTTTCCTATGACGCGCGCGCCCTTTAACGGGCCCGACATAACCTGAGCGAGAACAGGACCAGGCGCATCCGTGTT
>CAUJHN010000017.1 GCA_963204825.1 Pseudomonadota bacterium
GTCCGTGTAGGGAAGATGTTCAGAGTACAGATATCCGTCTTTTTTCGGCGTATCCCATTTTGCCAGTTTGCCGGGCGCGGACGCAGGATCAGGCACCTTGCCGTCACGTGTGTCTGCGGGAATGGCCTCACGCAGAGCGCCAAGGCGTTCCAGTTCGCTGATTTCATTCGCGCAGGTTGCGATATCCATGTGCAATGTCTGCTGCGCCTTCGGGCCGCGCAGATAAATGGCCGATGTCGCGTTCTTTCTTTGCCAGTACTGTGCGTCCTCCAACATTGGCGGAACATGGCATGCGGCCAGTGTCAGCGTTGTAAAGGAGAGCAGGGCCAGGGTGATTTTTTTCGATGTCATTCTTGTACCTAAAAGCGAATCTTGTTGCCTTATTAAACCATAGAGGGCCTGGGGTTTGAAAGGACCTAAGGCCCGTTCATCCACCATGTTTCCAGAACCGTGCCGTAAAGCGGCATTTTATCCGGGTGCGCCAGCGGTCTCCAGTACGCCACGAAATCCTGCGGGTTGTAATAGAGGGGGATCATGTAACTTCCCGCCATCAGGGCCTTGTCCAGTTCCCGGACCTTGCCCACCAGTTCGTCCCGCGTTTTCGCCGTGGCGATAGACTTGCTTAGCAGATCGATATTTTTATCGCAAATTCCGGCGTAATTCCAGCGGGACGGGCTGTCCGCCGCCTCACAACTCCAGTACAGATACTGCTCGGTGCCTGGGGAAAGCGTGGACATCCAGAAATAAAGCATCATGTCGAAATCGTATTTGGTGATGCGTCCCGTAAACGCTGCCGTGTCCAGGACACGAACATTCGGTTTGATGCCGAGGCGTTTTAAGGAATCGACGAACGACAGCGCGATTTTTTCATTCGCCGGGTCGTCCAGCATGATTTCGAAAGTAAGGGGTTTGCCTGTTTTTTCGTTCACCCGTGCGCCGTTCTTGATGATCCATCCGGCTTCTTTCAGCAGCGCATCCGCGCGTTTCATATTCTCCCGTTTTTCCTGCGGTGTGGCGTTGGATGTCGGCGGCGGCGTGTCCAATGCTGCAAGATCGGTGTTGGGGTAATAGCTGTTAATCCGCTTGTACAGGCCCTGATAGAGGTTTTTATTTACCCACTCAAAATCGAACGCAAGGTTAAGCGCCTGCCGGACGCGGATGTCCTTGAACGGTTCACGGCGCGTGTTGAAGATAAAGCCGCGCACGCGGTCCGGGCGTCCGTGGGTGAGGGGTTCTTTGACAGCCTTGCCCTGTTTCATCGCCGGGAAATCATAACCGCTCTGCCAAAGCCCTGCATCCCACTCCCGGCGCAGATTCAGATCGCCCGATTTAAATGCTTCGAAGGCTATACTGTCATCGCGGTAAAAATCATAGACAACCTTGTCGAAGTTAAAGTGTCCGCGGTTCGGCATTAAATCTGCCGCCCAGTAATCTTTTACCCGTTCATACACAATCTGCCGTCCAGGATCGATGGAGGCGATTTTATAGGCGCCGTTGGTCAGGAAAGGCGTCAATGTCGTCTCATCGAATTTTTTATCCGCCCAATATGCCTTGGACAAAACCGGCATCATCGCGAGGATCATGGGCGTTTCCCGGTCTGCGCCTTCGCCAAAAGTGAATGTGATCGTCCGTGCGTCGGGTGTTTCCACGGATGAGATCAGCTTGTAAATACGCCGCATATTAGGACGACCAGCGTCACGCAATGTTTCGAACGTAAATTTCACGTCGGCGGCAGTGATGGGGGATCCATCATGGAACCTGGCCTTCGGGTCCAGGTGAAAGGAGATGGATGACCGGTCTGCCGGGACATCGACTTTTTCCGCGATCATGGGATACATGGTGAACGGCTCATCCCACACGCGGACCATCAGACGGTCTGTTATCAGGTCCAACCCGACGGCGGCCTTGCCCTTGATATTATAGGGGTTGACCGTATCGAAGGACCCGATGCCTGCCTGTTTCAGCGTTCCGCCCTTTGGCGCGTCCGGGTTTGCGTAATCCAGATGCAGGCTTTTTGCGCTGTATTTAGGGGGGCCGGTCATGGCCAGCCCATAAAGCGCTTCCGCCCGTGCCGGAACAGGTTGTAGACTAACGAAGCAGAGAATGATCCATAATAGGAATTTCATGTTTAAACGATTAGCGCAAAAACTGCGTCCTTCCAAACCCGTTTATATCGACAGGGTAAAGATAGAGTATGGCGAAATCCTGTCACAGGGGGATTGTGAAGCCATCCTCTTTTTCATGCGTCCGGATTTGAAATGGGGAGGGGACCTGAACCATGCCATTCTCAAGCTGGTGGGAGCCGAACTGGATGCCTATATAGCTCGGAACGTACGTAAGCCGAAAAGTGGGGATGTATTTGCATTGCCTCCGTTCAACACCCATTATAAAGCGCTGTTTATGGCCATATTATCGGATTGGGATGGCGGTAACGGGTTCGAAGAACGGGATATGCTGAATTGCTACCGTGATGCAATCAATCAAGCGGAAAAACTCGGTATAAAAACCATGGTTATCCCCGCCATGGGACGCGATAAGAGGGATTTTCCGCACATCCGTTTTGCGCGGCTCGCGTTGCAGGGGATATTGGACCGGCTCGACGACCGGTTGGATTTCGTGAAGATCATGTGCATCGACCGCACGATGATGGCGACCTACACGGCGCAGGTACAAAAAATGAAAAATAGGCTAAAATGACGGGCAGTGTTATGCAGCCTGCAGAGCGTATGCATTTCTTCTTTTTTGATGTGCTAACGCGATCCCGTTCATAACGTTTTCAACGCGGGCAAGTTCTTGTTCTGTAATTCTGCCGCGATTAATTGACATCTGGCCGTGTGTATCTGTCGTCACGGCGCGTTGTTCTGAAGCCGTTGTGAAATTGAACCGCAAGGATTTTCCGCCCGCGGGGCTTTCGTAACTTACAACATTCGTACGTTCACCGCGCTGTTCATGAAATACGATAACGGTCGCTTTTACAAAGCTATGTTGCAGCGCTCTTTTCAGCCGTTCTTCATGCGCAAAGTCTTTTTCCTGAACCTGAGTGATATAGGCAGCAAGTTCGCCTATAAAACCCCGTGGATCATTCCCCATCGCATAAGGAGGAAATACCATAGTCGGCAGATCGTACATCTTATGGGAGATAATTGCGCCAAAGGCATGGCCTTTTGTGTCGCCTATATCGATATCAAACTGTGTGCGGCAACGGCTGAGAAGGATGTAGGCTTCGCGCTTTATATCCTCCATATACCGTATCTTGTTTTCCAGCATATGTCTTTGATCTGGCCTGATCGTAACGCCGATCTGGGGGATTTGGCTGTCTCTTAGAACGATGTTTCCCGTATCCGGGTCTTGTTCCGCGACGATGTAGGCGGGGAGTCTTCCCAATTCCATACTGCTATGGACGTCATCAGCAATTATTTCGGCAGCGGCTGCCGCTTCCTGCTTTTTCCGGAGTTCTATCAGCGCGTTTGCGAAAATTCTTTTGGAATCCAGCTTATCTGTAGTGGCGATGATCGTGAAGGTGATGCCGTATTCAGGATGTTTGCCGACGATGTGTGACGTTCCGCTGCACCGTGTTACGAAACCTGCGGCATGCGCCCATTCCACCAATTTGGTCGTAGGTACCTTCTGGCGGAGTTTTTTTAGTTCATACTGACAAGGTAAGCTCATTTTTCCCCCTGCATAAACCAATGACACATTAGTTATGCAGAAAACGCAAGTCTGAAATGCAAAATACAACTATCAGGCTGTGGATGAGTAATTATGCAACTTTACGGGGAATTAAATCCGAAAGCGTCACCAGCGGTCTTGGGCCGATGTGCGAAATTACTTCCGCCGCCGCGATGGAGCCGAGCTGTCCGCACTGCGCCATGCTTAAACCTTCCGTGTAGCCATACAGGAATCCGGCGGCGTAAGCGTCGCCCGCGCCCGTGGTGTCCATCACTTTGGCCACGGGTTCGGCTTTCACTTCCGTCATGCCGCCCGCGTGAATGACGACAGAACCTTTTTCACTGCGTGTAATGACGGTGATTTCGCATTTGTTTTTGACGATGGCGGCGGCTTCTTCGAACGTGGACACTTCGTAAAGCGATTTGATCTCTTCTTCGTTGGCGAAAAGAATGTCGATATGTCCTTCGACCAGTTCCTGAAACGCCTTTCTATGACGTCCGACGCAGAATGAATCCGATAGGGTAAGAGAAACTTTCCGTCCCGCGTCATGTGCGATTTTCGCGGCCTTGTAAAACGCTTCCATCGCGAGCGGCGGATCGAAGAGATAGCCTTCCATATATGTCACGGCGGAATTTTTGATCATTTCTTCATCGATGTCGTCAGGGGACAATTCAACGCATGCGCCCAGAAAAGTATTCATCGTGCGTTCGCCGTCCGGCGTAATCAGGATCATGCATCGAGCCGTCTGCGTGCCGCTGATGACAGGCTTGGTTTTATAGGCAACGCCGATGTTTTTAAGATCGTGCGCGAACACCTGGCCCAAATGGTCATTACCCACTTTGCCGATATAAGCGCCTTTGCCGCCAAAAGACGCAAAGGCCGCAATCGTGTTTCCTGCGGACCCGCCGGACGCCTGCGTCGTTTCACCCATGGCGTCATACAGGGCGATGGTGCGTTCAGCGTTGATAAGGTTCATGGCGCCGCGCTGCATGCCGTGGGCTACCTGGCTTTGGATGAATTCTTCGCTGCTGGGGGCCAAAATATCGACGATGGCGTTGCCGATGGCGCACAGGGCATATTGGGCTTTAGACATGAACTTTTTCTTTCGGTTGATATTTGTGTTATCTGCCAGTATCTCTAAAGAAACCTTACGGAAAGGCAAGCCTAAATGGCCGCGAAATCCACATCGAAGAAGGCAAAAAACCCGCCAAAGCCTGTAAAGGACAGGGCTGTGGACGCCGCACTCGCCCTGGCGGGCCACATGGGCTGGGATATGGTCACCATGACCGACATCGCCGATAAAGCGCAGGCTAGCCTTGCCGAGCTTTGTGATATCTTCGATGAAAAGGGCGATATCCTTGCGGCCTACGGCAAGCGGGTCGACAAGAAGATATTGGAAACCTTCGCCGAACCTGACCCGTCTATGAGCGAACGCGACAGGCTGTTTGATATTCTCATGGAACGGTTTGATGTTTTGAATGAGGACCGTGATGCGGTCGTATCGATCCTGAAGTCTTTTACGGTTGACCCCAAACAGGCTGTTATCAGCCTGCCGCATCTGGCGCGGTCTATGGCATGGATGCTGGAAGCCGCTGGAATAGATGCCGTTGGCATTAAAGGCGCAATCAGAGTCGCTGGTTTGACTGGAATTTATCTGAATGTTTTGCGTGAGTGGGTGAAGGACGATACGCAGGACATGGCGAAAACCATGGCCGCGCTTGACCGCAGCCTGGACCGGGCACAAAAATGCGCAGAAACGTTCGGTTTGTAGAATTTACGCCCGCTTCAAATTGAAAACGTGATTTTCCGTGTACAGGTTGACGAGGATATTCACAAAGTCCTCTATGTCCTTTTGGCTGTGCGCCGCTGTCGCCGTCAAGCGCATGCGTTCCGTCCCACGGGGGACAGTTGGGTAATTAATGGGCTGAACATAGATGTCGTGCTGTTCCATTAAAAGATCTGTCACCATTTTGCAGCACACGGCATCTCCAATGACCAGAGGCACTATATGGCTGTCACCCTTCATATAAGGAAGCCCGTTTGCTTCCAGCAGTGATTTCAACATCGCTGCATTACGGTGCGCGCGCATACGTTCTATTTCAGAAACTTTCAGATATTCAACGCTGGCCAGTGCGCCCGCCAGGATCGCCGGGGGCAGGGATGTCGTGAAAATAAAGCCGGAGGCATAAGAGCGCACGGCGTCAATCATGGCCGCGCGTCCCGTGATAAACCCGCCCATTAGACCATAGGCCTTGCCGAACGTGCCCTCGATAACATCGAGGCGGTCCATCAGGCCATGCATCTCGGCGACACCGCCTCCGCGCGGGCCGTAAAGCCCCACGGCATGCACCTCATCCAGATAGGTCATGGCGT
>CAUJHN010000018.1 GCA_963204825.1 Pseudomonadota bacterium
AACCGGACATTCCCCGGAATCCGAAGGATTCATGAAGAAAATGAAAGACATCTGGACGGATTTGAAGAATTAACGGCTGCAAGATCCCGGCTTTCGCCCGGGTAACAAGTAGGGTAAAGTTCAACACATGACCATCTGGCAAAAACCCTACACCCTCGACGACCTGAATAATTACCGCGGCATTCACAAAGACAATGTGAACAAGGTTCTCGACATCGTCTTCACGGAAATCGGCGACGATTATATAAAGGCGACCATGCCGGTCGATCACCGCACCATTCAACCGTTCGGCATATTGCACGGCGGATCCTCCTGCGTGCTTGCCGAAACATTGGGTTCGGTCGCCGCCTGGATGTGCATCGACAATGAAAAGCAGATGGCGGTCGGCCTTGAAATACACGCGCATCATATACGCCCCGTTTCTTCCGGCAAAGTCACAGGAATCTGCAAACCCCTGCACCGGGGCCGCACGATGCATTTATGGCAGATAGATACATACACAGATGAAGGAAAAATGAATTGCACCGTTCGCCTTTCCGTCGCCATCAGGGATAGAAAAGAATGAAAATTGGAATCGCGGGATATCGGGGCCGCATGGGGAGCGCGCTGATCAAACAGCTCCAATCCGACGGATGGAAAAATCTGGAACTGGCCTGCGCCAGCACGCGATCCATCCACCCCGAACACGCCGCCATAGAATCATTTCCTGTTGTGACCGGCGCGGACGAATTAATGGAGTCCTGCGATTGCGTCATAGATTTTACCACACCAGAATCCACCATGACCAACGTGCAGGCCGCCATGAAAGCGCAGACGGCCCTTGTTATCGGCACGACAGGGCTCGATGCCCAAAATGAAGAATTTTTAAAGACAGCGGCAAAGAAGATACCGATTGTTTTTGCCGCAAATACCAGCGTTGGCGTAACGCTCCTGCTTTCATTGATAGAGCAGGCGGCCGCAAAACTTGGCCCGGCATGGGATATCGAAATATTCGAAGCACACCACAACAACAAAGTTGATACGCCATCCGGCACCGCGCTCGCGCTGGGCAAAGCCGCGCAAGAAGGGCGCGGAAGCGGTGAATTCGCCTTAGACCGAAACGGCAAGCGCAGACAGGGCGATATCGGCTATGCCGTATCGCGCGGCGGCGACGTTGTGGGCGAACACACTGTTACCTTTTATGGCATGGGCGAACGGGTAGAAATCGGCCACAAAGCAACGGACAGATCATTATTCGCGCGCGGCGCATTGCAGGCGGCGCAGTGGTTAAATGGCAAAAAGCCCGGCCTCTATACGATGCGCGACGTTCTCGGACTCTAACCCCAGAAGAATTTTTTTCCGCTGCGTGCCCCACATATAATTGTCCACGATCCCGCTTTTTTGAATGACACGGTGACAGGGAATTAAAAGCGAAATCGGGTTATACCCCACAGCCGTTCCAACGGCCCTGCTCGCCTTCGGATCGCCCAACGCATCGGCCACGTCCTGATAACTCACTGTGCTTCCTGCAGGAATTTTTAACAGTGCCTGCCAGACCTGTATCTGAAAGTTGGTACCATGTAAGTGAAGTTTTATTTTTCGGGTCTGGTCTCCGCGCCCTTGCCAGATGCGCAAGATATGATCCGCCGCCACCCTAACATCGCCCTCAATCATTTGCGCCTTCGGCCAATGACGCTGCATCTCCCTGAATGGAACGGAGCGATCCTCGTCCACGACAAACCCCAGCCAGCACACGCCTACATCCGTTTGCCCCACCAGAATATCCCCGATCGGCGATGAACAATATCCATAGGTAATTGTCATGCCCTCGCCGCGCCGCTGCACCATGCCGGGCGTCGCCGCTTCACAGGTGACAAACAGGTCATGCAGCCGGCCCGCGCTCGACAATCCCGCCTGATAGGCCGCCTCCAGGGTAGGATGTCCTTCCAGCAGAAAATCCCGTGCGCGTTTAAAACGCATATACTGCATCATTCGCTTTGGACTGATGCCGACCTTATCCTTGAACAGCTTTTGAAAATGCGTGGATTCATAACCGAACCTCTGCGCCAGGGCATCGAGATCCGGCATATCCCCTTCCCGTGCCGCCAGGTAATCTATGGCATTCGCAATAATATTTTCCTGAAAACCGCCCATAGCCCAAACCTAGGCCGAAACCCCTTCCCCGCCAACCCGATTTTTGGGATATAAGATCCTATGACCAAGGAAAAGATCAGCGAATTCTTTGCGCGCCTCCGCGCGGCCAATCCCGAGCCCAAGGGAGAACTTGACTGGACAAATCCGTTCACACTTCTGGTCGCCGTGGCCCTGTCCGCGCAGGCTACGGACAAAAGCGTCAACAAGGCAACGCCCGCCCTGTTCAAACTGGCAGACACGCCGGAAAAGATGGTCGCGCTCGGCGAAGACAAAATTCGGGACTGCATAAAAACCATCGGGCTTTACAACGCGAAGGCGAAAAACGTTCTCGCCCTTTCAAAAATGCTTATTGAAAAATACGGCGGCGTTGTGCCGGACACGCTGGAAGATCTGGTAAAGCTCCCCGGCGTTGGCCGAAAAACCGCAAACGTCGTTTTGAATATGGCGTTCGGACAGCCAACCATGGCAGTGGATACGCATGTGTTTCGCGTCAGCAATCGCACCGGCCTCGCCCCCGGCGCAACGCCTGAAAAGGTTGAAGAAAAACTGGAAAAGGTCGTTCCAAAAGAATTCGCCCTGCACGCCCATCACTGGCTGATCCTCCATGGCCGTTACACATGCCTCGCCCGCAAACCCGGCTGCCCGGAATGCGTTGTGCGGGATTTGTGCAGCTTTAAGGAAAAGACCGCTTGACCCCCACCAGCATTAAGAATCTGATTATATAAAGAGATTCTTTTTGGAAGGGGAAAGCCATGGATTTCGTTACAGCCAACAAAACCGTTTATTTAGAAAAATTCGCCACCTTTTCAGGCCGCGCCAGCCGCTCGGAATTCTGGTGGTCCGTACTATTCTGCTTTGTCGTCAGTGTCGTACTAACCCTCATTGATCCCACCCAGATGCTGGCCGGTATTTTTACGCTGATCATATTGATCCCTAGCCTTGCCGTGGGCGTCCGCCGTCTGCATGACAGCGATATGTCCGGCTGGTGGCTATTGATGCTGCTGATACCGCTCATCGGTTTTATCTTCTGGATATACATGGGCGTTAAACCAGGCACTGAAGGGCCAAACCGCTTCGACGTTTGATCAACCCAAATAGAAATAAAAAAACCGGGCATCACTGCCCGGTTTCTTGTTATCGTCCCTAGGAAGGACAGTTTTAATTATTCAGCGGCGACCGCTTTGCCTTCGAATGGCAGCTCATAGTCGTTTGGCTTGCTGGATTTTGTGTTGTTTGCCTTGCGGCCAGCGGCTTTTGCTTCCAGCGGGTTGACCTTACCATCCAGCGTTGCGCCGGCTTCAACAGCCAGCTCTTTGTAGGAGATAGAACCCGTGATAGAGCCGGATGCTTTTACCGTCAGGCGTCCGCGAACCGTAAGGTCGCCTTCAAAGCGGCCAGCGATTGTGGCTTCATCGATATCGACGGTGCCGTAGTAAGCGCCGGCTTCTGCGATCTCAAGAACGCTTGCGCCTTTCAGGGCGGCTTCAACCGTACCTTCGACAACGAGGTGGTCGCAGGACTCTATTTCGCCCGACAGCGTTATGCCCTGACCGATGTAAAGTTTGCGTCCTGCCGCCGGATCATTTGCCGTAGCAGCGGATTGTTGTCCATAGGTTGTTGCGCCTGGGTACGCCCCTGGGTATGCGCCTGGCACGCGGCCTGCGATTGGAGCGGGTCCACCTGGGCGGGAGAATACGCCGCCTGGGATATCGATACGGGATGGTGTGGAGCCCTGTTCGGTTTTGGACTCAGCCTTGTTGTCGAGGTCGGGTGTCATGTGAGTGTCCTTTTCTTCTTGGTAGATAGTCGATTCATAAACATAAAACTGGTTCTGGGTCAATGGCTGGCTTTGGTTTGCCGGTGGCACCTTTGCCGCAGCTTGCGCCGCTTCTTGCCTTGCGTAACGTTCAACGGCCGATTGCTCAATCACTTTGGTTTGATACGTAAATGATTGCTGACGCGGCTCATCCACGATTTGGGTCTGCTGACCTTCGGGACTATTGCTTGTTCGATGAAACATGCTTTCTCTCGCTCCATTATGTCATCCAGTCACTGACAATAACCCGCCAGAACAGCAGATTTAAAAGCCTTAGGGGGTGACTGATGAGAAGACGCTAACATGGGGTATTTATGCCCGCAACCCGCTAAACGAGTTATAAACAACTAATTGATAAGGCTTTGTTATATATGATATTTACCCCTGCATGCCACTGTGCATAAACGCAGGCGGGATTGAAAAGATTGAACAAAATATGAGCATTTCGTTGCATGCATTTGATTTTACTTGGAACTTTTGTATTTTTTGATCTTATTCATTAAAAAACGCGAAAATTTTCTCTGCCTGCGCACGCGAAATCCCCTCGACCTTCAGAAGATCTTCGATCCCCGCTGACTTGATCGCCTTCGCCGATCCGAAGTGATGGAGCAGAGCCTTTTTGCGCGCAGCCCCGATTCCGGAAATCTCATCGAGCGGATTTTTCCCGATATCCATTTTCCGCCGCGTTCTATGCGCCCCTATGGCAAAACGGTGCACCTCGTCCCGCAGCCGCTGCAGATAATGAAGGACAGGGTCATTGACGGGCAACTGGAACGGCGCGCGGCCTTCCATAAAGAACTGCTCCCGCCCAGCATTACGGTCCGGCCCCTTGGCGATGGCGACAACCGTGAGATCTTCCCAAACGCCCATTTCCAATAAAATCTCTTTCACGGCGTTGAACTGACCCAAACCGCCGTCAATCAAAAGCAGATCCGGCCATTCTTCCGACCCGCGTTCGATATCCTCTTTCAAGGCCCGACCGAAACGACGCGACATAACCTCCCGCATCATGCCGTAATCATCGGCCTTCTCCGCCGTCTTGATATTGAACTTACGATAGGCGGATTTGCGAAAACCTTCCGGTCCCGCCACAACCATCGCACCCACCATATTGGTGCCGGAGATATGAGAGTTATCGTAAACCTCGATCCGTTCCGGCGGCGCCTCCATGCAGAACAGCTTGGATACAGCCTCCAGCAACTCGGCCTCGCCCTTGCGTTCAAGCAAATGACGCTCCAGAGCTTCTTTCGCGTTCTTCTGAACGAACTCCAGCATGCGCTTCCTTTGCCCGCGCTGCGGCATGCAGATTTCCACTTTGCCGCCGCTGCGTTCCCTGAACGCCGCCTCCAGCAATTCCCGCTCGGCCGGCATTTGCGACACAATGATACAGCCCGGCACCGGCTTGCCTTCGTAAAATTGGGCCATGAAAGACGACATGATCGTTTGCGCCGCCACGTCAGAGTCATGTCTTGGAAAATACGCGCGATTGCCGAAGTTCTGCCCTCCGCGGAAGAAAAAGACCTGTATACAGGTTTTTCCCTCACGCTGATAAAACGCGATGACGTCCGCATCCTCCACGCCTTCGATGTTAATATCCTGATGGGATTGCAAAGAAGACAATGAAACGATTTTATCTCTGAATTCCGCGGCGCGCTCATAATCCATCGCGGCACTGGCCTCTTCCATTTTAACCCGGAAATCATCCTGCAGGGCGCGGCTTTTCCCCTGCAGAAAATCGCGGGCCTGCTGAACGTTTCCGGCATATTCTTCTTTTGAAATGCGACCAACGCAGGGCGCCGTGCAACGCTTTATGTGATATTGCAGGCAGGGTCTTTTGCGCGCGGCGAAATATGAATCCGTGCAGTTACGCAACATGAATATCCGCTGCAACAGATCGATTGTATGGTTCACCGCCCCCGCGCTCGCGAACGGCCCGAAATATTCGCCATCCCCGCTCCGGCTTCCACGATGTTTTTTCACCTGCGGAAAATCATGATCCGATGTCAGAAGAACGTAAGGAAAGCTTTTGTCATCCCTCAATAAAATATTGAAACGCGGTTTCAGTTTTTTGATGAGGTTGGATTCTAAAAGCAGCGCCTCTACTTCAGAATTCGTCGTGATGAATTCCATCGACATGGTTTCGGACACCATGCGTTTTAAACGGTTCGGCAGCTTTAAAACATGGCTATAGGTCACGACGCGTTTCTTCAGCGCCCGCGCCTTGCCGACATATAAAACATCCCCCTTGGCGTCCAGCATGCGATAGACGCCCGGCTTTTCGGGGAGATTTCGGGCATATCCGCGGATCAGCTCCGCCCCGCGGTCCAAAGAATTAACACTCATATCAGCAATTTAGGGCAGGAAACCCGCAACGGCAACTTGTCTTACCTGTTTCAATATGGTTATCTTGCCCCGCCGGTTCGCGGGTATGGCGGAACAGGTAGACGCACAGGACTTAAAATCCTGAGGGAGTAATCCCGTGCCGGTTCGATTCCGGCTACCCGCACCACCCTCTTTTTCCCTGAAATAGCCCCCCCCCTTAAGAATTTGAACGGCCTATAAATTGTGCCGTTGGGCGGCATGCACACTCATTGTCACATAACCGCTCTCTTTTCTTACCTTTACACAGTTTAAGTAATTTTTATTTCATTTAAAATGATTTTAATCGCGTCCTTAAAAAATATCGGTGCAGAGGTTTTTAACCCCTTGCCACGCTTATGCTTAACTTAAAACTTATAAACACCCCGAGATCAGCATCGCTTAACGAAGCCGTACCGCGCAAATATTCATCCCAATAGTCCAGCGGCCGTCAAACAGTTTTGGCGACATTCCTGCAGGGTCCGTTTCCTTGGCAATCCCGCACGCAAAGAAAGCCATATTGCCCACTTGCGAATATTCCCCGACCAGTACGACCTTTCCATTACTGCCCCCGGCGACCAAGGGCGATGGCATAATAATTTTACTGTACGAATTGGACCAACTGACCGCATCGCCCGGATTCGATATTTTCTTTTTCGCCGCCTTTTTCGAAGGGGCGGTCATCACGCAGTTCATGACTCCTTCGCCGCACAGGCTATTATCCGCTGTCCAGTATATATTTTTTCCATCAGCATCCACCCACGGCTGAAAACTTTGATTTCCTTTTGCGGGGGCCCCGGTCAAAAGCACAGGCTCCGACCACTCGTCCTTATCGAGAGCTGACAGCCACAATTTTTGGTGATTTGCCACGCATGATGTCGCCGCGGCATCCGCGCGATTGGATTCAAAAATCATTATTCTGCCGTCCGCATAAAGATGCGGGTTATCTTCTTTGCAGGAAGATGAATTATAAGAAAACGCTCTTGGGGGGCTCCAGCGATACCGGCCCTTATACTCTGAAAAATATATATTCCCCAGATAATCCGCCCCTTTTTCGGCGGAAATATATGCCATGGTTCGTCCGCCCAGAGACGGCGATGTTAAATACGGCTTTCCAAAATCATTGATGGGCAACCTGGTCAGATACCAGGTTTTATCGCGCGGCGCGGCAGCGTAAATGTTAAAAGAAGGTTCGGGCTGCCCCGCAGGAAGTTGGCAGGAAGAATGTACGGCGTATGAAGGCTGATTTGCCACCGTGCGCGTAAAACTCAGAGACGTCATCGTATATACGAGTTCACTCCCCGTCCAGAACACGGAATCAACCCAGCAATGGGGGCGATTGACGGAAGAAGGTAGAACATAAGCCTTTTTGCCCGCCAGCGGGCCCAACAGCGTAAGTCCATATGCAGGACGCCCCAGATATACGGAAGGAAGGGTTAAAGGCTTTTTTTCCGCGGCCAGCGTTGCCGGAACATGCAATAAAACAACTAAAAAAAGAAAGGTGATAATTTTTGCGGGCATTGCTTTCAACCAGTAAACGATTTTTTATTATGCCCGGTTGAAGCATGAAAAGAAATAAAAGCACAAGGAAATAATGTAGAAGTTAATTCACCCAATATGAATCATGCTTATAAATTGGGCAGGCGGCATTCAGCCCCCTCCCCACATTCTCTAAAATTTATAGACAACTCCGACGCCACCATGAAGCGCCGTGCCGCCCGAAGAAACGCCGGTTGTGCCGTTCAGATCGAGGTTGAGCGCGATGCTATCCGATATATGGCCTTCAAGGCGCGCGCCGAATTCTCCCCAGGTATCGTTTTGGCCACCGGCCCTTAACGTGCCAATCCCGTCAACCGTCGTTTCCAGACCGGAGTCAACCGCAAAAGAACGCGCAACGGCGCCCGCGAGCGTCAGCGATACGGGAATATCAATCGTCGGAACATTTTCAAAATCATGCGTATAACTGAACCCCGCACGCGCCACCATCATGCGCATGCTTCCATCGTCTACGCTTGCCGGAAACGGGTTGCTTGCCGTCAAAGCTTCTGAATAGGAATCAAAATGCATCGATTGACGGCCAAGCTCTCCATACGCCGTAACCTGATCCGCGTCCGTTGCATCCCAGATCACACCGCCACGGCCATATCCGGCCCAACTTGTCGTATCCGTTGTGCCTCTTCCCGTTGCCTTACCGGCGCCGTTTGCATATGTGCGGCTGAATGTCGTATCCGTGCTGGGCGCAACCCATCCGCCGACTTCCGCATAGGGACGCAGCGTTTGCGTTTCATGCCCTAAAACATCGCCGAATGTATATCGAACAGCCGTAGCAACAGTAAATGCGTTGTCCTGCGTGACATTTTCAAAATCCAGCGCGCCATATCCGATTCCGCCCAGAACCGTCAGATTATCCCGGCTGTACTGACCGCCCAGATATCCGACCGCGCTTCCGAACATTCCACCGCCATACATATAATTGTTGTTGGTTATTGCTCGCGTCATACCAAGCATTTCATTCGCCGTCGCCCTGTTTTCCACAGCGGCACCCTGCTGACTCTGCGCCAATTCTTCTACGGCGTCTTGCTGTGCAGAGCCTGTGGTTACGCCTCCGATTCCGCCTCCCACAACATAACGGACGAGAAACGACCGGGCATTCCCAGAGAAGCTTCCATCACCCGCGATATATTCGCCATCTTCAGAGATTGCGACCGCGGATTGAAGCGTGATACCCGTCAAATCTACGCCGACATCCGTCAGCATTTCATTCAAATCCTGCATTCCGTCATCTTGCGTCCAGTAAAAGGCAACGGTGCCTGAACTGGTCGTATTGTCCACAGACCCAACAATGATTTCCCCATCACCAGAGATATCATTCGCAGAAGAATAAGCAGACGTACCGCCAAGAACGCCAAGATCGACCATGCCTGTGCCTTGTGTCCAGCGGAAAGCCCGGTCCACAGTACCGTTACCTGCAAATCCGACGATAATATTACCATCATTCGAAATGCCCAGGCCCCGGCCAAAAGTACCGCCGAGGGTTCCAAGGTCGACCATCCCCGTACCTTGCGTCCATCGAAAGACATGGTAGGCCCCGTCCCCCGCTATCTGCGATGCCCCGGACAATACAGTTCCATCTCTGGAAATTGACCAGGCCTGCGAACGCGTCCCGCCAAGCGTACCCAAATCAACCATCCCGCCTGCCTGGGTCCATCGCATGGCTCTGGTAAAGCCTCCTCCAGTTTGCGACTGCCCGGCAATAACAGAACCGTCTTCTGATACAGCCCATGCAAAAGAGTTTCCTCCGCCGAGCGTGCCAAGATCAACCATCCCGCCGCCTTGCGTCCATCTAAAGGCGTGTGTAGCTCCGCCGCCCGTGCTGGCCGATCCGACAATCACACTGCCATCTGTAGAAACGCCGTAAGCATCGGAATTGGTTCCGCCGAGCGTACCGAGGTCGACCATCCCCCCGCCTTGCGTCCAAACATAGGCGTGCGTGGCTCCATTCCCTGTAATTAAAGATTTCCCCACAACTATACCATCGCCCGCAATGCCCAAAGCGTTTGAAGTTGTGCCCCCAAGTGTTCCAAGATTGGTGACTGTGCCGCTGTCCGCACGCGCCATCGTTGCGGATAACAGGCTTGTTCCGAGCAACAGCGCTCCAATGAGACGAGCAAAAGAATGCTTGTTTGTATGAATATTTGTCATTTGAACTAGCATCTAAATAACGAATTGAAAAAACAGGATAGTAATGACGACCTGAAACGGCCATGAAGAGCAGTATAATATGAGTCGATTGATTAACTAAAGCTTAAGAAGGCTATCGTTTTTTTACAGCAGATATTGTTTTGTAAAATAAATCGCAGGCGAAGGTATTATTTTAGAATATTCTAATCGCCTAGCAACTTTCCCGAAGACTGTACCGACAACGCCTTCGGCTCCCCGCCAAGTTCGGCGATCATGCCGATCACTTCTCCTGTGGCTCGGTCCAGCTCCTGATCATTAACAGACCTGAGCACGAGGCTAAGCCCCAGCAATCCGCCGCGAAAATGCGGATAGCTGCCGATACTTACCGACGGATATTTATCCTGCAGCGCCGATAAAGGTTCCGCCACATCACTTTCGGCCAGTGAACACGAAACCGTATTGGATAGAACCGGCTTCCCTTTTTTCAGGCGGGTTTTTACATCATCGAACATCGCCTGCATGATGCGCGGAACGCCTGCCATAACGAACACGTTTTCAATCTGAAATCCGGGCGCACCGGACACGGGGTTATTGATTAGGTCTGCCCCATCAGGAATCATCGCCATCTTCTTGCGTGGCGGCGTGACATATTCTTCCCCGCCGTAATGGCGCACCAGAATGTCGAATGCGGTTTGATTCAGCTGTAATTTGGCCTTAAACGCCTTTGCCACGGCTTCGGCCGTTATGTCATCATGAGTCGGGCCTATGCCGCCGGTAATAAACACATAATCATATTTTTCGCGAAGATCGTGAATGGCCGCGATTATGTCAGGCTCAACGTCAGGCACAACGCGAACCTGTTGCAACAGAACGCCTATTTTGTTCAATTGCTCGGCAATCCACGATGTATTCGTATCCTGCGTCCTGCCGGAGAGGATTTCGTTGCCGACGACAATCAGCGCAACGGTATAATTGTCTTTTTGATCAGGACTCATGGCGGGTATTATAGGGGGATATTGGTAACGAACACATCTTAAATTACACTACTCTATTATTAGGCAGATGGTGTATGAATACATCGGATCAGTTGAATGTACAATATGCAAAGAAAAAAAGACAATGATTAAAACGGTTTACAGTCGTGACGGCATAGAACTCCACCCCGAAGAAGACTTCGCGGGAATGCGCCGTGCCGGGCGTCTGGCAGCGGAAACGCTCGATATGATTACCCCCCACGTCGTCCCAGGGGCCATTACGGCGGATCTCGATAAGATTATTGAGCTGTTCATCACCAAAAACGGGGCCATCCCCGCCACCATAGGATACAAGGGATACGAGCACGCCTCCTGCATTTCCATCAATCATGTCGTTTGCCACGGCATCCCGTCAAAGGACAAGAAACTGGCCGAAGGCGATATCGTCAATATTGACGTTACCTGCATCCTCGACGGATGGTTCGGCGATACATCCAGAACATACCTGGTCGGCGATAAAATACCCGTAAAAGCCCGCAACCTAGTGGACATAACCTATGACTGCATGATGCGCGGAATAGAAGCCGTGAAGCCGGGAGCCACACTGGGCGATGTTGGACATGCTATACAATCCTTGGCTGAAGCCAATCGTTTTTCTGTGGTGCGGGATTTTTGCGGTCACGGCCTGGGAAGAAATTTTCACGAAAGCCCTTCCGTCCTGCATTTCGGGCGCCCTGGCGATGGCATCATTCTGGAACCCGGCATGTTCTTCACCATCGAACCTATGATCAATGCAGGACATTTCGCCACAAAGGTTCTGGCCGATGGGTGGACAGCCGTAACGCGCGATAGATCTTTATCCGCGCAGTTCGAACATTCCATCGGCGTCACGGAAACAGGGTATGAGATATTCACACTCTCCCCCGCCGGATACACCAAGCCGCCTTACATATGATGATTTAATGGACACCGCGCAAAAACCAGAAGAAAAACCGCACCACACCGGACATCGCGACCGGCTCCGGGAACGGTTTCTGGCGGCGCCGGATGCCATCCCCGATTATGAATTGCTGGAATTATTGCTGTTCATGGCAATCCCGCGGCGGGATGTAAAACCGATTGCAAAAATCCTGATCGCGCGCTTTGGCAATCTTGCAGGTGTATTAAACGCGTCCCGCGCGGACCTTGAAGGCGTGGATGGCATTTCTGAAAACACGGCCGTGGCCATAAAAACGGTGCAGGCCGCAGGACTTCGCCTGTTAAAGGCCGATATTGCAAACCGTCCACTCCTTAACTCCTGGCAAAGACTGCTGGATTATCTGCAGGCGACGATGGCGCATGAAAAGAAAGAACATTTCCGCCTGCTGTTTTTAAACAAGAAGAACGAACTGATTGTGGATGAAATTCAACAATCCGGCACGGTGGACCATACGCC
>CAUJHN010000019.1 GCA_963204825.1 Pseudomonadota bacterium
TGGAGATTTTCCAATATCTGGCTGACCAGCTGCGTTTGTTCGTTATCGCCCGGAATGGCCCCCGCCGTCATTTGGATCAGCCCCTCGCTATCCGATTTCAGACTTCCTTTGCCAAGCGTATACGTACCGTTTGGGCGTAAAATAACGGGAATGCTGCCAGAAACCGTGCCCGTCGCGCTCGCCTTCTCATCCGTCAAGGTCTGCATCAAAGCGTTCAAGGATACGTGCCGCACATCCAGATTAATCGTAATGTCTTTGCTCCGATCAAACGGAATAATCGCATTCTTCACCGATACGACACCTTCCTTGAAGGGAAAGACTGCGGATTTAATCGTCAGAGCATTTTTGGCATCGCGCGACATATTGACTGCTGTCGAAAAAGACATGCTATAGGTCTTATCCGCGCTGGCAAAGACGCCATCGATTTTTACGGCGTTCACGGCTTCCAAAAGAGCGCCGTTCCCTGAAAGAACAGGCACCGGCAAAGATTTGCCCATATCCAGCGATTCCAGGGTCCAGGTGCCGTTCCAGTTACGCTTATCATCCGGCGACGCCTTGACCCTGACAACACCCAGAGAGACATTCGATGCCGCCGCGGTCAAACTGCTGGCGTTGATCGTCATGTCCAAGGTTGCGGCCGGGGTTTTTGCAAGGTGGAAACTGAAGGGCAGCGCCGTTTGAATGTTTTTCCCCGTAATCCGCAACTGACTGTCTTTAATATCGACGGATGAAAAGGGCAGCATATCCACGACATCCGAAAGAGAAAGCGTTTTACCCTCACCACCAGCGGCAATGCCATCCAGCCCCGCAATTTCCCAGCCGCTATCCGTTTCCTGAATTTGAACGTCGAGCCCCGTCAAGGCGATATCCTTAAGATTTCCGTTAAACAGTTCTCTCGGGCTGTATTGCACCTTTACGGATTGCAAGAGCAGCGGATTGTCTTTTCCGATGACAATGCTGCTGAACGTGGCTTCGTTAAGCCCGGCATGGTCCAGCTTAAAGGAAATATTCTGAAGGCCGCGGGAATTTAAAAAAGCTGTAAGCCTGCGTTCGAATATTGCATTCCACGGCGCAAGGAAATAGGCGAAGATCCCGCCTAGAACAAGCAGCAGAAAAAGAAAGAGAAAAAATCTTTTCATACCTTATTGATATGCGGCCCTATTTATATTTATCAATGGCCACCTTGACCATTTTCTTTAATTCTTCGGCTTCAGGCCCCGCTTCCTCTTTATACCCCTGGCGATGAACGATCTGCATCGCATCCACATGCGCCTGAATAATCACGACCTGCGCCTTCAAATTCAAATCGGTGCGGCCGATGTAATCGCGCAAAGATTCCGCAAAATAGGCGATCAGCGTGTAACCGCACATGGCCCCCATGTCTTTTATTTCATGGGCCAGCGTAAAAATCTGTTCCGACAGATCTGTGCGTTCAGGAGAGCTTGGCATCTCTTTCATCTTCTTCCACAGACCGGCGAGTTTTTCCAAATGCTCCGCGATCATGCGCGGGCAATCCGCGCTGAGAGCCGCAATAAGCTTATCCGCGGCCTCAATCGCTTCAGGCGCCAGAAAGCCTTCAGCCTGATTTTGAAACCGCATGCCCATCAACCCTTTCAGATGGTTGGCAAGTTTATAAATTTCAACCTTCATACGGACGATCCTGAATTATTCGACGCTGGCATTGGTGACTTTGATTTCGTTTGCTGGGGTTACGCGCCTGTCCTTGCCACTATAAGGAACATCCTGCCGGCGGCGATCCGGCCCAAAAAAACTGGGCGCCTTTATAAACGGCCGTGGATTATCGATGACAGAACAGATACGCCCCGCAAGGCTCATCCCCGATATTGGTTTGACTAGGGATTCGTTCGCGCCCATATCGCGGGTTTGCGTGGCTATTTTTTCCGTCGTATATCCGCTGACGACGATAACGGGTAAAAACCGGACGCTATCTTTTTCATTATTGCGTATCCAGCTGAGCAGCTCCGCGCCGGATCCCTTTGGCATCAGCCAGTCGGTGAGGACTATGTCTATGTTTTTTAAATACCGGCTTTTCTTGGTTGCCTGCAGCACGGTAAGGAGCTCAATCGCTTCTTTTGAATTGGTGCAGGATAGAATTTCCCCAACACCGAAGACCTTCAGCATCTGCTCCATCAGATCCTGCATATATTCAGAATCTTCGACGATCAGAATCGTGAAGTTGCTTAAGTCGTAAGGCAGCGGCTTTTTATTAAATATTGACATTATGAAGGGGCCCGGTTGGGTAGAAACGATCTTAACCAGCTGCAATCATATGACGATTGCCTTTCAAACAAAACCCCATAAGTAGCATTATTATGGATAAATTAAAAATGCTTACGGTATAAAAGGGGCATTTTACGCATTTTTATGGTCTCCAAAGCCCTTCTTTCCTTCCTCTACTTAAACATCTGGTAACCAAAATTTGATAAAATATTGATTGTATTTGATTTATCTCATAAAGCCGCATGACATTAGAAAACCTGTCTTTAGATGACGACGATGATAAGGAATCGCCATACGCGTCTTCCTCTGTCGGACGCGCGCGCACGGTATTTCAGGAAACATCGCTTTACCATCCTGCTGTCTCCTGGCCGCATTTGAACGCGCCTGTGAAAACAGCCAAAGCGGATGCAGGCATCACACTCACACCGAACGATGTCGCTGAAACGTTCACAAAAGGCACACCCACAGATCCCGACACAATGGCGCCGGGTCAGACGCAATGGCACCTTGTAGGAACATGGGGCCTGCACGCAGACCTGGTATGGTCTGATTATACCGGCAGCGGTTCTATGGTCGGCGTTTTGGATGATGGTTTCCAATACACGCACTGGGATATCAGTGCAAACTACAGAACGGATCTGGACCGCGACGTTCCCAACGGGGACAACGATCCTGCGCCCTATTATGCAAGCGACAACCATGGCACGTCCGTTACAGGAACCATTATTGCCGACGACAACGGACTGGGTGGCGTGGGCGTTGCGTTCGACGCGCAGGCCTATGGGATCAGGCTTGATTTCGGCGGCGCCGGCACGATTGGGCATACGATCACTGGATTCCAGTACGCAGGCAGCACGGGTGCGGATGTTTTGAACAACAGCTGGGGTTACACAACCCAGTTCGCCGATACGACCAACATCAATTTCGCGGGCCAGGACTTCATCGACATCGTCAACGAATTTGCGAACTTGACGACTTCGGGCCGCAGCGGTAACGGAACGAACATCGTCTTCGCCGCCGGTAACTCCCGTACGGACGGCGATAACGTTAATTATCACAACATGCAGAACTCGGAATACGTCATCACAGTGGCGGCGATCGATTCCGATGGCACATATTCTTATTTCAGCACGCCCGGCGCGGCCCTGCTCGTTGCAGCCGGCGGCACGACGGTCTGGGTCCCGGATCGCACAGGCGCTAACGGATATAACAGCGGCGGCGACTATGTGAATTTCTCAGGAACATCCGCCGCCGCGCCGATTGTTACAGGCGCAGTGGCTGTAATTCTCGAAGCCAATTCCGGCCTTGGCTGGCGCGACGTGCAGGAAATTCTGGCCTATTCCACCCAATACAATGATTCCGCCGGCGGAAGCTGGCAATATAACGGGGCCACCAACTGGAACGGCGGCGGACTTCACTTCAGCCACGATTACGGCTTTGGCGCCGTGGATTTATACCGCGCCGTGCGCCTCGCGGAAACATGGGAATTGCATCAGACGACGTCCAACTGGACGGTTCTATCCCCTGTCACGAATTCAAGTTCAACGGTCATCCCGTCGACCGGAACGATTACATCGACCATCAATATTTCTTCAGACGTTGAAATAGAACGCGTCCTGATTAACCTGAACATCTCTCACGCGCGCGCAGGCGATCTGGTCGTCACGCTGATCAGCCCGGATGGAACAGAAAGCGTTCTGATTGATCATCCCACGAACGGTACCTTTACAAGCATATATGGATTTTCGGGTATAAATTTTGAAACCACATCCAACGCCCATTGGGGCGAAAGCAGCGTTGGCACCTGGACGTTGCAAATTCAGGATACGGTTTCCGGCAACGCAGGAACGCTGAACAACTGGAGCCTGTCTTTCACCGGAAATGCACAAAGCGCAGACGATCAATACATCTATACCAGCGATTTTGGAAACTTTACAGGGTCCGAATACACGGCGCGCAGCACGTTGGCCGATGCGGGCGGCACGGATACGATAAACCTTGCGACGATCGCCACCAATACCACGCTCGACATGAACGGTGGAGCGAACAGCACCGTTGCCGGAAAGACATTGACCATCGCTATGGGCACCGTCATTGAAAAAGCCTATCTGGGCGATGGAAATGATACAATCACCGGGAACAGCGCGAATAACACCATCGATGCAGGCCGTGGCGATGACAGCATTATAGGCAGCGCCGGCAACGACACGATAGACGGCGGCGCCGGAACCGATACCCTCACTTATCTGGAAGTCATTGCGAACTTCACGTTTAACTTTATCAATTCACTGACTGTGGCCATCACGCATATAGGGACGGTATGGACAGATACGGTAACAGCCGTAGAAAACTTTGTCTTCACGGGCGGAACATACACTTTTGCCTTGCTGCAGGATTATGCAACGAACGGCCCGACGGGCACCATCAACGGCACGGCAGGCGTTGATACGATCAACGGCGATTCCGCAAACAATACGATCAACGCCGGTGCGGGCAATGACAAGCTCTACGGCAAGGACGGCAACGATACGCTCAATGGAGATGACGGCGATGATACGCTTTATGGCGATGGCGGCAACGACACGCTGAACGGCGGCAATGGCATCGACAAGCTGGTTGGCGGTGAAGGCAACGACACACTGAACGGCGGCGCCGGTAACGACACGCTGGATGGCGGCAATGGCGATGACACGCTGAACGGTGGAACAGGTAACGACACATTGTATGGCAACGTGGGGACTGACACCGCTTATTACGGGGTAAACAGCACGGGCTTTATCATCTATCGTGACAGCGCGGGCTATTTGACGGTTTATGACACAAACGGCATCTATGGCACCGACAAAATTTACAACGACATTGAATATATTCAATTCAGCGACACGACGATCAATCTTGCGACCACGACCTTTGCTGTCAACAGCGCCGCATGGGGCACGATCGGCGCGGTAACAGGAACGTCCGGTGCGGACACAATGAACGGAACCCTCGCCAATGACACGCTAAATGGCGGCGAAGGCAATGACACGCTCACCGGGAAAGCCGGTGACGATACGCTGAACGGGGACGACGGCGATGACTCCATCATGGGAAACGAAGGCAATGACACGTTGAACGGTGGTAATGGCAATGACGTTTTAGACGGCGGCGAAGGCAATGACACGCTCAGCGGCGGCGCGGGCAACGATACGCTGTACGGCGGCAACGGAACGGACATCGCGCTTTATTCGGTCAACAGCACGGGCTTTATCGTATATCGTGAAAATGCATCTTACCTGACCGTTTACGACACTAGCGGCACATATGGGACTGACAAACTATACAATGTCGAAACGATACAGTTTAACAACATAAGCATCGATCTTTCGGTAACGACCTTTACCCTTGGCGGCACAGGCTGGGGAACGACCAGCGCGGTAACAGGAACGTCCGGGATAGACACGCTAAACGGCACGGCGGTAAACGACACGATTTCCGGCGGCGCGGGCAACGATAAAATTTACGGCAAGGCCGGAGACGATACATTAAACGGCGACGACGGCGACGATACGATTTCCGGGGACGCCGGAAATGACATCATCAACGGCGGCAATGGCAACGATATGATCAGCGGCGGCGATGGAAATGATATTGTTCGTGGCGGTGCGGGCAACGACACAATCGATACGGGCGCAGGTAACGATACGTTGATCGGCGGCGCAGACAATGACGCGCTTTATGGCGGCGCGGGCGCGGACGTATTTGTATTCTCAGACCTTGGGAACGGCGCGGATATCGTCGGCGATTACCAGGCCGGCGAAAGACTCAACATAACAGACCTTCTGACAGGTTTTGACAACGGAATTGACGATATTTCGCAATTCCTGCAAATAACGCATTCTTCCGCCAATTCAAAATTCTATGTGAACGCGGACGGCCTCGGCACAGATTTCGTTCTGGCCTTCACCGTCAACGGCACATTGCTTTCGGGCACCACCGCGCAAACGCTTCTGGACGCTGCCATTCTGGTAACGGACACAAGCATATCTTGATCTATCAATAGACTTTTAACCACCGGTGCTTTAAATTTATGCGTTGAGGCAAACGCTATCCCACGGTGAAAAATCATGACAGATTTCGTATACGAAGAAGCTTTCAGCCGGAATTTGGGCTGGGTAAAGGCTGCGGAACAACAGATACTTCGCGGGAAGCGCGTTGCCATTGCCGGTATGGGCGGCGTTGGCGGATCGCATTTGATTACGATGACGCGCCTTGGCATAGGCGCGTTCAATATTGCGGATTTCGATACATTTGAACTTGCCAATTTCAACAGACAGGCCGGCGCGCGGCTAAGCGCGATCGGGAAATCAAAGGCCGAAACGCTTGACGCTATGGCAAAAGATATCAATCCCGAACTGGATATCAAAATTTTTTCAAATGGCGTTACCGATGAAAATCTGGACGAATTCCTAAGGGATGTCGATGTCTACGTGGACGGGCTCGATTTCTTTGTTCTGGATGCCCGGCGCAAGGTTTTCGCGCGATGCCATGAACTCGGCATCCCCTCTGTAACCGCGGCGCCGGCCGGCATGGGATCCGCCTTTTTGTGTTTCAGTCCGGATGGCATGAGCTTTGAGGAATGGTTCCGTATGGAAGGCCTCACGAAACAGCAGCAGCTTGTCAATTTTATGATTGGCCTGACACCGCGGGGATTGCATAGAAGCTATCTTGTCGACAAATCGCATATGGATTTTAAAGGCCAGCGGTTGCCCTCCACGGGTCTGGCCTGCGAATTATCGGCCGGCGTTGCGACCGCGCAAGTGCTTAAACTATTGTTAAAGCGCGGCCCCGTTTACGCCGCTCCGTTTTATCACCATTTTGATGCATATGTTTGCAAATGGAAACTCGGCTGGATGCCGGGCGGAAACGCCAATCCGCTGCAGAAATTCAAACTGAAAATCGCCTATAAGCAGGTTGAACAGCTTTCTGAGGATACAATCCCCCGCCCGCTTGAGTATGCGCGCGATATCGAAGAAATCCTGAATATTGCCCGCTGGGCGCCCAGTGGCGACAACGTTCAGCCATGGCGGTTTGAAATTATAGATGATGAAACGGTCACGATTCATCTTCTGACCGAAAGGGCACGTGATGCCGAAGACTTTTACGATTTTAACGACGGGCAACCTACACTAATCGCGGGCGGGACATTGCTGGAAAATATTCGTATAGCCGCCAGCAAGTTTAACCGTGACTGCCAATGGTCGCTTATGGGGGAAGACAACGGTGTTTATAAGATATCGGTAAAAGTAGCAAAAGATTCGAAGGTAGCGACGAATCCTCTTCTGCCTTACATCCGCATTCGTTCTGTCGATCGTAACGCCTATCAGAAAACCCCTTTGACGCCGGAGCAAAAGACGGCGCTTCAAAAATCTGTCGGCCCCGATTTTGAAATCGCATGGTATGAAACGGATGAAGAGCGCAAAGCGATGTCCAAAATCAATATGATGGGAACGGACATCAGATTGCGCATCCCTGAAAGTTTTAACACGCATAAACATGCGCTCGACTGGAAGCGGAATTTCAGCCCGGCAGCCATTCCCATACGTGCCGTAGGCCTTGATCGGATGACCAGTGCGCTGATGCGCTGGCTTTTCAACGACTGGAAAAGAATCGATTTTATGAACAAATTCATGGCGGGGACGATGATCGCCCAGATCGAAATGGATTTGATTCCCGGAACATCCTGCGCGGCGCATTTCGTCCTTTGCGCCAAAGACGCAAAAGCTCCACGCTCACCTGAATTCTTTTTGCGGGCCGGGGAAGCGCTTCAGCGTTTATGGCTTGCTGCAACGTCTCACGGGCTGGCATTACACCCAAGCACAGCCACGCATATGTTCGCCCATTTTGGAAGGCAGAAAAAATCTTTCACAACGAATCCCAAAATTCTGGCAAAGGCAGAAACCCTTGCAAACCTCCTGTCCGAAGAAACAGGAAAAGAACCGGATGAAATCACCTTCATGGGGCGTCTGGGAACGCCGAAGTTCCGCCCCATTACGGCGCGTTCGATCAGGCTTCCTTTGGAAGAACTACTGATAAGGCGTTAAAGGGCTCCATTTCTCGCAAAATAGGCTTACAGGTCTTTATGACTGATACAGGCAAAGCCGTATCAGTCTTTTGTTTTTAAACAATAAAATTTCCGACTTTCCCTCAAATTTGCCATAATAATGTTATTTTAAGCTATACTGATATAAGATCATAAGATCTTGCCCACCCTAAAAATAGGGGGGTGATGGAGAAACCGGAACGTTTTGACTGGCGGTCCGTTAAATAGGGGGAAATGTAAAATGCGTCACGTTACGAACACTATTCATGCGCCTATCCACGGCCTTCAAAACATCCTTAAGCACGAATTCTCGCTCTACGATTTGTATAACAGCCTTTTTGAGGGCGTAGTCGCCGATACGGACTTGCTTAAAAGAGAATGCTTCAAGCTTCGTTACAAAATTTACTGCGAAGAATTTAAATTTGAAGACGCGGATGAAAATCCAGGCGGTCTTGAATGCGATGAGCACGACACCCATTCCGCGCACGCCTTGCTGCGGTTCCGCCCAACGGGGGAGTTTGTCGGTACGGTGCGGCTTATACTCCATCCCAAAGGGGCGCCCGCAAACGTATTGCCGGTCCATAAATTATGCAACAAGCATGACATAGACATTCCGGCGCTGGTGCCGCTGGACAACTTCGCCGAAATTTCACGCTTTTGCATGCTGAAGGATTTCAGGCGAACGATCACGGATGTCCTTACCGTGGCCGGGCACTCCGCCAAAGAACTTGAAACAGGCGTAGCCCGCATCATACCTTCGATGTCCATGGGCCTTATGAATATGATCGTCGTCATGTCACAGCAAAACGGGGTCAAACAGTGGGGGGCCGAAATGGAGCCCTTCCTGCTGCGCTTATTAAGCAAAATGGGCATCCACTTTGAACATGTCGGGCCGCTGATCGAATTCCACGGCCAGCGTCAGGTTTGCCACAACGGCGCGGCTTTGCTTCTGGACAGGATCGCCGAAGAAAAACCTGATGTATGGGATATCATCACCGATAAAGGCCGGTATCGCTTCTAGAACAGGCTTATCGCAATAGCGTGATTGCTTTACAACATATGCTTAAAGGTTATACTTTAGGCAAACAGGTTCAATAATGCGCAAACTCATCTCTGGATACATTGTTCCCATTGTTATCCTCGCACTGATAGCATTTGGCGCTCTGCACTTTTGGCGTATGCAGCAGGGTGTGGAGCATACGGACGATGCCTCTATAGAAGGCTCTATTATTCCCATAGCGCCCAAAGTGTCCGGATATATCACGGAGCTTTACGTTACGGACAACCAATCCATAAAAAAGGGCGATCAAATCGCGCAAATAGACCAGCGTGACTATGAAATCGCCCTGGAGCAGGCGAAGGCCGATCTCGCGGTGGCGGAAGCACGGCTCAGCGGCGGACAGCATAATCTTGCCAGCACAACGGTTTCCGCCCCTTCCAACCTGACTTCCGCGGAATCGCAGGTTGCGGCCGCAACGGCGGAATGGAAAAACGCCCAAAAAGCGCTGAAACGTCTTCAGGAAATCAGCGATGCCGCCAGAAGCAAGCAAAGCCTGGACAATGCAATTGCCGACGAAAAAAGTGCGCGCTCCAATTTGGAAGACGCCAAAGCCCGCCTGAAGGCCGCGCAGACGGCGCCCGACACGATTGGCGCGTCACAAGCTTCGGTGAAAGAGCAACAGGCCGCTGTTCTGCGCGCGCAGGCAAATGTCTCCCTGGCGCAGAAAAACCTCGACGATACAACGATCCTTGCGCCGTCCGATGGGCTGGTCACACGGCGCAGTGTCGAAGCCGGCGCCTATGTGCAGCCGGGTCTGCAGCTGATGACGATTGTCAGCCATGACCTTTGGGTTGTCGCGAATTTCAAGGAAACGCAGTTGCGCGACATGAAACCTGGGCAGCGCGTTGATATTGAAATAGACGCCTATCCCGGAAAAATCTTTAAGGGCAAGATCGATAGCATTCAAAGCGGCACAGGCGCGCGGTTTTCCCTGTTTCCGCCTGAAAACGCCACGGGCAATTTTGTCAAAATCGTTCAGCGCGTGCCCGTTAAAATTCTTTTCGACGAACAGCCTTCCGAAAATTTCCATCTTGGCCCCGGTATGTCCGTCGTGCCGACCGTGCATGTGCAATGACGGCGGCGGCCATAAAGACCTATAATCCTTGGCTTATAGCCATTATCGTTTCCATGGCCACGTTTATGGAAGTACTGGATACGACTATCGTCAACGTATCCCTTCCCCATATAGCCGGATCACTCGCCGCCAGCCCCGAAGAAGGAACATGGATCTTAACGTCCTATCTCGTCGCAAACGGGATTATCCTTCCCCTCTCCGGCTGGCTTTCAGATGTGTTTGGCCGCAAAAAATTCTTTCTGATATGCATCGTGGGATTCACGATATCCTCTCTTCTGTGCGGCATCGCGACGTCCCTGCCCATGCTTATCGTCTGCCGCCTGTTGCAGGGACTCATGGGCGGCGGCCTGCAACCCATGCAGCAGGCCATCATAATGGATGCATTTCCCGTTGAAAAACGCGGCATGGTTTTTGGCATCACCGGAATCACCATCATCGCCGCGCCCATCTGCGGCCCCATCCTCGGCGGATGGCTGACGGACACATACAGCTGGCACTGGGTGTTCTATATCAACATTCCCGTCGGACTCTTCACCTTCTTCTGCGCGCTTCGTGTGGTGAAGGATCCGCCGCACGCCGTCGCCAAAGACATAAAGAAAATAGATTACACGGGGCTTGGCTTTGTTGCGCTTGGCCTTGGAGCGCTTCAGGTCGTCCTTGACCGGGGCCAGCAGGAAGACTGGCTTCAAAGCTCCTTTATCATACAATTGATCATCCTCAGCATCGTCGCTCTAGCGCTTGCTGCGTTTTGGCTTCTGCGTCAAAAAGAACCGCTCGTAGATTTAAGACTGCTGGCGGACAGAAGCTTCGGGCTCAGTACGCTTTTGGTCTTCGCCGTGGGTTTCATGCTCTACAGCAGCACGGCTCTTATCCCGCTCATGGTGCAAACGCAGTTCGGCTATAATTCCTTCATGGCGGGAATGATCTTGTCGCCGGGGGCCATTGTCGTCTTATTCTGCATGCCGCTTGCCGGGAAGATCGTCTCTTATCTGCCGTGCCGCTACCTCGTTATGTGCGGCATGGCGATATGCGGGCTTGGATGCTTCATGACCAGCACGGTCATCACCCCGTATGTTGATTACCAAACGCTTGTGCATGTGCGGATAATTCAGACGCTCGGCTTTCCGCTCCTGTTCATTCCCATCAGCACGCTGGCCTTCATGAACATAGGGAAGGAAAAAATAAACAAGGCGTCCGCGCTGTTTTCCCTGTCCCGTAATTTGGGGGGGAGCGTTGGCATCGCTGTCGCATCGACCTATCTTTTCCGTTACGGTCAGATCAACCAAGGAGATCTGACCGGCCGGCTTGTTCCAGGAGACATCGCCTATGAAACCACGCTGCAACAAATGACTGCAGCGGGCGTATCGCACGGCCTCACGCAGGCCGAAGCGGCGGCGCAGGCGTCGGGCATGATGTACAACGGCCTGCTTAAGCAATCGTCGCTGATGGCCTATCAGGACACGTTTTTATTCCTGACCTGTATCCTCGCAGCCGGCTTCATCATCGCCATGTTCCTGCCCTATAACAACCCGCGCAAAAAAGCCGAACCGACGCTGGCGCATTAATCCATCTCTCCCGAGCTGAACTATTCGGGCTTTATGCTATGTGCAAATTGTAACTGACTGCTTTTCATGGGAAGAGGTTTCGTCAATAAAAAACGCCCACCCACCATTAACAACCAGCCCGCTGTTCTATTCCATGCGCTTGTGAATCGTCTATTTTCATCGGTCGGTGGTGGATAAAACTCTTCGCGCCTGGCTCCCTCCACAGCATCGGGTTTACCTTTTTGTACTCTGCGAACCGCATTGAAACGATTACCCAAAATTCCCGATATTTCCGATGAAACAAGGCCTGATGCGGCAACGGCGCGGACACTTCTAAGAAGGGCAGGAAACCCCATATGTTCCTTATAATCGAACAACGATATAACCCCTTCCACCATGGCATCGACATAAGAAAGGTCGTCTAAAGTGTCCCGCCCCTGAAGAACCGCATTATTCTGCGCCTTTGTAAAAGTGTGCTTCAAAGATGAAACTGGAGAGAATCCGTTAATGGCACTGTTGGCCAACGCATCCATTAAAATATGCGCAAACAATGCTTGTTGTCGTTTCGTCGGCGGTTCCAGGATAATGGCTCCATCGTCAAAGTACCCTATATGGGCTTCTACGCCTCCGCTTTTACTACGCTTGATTGTAATACCGTTGTTATCGCCATGCTGATCGTGATTGAACTGCTTTCCTGACAATATAGTGAGTATTTCTTGTGTAAATATAGCTTCTGCAACTGCTGATTTTAATGCACGCTCTTGTCGCGTTCCTTCAGGAAGATCATTAAAATGTGGGCCTAAAACCTGCCGGCTGACCTTAAATCTTTCACCACTTGCAAAGACGCCTGCGGCGGAAAAGTGGGCTGTTAATTTTCCCATTTTTATCGATCTGCCACTTGTCAAATTTTCTGCGATACGGGCCTTTTGCGCGACAATGCGCAAATCCGTTTCTTCTTTAATCATTCTGGCTTTGTGTTCTATGACAGGAATAAAACCGCTGAGCGAACGTTCAGCTTCTGGGTTACCTGCTGTAAGGTCTTTAAGTGTCCTTATGGCGAGAGAAAATATTTCTTCAGAAAGCCTACCAGCATTATCTTTGACCAATTGCAAAACAAGACCGCCGTTGCCCTGTTGATTTTCCATGGCTGGATGGCGCTGTAAAAATTCTTCGGTGAATTCTATCTCTTTTGTATCGATATAGGTTCCCGTGCCAAGACGGCGCCCTATGCGCTTAATGCCGGCTCTATAGTCTTCCGGCATATCGGCTCTCGCCTTTCGTATAAAGGCGGCGCGACGCATAGGCGCAACCCGGGATTTCGATTGCGCAGTTCCTTGCTTCCATTCATACGGCGTTTGATGATAGCTATCTGCCCCTTGCGCGATTTTTGCGCCGCCTATTCCTATAAAGAAATTTGTTAACCTGTAACCAAACCGGACACCAGGATCTTCCGACATCGGCTGCGTATTGTCTTCGTGGAGCGCACTCAGCAATTTGGAACACAGGAACACAAGTTTTTCTTCATCCGCGGAATGGAAAATAGCTTTTGTAAAACTCAAACCATATTCCCTGGCTTTTGATCCTTCTTTTTCTGGCGGAAGAAAATCCATGACCAGGCGCTCCATAACGGAAGAGAGCTTCATTTTAAAGGCTATGGCGCTGCCCTGTCCAGCGCCTAGAATATGCGATAAGGCATTTGTTCTCCGTTCCTCCGGAAGAGCCCAGAAAAACATATAAAATGCTCTAGCTTCTGCAACATTTCTCGGAAACCCGCTGTGGCCATTTGCGAAACTTATGGCGTTTTGTGTTGAATAGGGCTTCGTTAAAAATTGAAATAATGCCTTGGAAGCCTGCACTTCCAATGACTGCATATATTCCACATCCTGTTCTGATGAATCCACTTGTAAAATTGGATACGCCATTTTTTCCAGCTGTTCGGCCAGATCACCTTGTGATTGGACGGCTTCCGATAATTCATTAACAATGTGCGACCGAAGAGAAGCGCCCATGACGTGCCCATCTACGGCAGTTTCTATTTGTCGCGCATAGTGAATAATGGAACTGCAAAAACTTTCCGTTTCATCATCCAGCCCGTGCTTTTCAACAATTCGCGTAAACCAAAGCTTTATGATTTTATTGCGGTGCTGAACCGCCTTTGGATCATTTGAAAAAAGAAGTGGATCGTTCTTTGTGAACGGGAAATCCGGCGTTTCCCCTAGAAAGCGATCAAGCGCTGCCATATAATGATCCGGTACGCCGCTATGAATAATTTTTTTGGGATTTATATATCTGTATTTCGGATAATAACCGCGTTTTGCCAAAACCCACAGGAACATGCCGAATTCTCCAGCTTCCATCGCACGCTCTCCCATACGCGCACGAACACCTGGCATTTTGGACGCTTCATATGATTCAATAAAATCTTTGGCGTTTGAAAAGTAATAACAGCCGGTTCCTTTCAAACGATCTTCAAAATCCATCACAAAGCACGGACGCTCTTCCGCCGTGGGCATTTCGAACTCTGTGTGAATAAGATCAGAAGGATGAATGTATATAGGCTGCGCAAGATCAAAGCGGGTTTTACGAAGACCCGCGCATATATCGGACAGCATTCCCTGTCCGATATCTTTTGGCGAAACAATTTCGTACTCCGAAATGTTCCGCGCGCGAAATACTGCTTCAAAAAATGCTTTTTCTTCCGGTGTGTTCTTTGCAACCACGACAATCGGCTGCGTATGGATGGCATCCCCAAGCCCATCCAGAACTTTATCAAAAAGGGTCGTATCCCCTCCCATTGAAAGCCGGTGCTTCGGAGTTTCTATGCCAGCCTTTTTAAACCGGCTGGATGCACCTGCGCATGGAATAACAATCATTATACTTAACTTACTTTATTAAATATTGGGGAAGAGAAGCACTACTCGTATAAAAAGGTCAATGTTTTTATGACTTATCCTTCCCTTCACACGCCCTGAAGGGAACCAAATAGTTAAATTCTGGAATAGGATGGCTGTGCTTGCAGTCATGCGCTAACTATTCTCGGGATAGAGTTTAACGCGATAACTGCGCATATGGGAAGGGCGCCTCACCTCCAGCCTATTCCCTGTTTAACAGCGATTTTACAGGGAAAAATTATAGCCAAACAATCGCTTCCGGCCACCACATTATGACCATTAAATCCTAAACAAAAAAGATCAAAAATTTTTTATATAACCGTTGGTTAATCGGACAGAACGACTGTCATGCTCCCCAAAAAAGTCCTATTCTCCCTGCAGTTCAAAAAAAATTGGTGCGGCGATGACTATGTCCAGAAAAGCTTTCTACACTCTTTTTGCCATAATCATAACAGAAGGGTATGTGGTTTTGTCCTCCGAACTGCTGGCCATCCGCGTAACCGTTCCTTTTATCGGTAGCGGAACAGATGTTGTTTCCATCATTATCGCCGCCGTTCTTCTGCCCCTATCCTTCGGCTATTACTATGGTGGGCAGTTTAAACCCTATACGACCCGACGCGGTAAAGCGGTCAGTGTAAGAGATAAACTGGCCAGCAACATATTAATTTCGACATTGCTACTGGTCTTTGGGCTTTCCTACGTACCGCTGATCCATTTCATGGAAGGCCTGCTGGGCAGCGGCATTACAAACCGGCTTATTTTGGCAAGCCTCTACTCTCTCATATTTCTTGTAACACCTGTCTTTTTGCTGGGGCAGACGATCCCGCTCGTGAGCAACTATTTTTCGAAAGAAAAACTCTCGCAGATCACGGGAAAAATCCTGTTCTTTTCAACCATCGGGTCTTTTCTGGGCGCGACATTTTCAACGCTGGTGTTGATGGCGACGCTCGGCGTGCATTACACCGCGTCTTTAAATTTCGTACTGCTCGCAGGCCTGTTTTTTGTTCTTGGAAAAAGGAAAGCCGTATGGAAAAAGGCCGCGATGGCCGCCTTGGTGCTTCTGGGATTATTTTTTAATTCCGACCCGCTGTTAAAATCTCTCCATGTCGTATCTAACAACCAATACAGTGTCATCCGCGTCTTCCAAAATCCGGAAAACGATATGAAGGTCATGTCGCTCAATCATAATTCGGATTCACGCTACAGCCCAACTTTCAACGCCAAGCATGACTATGCCAATTTCATCGAACTCAACTATATTTATTCGCGGGAATTGGATGAAAAGCCTTTAGATATTCTTATTCTCGGTGCCGGAGGTTTTACGCTCGGCATAGATGATGACATCAATAATTACGATTATGTCGATATTGATCCCAATTTAAAGCGCGTTTCCGAGAAGGATTTTCTGGGCAAAGAGCTGGGACCGAACAAGAAATTTCATCCGGTCGCAGCGGAATCCTTCTTGATAGAAGGCGAAAAGAAATACGACCTGATCATACTGGATGCGTATCAAGGAAATTTGACTCTCCCTGAAAATTTAGTAACACAGGGTTTCTTT
>CAUJHN010000020.1 GCA_963204825.1 Pseudomonadota bacterium
ATGAACAGGGTATAAATTCGCCGGACCAAAGCGGCTTGCGTATCGTTCACGATTGGCGTGCCATCCTCACCGCGATCGTAACCCAGGAAGTTCTTGTACGGCATGGACACTTTACCCGCAGCAAACCTTGCTCTTTGTCCCCAGGTCACATTTTGTGATAAATTTCTCGACTCTTCCTGGCTTAAGTACAACAAAATGATAAAATGCACACCCCACGTCTAATGTTCAACGATTTGCTGGACGGGGGGTGTGCATTTCCCAGAGGTGTGCAGAATTAGTCTTTCGATTCAAAAAACTTATACCCTTGGATTTTTTATATTTATTATATATAACATCAATAGTGCTGGTGGCAAAATCCCTTCGCGTAACCCAATACGACTGATTTCCATGAAGTTTTTACTCAATTCATCTTCGCTTTTAGGATTCCCACGCTCTTTTTGTGATTCGAGTTCTTCCCTTACTAACCTACACACCCGAACAGCTTCGAACTGGGGAATGGAATTTACTTCATCGATGATTTTTTGTTTTGGTATTGGGTCAAATGACATAAGATTAAATGCCTCAATAAACTCGTCTACCTTTTTGCTATTTGGAATATGATAGGCGCAAGAATATTTTTTTCTTTTGGCATCTAGCGAGTTCCATAGATCAGCTACATTAATCAATTTATAGGGTTTTATAATGGGGAGGGCTTTATCCGCTTCCGAAAAATAATAAAACACAATTTTTTCAAGTTTACTATTATAGAGAATTAACAATATGTACATTATACGGGGTCAGACCAAATAACAAATAAACACACCCGTCGGCTATAAAAAGCCGACAGGTTTTACATTGATCCTGTTCCCAAGGTGTGCACAATCACTATGCCAGCGGAGCAACGATAGGTTTTCAGGGCAACCGAAATATCAGTGTGTTATTGGAGATTGACGTTTCAACCTTGCGGGTTTCCTAATCTGCCAAACAATTCTGCCCTGTTATGAATCACTTCTCCGCATATTTTTCAATACCGTTGGGGAGAAGCTGCCAGATGCCCGTTCTTGAGAGCATTACCTTGATTCATGAATCACATGCGCCAGCAACTGGGCACGAATAGACAGCTCCGACGCCAGGAGCGCATGATGCTGTGTCATTGCATTTTCCGTACGATTCAGACAGTCCAGGATCAGCTGCCCAAAGAATGGATACCCAATCTTTCCCTGTACGTTGATATACTTCTCTCCCTCCTGATTGACCATATACACATTGCTTTCGCGCCTGGCAATGGCGATGTCGGTATACTTTCTCAGTTCAATGTATCCGTCAGTACCCAAGATCAGCATACGTCCGTCGCCCCAGGTGGATAGCCCATCAGGCGTAAACCAGTCCACACGGAAGTACATGGTTTCGCCATTCGCAGAGACAATGGTAGCATCGCCAAAGTCGTCCAACTCCGGGTAGTTCGGGTTGTTAAAGTTTCCGATCTGGCTGTACACTACTTTGGCTTCCTGCACGTTGGCAAAGATCAAAAACTGGTAGATCTGATGGCTCCCGATATCACAGAGTATTCCGCCGTACTGTTCCTTCCTGAAGAACCAGTCCGGCCTAGAAGAGGCATTCAATCGATGCGGCCCCAGCCCCATCACCTGCACAACCTTGCCGATCGCGCCTTCGTCAATCAATTGTTTTGCATATACAGCGCTTTCAACATGCAGGTATTCGCTGTAGTACACCATATATTTCCGTTCGGTTTCCGCGATTAACCGCCTGGCAGTTTCTATCTGCTCCAAAGTTGTAAACGGAGCTTTATCGGTAAAATAATCCTTACCGCTGCGCATGACCTGAAAGCCCGCCTCAGCGCGCTTGGATGTAACAGCGGCGGAAGCGACCAGCCGGGTGTCACCGTCATCCAGAATTGTCTGAAAGCTCTCTGCCTGTATCGCCTGCGGATGCATTTCCAGAAATCGATCCACCAGTGTCTGGTCGTCATCATATACATATTTAATCGTTGCCCCTGCTTCGAGCAGCCCGGCTGTCATTCCGAAGATATGACCATGCTTAAGATAGGCAACGGAGAACACGAATTCCCCTTTTTTTACAACTGGCATCGGTTTACCCTTTGGGGCATAGTTCATACCGTCTCGCATATCCATCGTGCTTACCGCTCTTTCTGTACCGAACGTTTTTGATAGTTATACTTCGAATAATCGTTGCCGGTTGTGATATCCACAGGCACAAAGTTTGCTACCGAAGCGCTCTTTTCATGAAACTTTCTTACATTGGCATGCATTCCCTCTATGGTATAAAACAAATCGTCCCTGCGCAGCGGCAGGCTCACTTTGCGTTCCTCAAACCCGGACTTATAAACAGCTGTGATATATTCCAGCGTTTTACGCCCGTCCTCGGCCTGCACCAGAAAGGCATGGTTGTTTTCCTCGATTGAGCGCATCACGTTGTCCAATTGCCCGGCATGCCCTTCGTATTCCAAATCCGGCAGCTTTTGATATTCTGCCTCAATCTTTTGTTCCATTTCTTCGCTTGGTTTGCCAAACCCGTTCTGGGTAGACTCATAGGATATCACGTCCCATGGCGCGCTGATTTTTGCATATTCGCATTGGAACACAATCTGCTGCTCTTCACCATGGTGTACCAAGGAACTCGTCACAGTCGATACGGAGCCGTCAGCGTACTTTGCAACCGTTATGGAAAAATCCTCCACTTCGGAATTATCATGGTTCAGATTGGCAACCGTTGCAGATACCTCGACCGGGAGCCCCTTCATCCAGTTCAGTATATCAATCTGATGCACCGCATGATTCAACGTGCAGCCCCCGCCTTCTTTTTCCCATGTGCCGCGCCACCATAGGTCAAAATAGCAATGTCCGCGCCACCATACCGAATCAACCTGCGCATGCAGAACTTTACCCGCAATGCCCGAATCCAGGATTTGTTTCAATTTCATAATCGGCGAACGGAAGCGGTTTTGCGAAATTATAGAAAGCCTCCGCCCCGTTTGATCTCTTGCTTCTATCATGGCGTCGCATTCCCGTAGCGATGCCGCCATCGGTTTCTCACAAATCACATCCATCCCATGCTTCATGCACGCGATGGAGAGCGCGGCATGCGTATACGGCGGTGTGCATATGCTTACCAGATCAATACCGCCTGAGGCAAGCAGCTTTTCGTGGCTGTCGTAAACCTGCGCTGCCAGCCCAAATCTCTTTTTGAGCATCTCAGCCTTTTCCGGATAAATATCAACCAGCGCAACAATTTCGCACCGGTCCCTGAAACACAGATACCCTTCTATGTGCGATGGTGCAATGTTCCCGGTTCCAATAATAGCCACACGAATCATATGGTTTCCTCCAAAACGTCTATTCGCTTACCGGCGTAAACGCTGCTGTTAATTTCCCGGATACTGCAGCTGTGACGTAAACCTGGCCGCTTACCGGCGTATGCGACCGTAGTTGCAGCGTGCTGCCGCATATTTCCCAATCAGAAGGAGAGCATCCGGCAAAACGCACATCTGCACCGCCTTCAAGATCCCAGGTAATGGTTGTTGCGTCGCAAAACGACAGCAATCGGGTATCGCCGTGGGTTGTTATCATGAAGATCAGAGCGTCTGTGGACAGAACACGATAATCGTATTCATCCCGATACTGAGACAGGCGGGTGCCGGCTGCCGCGGAGGGCAGCGCAACCGCCATGGCGTTTGGATATGCGTCCTTCCCGGCTGCTGTAACCGGCAGGGCCGTGGCTTCCTCAGCGCTGCGGTCACTGGAAAACAGCGTTACAAATCCCATTCGCTTAGCGTTTGCGATCAAGTCCAAATCCCAGTCGGCATGATGCTGGCTAATAGGTATCACGCGTGTGTTTTTCGTAATCTCCGGGTGAACTGCACCCACAGACGCGCAAGGGTAGCCAATACTCAGTTCGCTGTCCAGCATTCTCAGGCGGAGAGACGCAGCCTGACGGTCAATCATGTCTCCCTGCAGATGCCAGCGCACCCCGCCTTCTCCAGCCGCGCAGCCAAAGCATTGGTCAAACACAATCAGGGCCTGGCCCTTCACGAGAACAACCGTGCGCTCATTCGTCCATCCGCGATATTCATACAACGTCGATTTGGAAAACGCGGCGTTGTCAAATGCGTGTATAGCCTCCAGTTTTGCGTTCATCATGTCCAGCGCCGGATACACGCCGAACTTTAGCTCTCCGATCAGCTCAGCGCTCAACCAGTGCCCGTTCTCGCGCAGGCAGAAGGCATTGAGGTCTTTGCGGTGTATGTGGATATCGCGGGTAACCTGGTCAATGTTTTGCACCACAAACGGCGAGCCCCATACCAGGGTAATCAGCTCGTTCGCCGCGGGATACCGGTGGGATACCGTTTTTGCCGACGGGCTGTTCTGACCTCCCCAGAGATTTATAATGGCAAACAGGCTGTTGTTCTCCCAGCCATCCCGAAATACCAGTTTATCGGGCAAAATCGGCTCCGGCGCATATGGCCAGCGGCCTTGCCCAGCCGATTTGTATAAAACCCGGCTTCCCTCAGCGGGCTTGACGGGCTGCAGATCGTCTCTCCAGAAATACCACAGATGAAAGATGTTTTCAGTCAGCCCTTCCCAAACATGGTCGAACTTTCCCCGGCAATCGAGTTCGGCGAGAATCACTTCTTCAAGTTCCGTGTCTTGATCCGGGGTAGCCGTAAGCTTGTCCTGGTCAATATTTCGCGCAGCAAAAGCAATGCGCTCCTCACGGTGCAAGAGCCTATCCTCTAAAAGGCGGTTTGCCATCCATTGATAACGGCCGTCCTCAAACAGGTATGCGCCCAGCGCCATCATTTCGGCCGCCGAGCCGTGCTGCGTCCAATTGTACTGCGTGAACATGCCGCTCCCCGGCATCTGCTGCAGCACGCTTTCAAAGGTATGCCGGCAATTATCCGAGCGCAGCAGATCCTCCCGCTGCCGGTACTTGGCGTAATACCACATGGACTTGGCGAATACCGGGGAATAAAAAAGCGTATCGTCTAGATTGCCGTTTTTTTTCGCCCAGCCGATGATACGCGAATCCGTGAGCTCAGCAAGCCCCTGTGCCAGGATGGGATCGCGCTTTGCTAACAGTACGGACAGAAGCGAGCATATGCCGATGCCGATCTCCTGATTGTCGTACGGGCGGAAGGTGGCCCAGGTAGCGCCGTCCCGGTCAGCCCACATCTGCTTTGCACGCGTGTAAAACCAATCCTCTATGCGCCGGGCGGCAGCGGGGTCGCATATCTCCCCAAACAGCGCTGTACGCCGGAGCTCCATCCAGCTGTGCACCAGGAGCGACATGGCGTATCCGTCGAACGCGCGGTCGCAGAAATGATAATTTATCAGATACCCAACATCCTGCAATGTGTCCAGAATACGGACGTATCTGTCCCCCGCTTCGCGCGCCCGGGCGCCCCCGGCCATGCAGAGAACCGCCTGGCCGAGGGTCGCGTTGAGCATTGCGTAGTCGTAAACCTGCTTGTTCACATAGTAGTAGTTGTGTATCGTGCCGGGGAGGGCCGCGACGTTCCTGAAATTGAGAATGCGCTTCGTAATCCCTTGCAGCCCGCCGGCTTCCTGAAACAATCGGTCGGCCAGACGCTCAATATCCTTGCGCTTCAATACCTTGTCCATCCCGCGGACCCTCCTTACGGCTGTAGAGATTAATTCATGAACTCGTTGTTGTACCAATCGGTGGAGAGTTGGATCTTCAGATCGCCGCCGGACTGGCGCAGGGACTGGATATAGTCGTCCCACGTCGCGTCTATATCGACCTGGCCGGTGATGGCCTTATCGGTGTATTCCGAAACGATCTTGTCAAAGTCATACTGGGAAAGTTCCTCAAAGATGGGGCAGAACAGATCCAGATCATTGTATGCGCCGTATTGCGTCGCCAAAGCGAGGTGCTCCATGCCCAGTTTGCCGAAGCTCTGCTCCAGAATGCTCTTGATCGGCTCCTGACCCACATTGGGCTGCTGCACACCAAGCGTCAACTGGCGCCAACCGAGGTTTTTACCTTTCCGATCCTCACGAAGCACGATGGTGCCGTCAACGATGTCATAATCCTTGCCTTCCAGACCGGCATACAGGAAAACCGCGCCTTCTTCAGTACATGACCAGTTGAAGAACTTCAACACGGCTTCCACGTTCTTAGAATCGGCGGTGATCGCCATCATGTGACGGTTGGGTGAAGAATAGATGTAGGATGCCTCGCTGCCGTCATCCCGCAGGGGCGGCTGCATAGCAACCAGATCCGCGCGATCCAAGCCCTTGCTCATATACTCCTGCAGGCCCCAGAACCACAGGAACATACCGTATTTGCCAGAGGCGACTTTTTCCCACATCTGCGCCCCGCTGTTAACGATATATTCCGGATCCAGAATTTTCTCTTCATAGAGCTTGTTCATGAACTTGAGCCAGTTCTTGTAGCCGTCCAGCATGTAATTGGGCAGCAGTTCTCCGTTGACCACTTCTGCGCGCGCCGCGCCGAAGCTGTCCTTGAAATAGGTGTTAGTCAGGTGCGTGCCGGAAGTGGTGGACACAATACCATAGGTATCGTCAATTCCATTGCCGTCCGGATCGTCAGTCACAAACCTCTTTAGCATGGTGTACCAGTCGTCAATCGTTTTAACGTTCGCGGGGTCAATGCTCAGAGCTTCAAGCCAGTCTCTGCGCACAAAGGCCAGATACGGCGTGGAATCATAGCGTTGAAAGGGCACCGCATAGATTTTTCCGTCGTACTTGGTCACTTCCCAGGCTTCGTCCTTGATGCTGGAAAGCAGATCGGGGCAGTACTCAGTCAGATAATCGTCCAGTGCGAGCAGCATGCCTTCCTCCGCCCAACGCGCCAGATCAATGCGCTGGGTAACGTCCATCAGCATAAATGCGTCCGGCGGATTGTTGCTGGCGAGCATCGTGTTCATCTTTTGACGGTACTGGTTGGTTCCGTCGTTAATGAACTCAATATCAACGCCGATAGTGTCGCGGATATAATTGATGTAATCGTTGTCGTTTACATCCGTTCCTTCGGTATCAACGTTGATACTTGTGAGAATGACAACTTTGGGACGCGCGTCTTCCGCCACGGCGAAAACGGCCGTTCCCAGCACCATCACACATACCAGCAGCAGGGATACCAGGGAGTACAGGGCTTTCTTCATTTGGGGTTCCTCCTATCATGATATCTATTTGTAACGGTGATTTAACCTTTCACCGCTCCAATCATTATTCCTTTTACGAAGAAGCGCTGCAGGAAGGGGTATACCGCCAATATCGGCAGGCAAGAGGCGAAAATCACCGCCGTCTGGATGGATATGGCTGTCAGCGACTGCTCCGTAGGTTCGATCATTGTATTGGTAGTGGAACGCATGACAAGCTCAATTAAATACACTTGCATGGGTTTCAAATGGCCGGAGTTGATATAGATCACGCCGTCCATCAGCTCATTCCAGTGCCGAACGGCGATAAAGAGCAAAATAGTAACGATTGCCGGCATTGCCAGGGGCACCGCGAGCTTGCGGAAAATTGTAAATTCACCCGCGCCGTCAAGTTTGGCTGATTCGGAAATGGACTGCGGCTGCGCCGCAAAAAAGCTGATCAAAAGCACCACGTTCCAGGGATTGAATACCATGGGTAGAATCAAGGCAAAAAAAGTATCCACTAAATACAGGTTTTGCACGACCAGAAACGTAGGGATAATTCCACCGTTGAAAAGGATGGTCACCACAACGAGCTTCATGAACAGCTTTCGGCCAGGCAGTTTCTTACTGAGGGCGTACGCCATCATCGTCTGCACGCTCAATGCCAGCACCGTGCCGATTACCGTGCGCAAAACCGTAATTTTAAGGCCGTTGAAGAAACGAACGTCGCGAAACACTACACGGTAGGCTTCCAGTGAGTACCCCGTAGGGAGCAGCTTGAACTGGCCTTCCCTGACCAACTGCGGGTCGCTGAAGGAGGAGACCATAACGTACCAAAACGGCATAATGCAGATGATCGCAAAAGCAATCAGCAGTCCGACGATGATCCAGTAGGATACTTGCGGTTTCCGGAGGGAATGAATTTTCATAACCAATCTTCCTTTTCGTCACCACAGGTTTTTTTCGAAGAGCTTTTTACAGGTTGCGTTGGCAACGACAATCAGCGTCAGTCCCACGGCGGATTGAAACAGGCCGATTGCAGCTGTCATGCTAAACTGTGCCTGACCTACGCCGACGCGATAAATATACGTGCTGAGCACGTCGCCTACATCGTAAAGTATCGGGCGGGCCAGTACATATATTTGCTCAAATCCAACATCCATCAACTGACCGATCTGTAGCAGCAACAGCACGATGATCGTATCTGAAATGCCGGGAATAGAGATATGCCAGGTCGCCTGCAATCCATTAGCGCCATCTATTCTAGCCGCCTGGTACAGCTCTTGGTCGATAGCGGTGAGCGCGGACAGATACAAAATTGTGCCCCAACCGGCGGATTTCCATATATCGCTGAGCACAACGATACCCCAAAAATACTTGGAATCCCGCATGAAGAAAATTGGCTCACCGCCGAGCATCTCTATCAGCTGGTTGACAATGCCGGTGGAAGGCGACAGAAATTGGATTACAATCGTGCCAAACACAACCCAGGACACAAAATGCGGCAGGTATACCGCGGTTTGTATGGTTCGTTTTAGTTTCATGCTTCTGACTTCGTTGATCAGAAGCGCCAGAATAATCGGTGCGGGAAAATACAAAAGCAGCTTGAGCAGGTTGATCACCAGCGTGTTTCTGACAACGTTGAAAAAATCAGGGTTTTGTGTGAAAATGAATTTGAATTGATTCAGGCCGACCCATTCGCTTCCAAAAATCCCTTTGCGAAAAGAATATTTCTTAAACGCAATGATCAGCCCGCCCATCGGTAGATACCGAAATACAAGCATAAAGGCAAAACCGAGAAAGAGCATATAATACAGTGTTCGGTTTGTGAGAATCAACCGAACATGCCGTTTCCAGGAGGGCACGCCTGAAGTCCGTAGCATGATGCATTCTCCTTCTATGAAGGTTATCGTTTCACCGTCGGCAGCTGATGCGTATCCATAGGGATGCTCGCCTTGACTGGCCGTTTCTTGCAACATAGCACACGCGGTTTCAGTCAAACAAGGGACATTGTTTTCGTAAGGTACAGTTTCTATCTCAAAGCACAGGTTTTACAGCGTACAATTATTTAGCTCCATCCATTATTTTCGGTTTTCTTGTAATAATAGGTGAAATATAGTACTATAGCATACATGGATATAGCACAAATTGAGGGATTTTTTTGAAAATTTTTACGCAACCATCACGTTTGCGCTTACGCCTGGTTCATCGAAATACGATACCGTTGCGGTTCTTTTTATCGTATTTGGTCGTTTTCGTCATCGCTATTGTCAGCGCGTGGGCCAGCTACAGTGAAGCTCAGCGGATCGTAACCGCAAACGTGGAGGAGTTCAATCTTA
>CAUJHN010000021.1 GCA_963204825.1 Pseudomonadota bacterium
TCTTGCCATCACAGGTGAAGGATATTTCCAAATAGACATGCCGAACGGCGACACCGCCTACACCAGATCCGGTGTGTTCAGTCCAAACCAAGACGGCGAGCTTGTCACCGCGCAAGGTTATACCTTGCAACCAGGCATCACTATTCCGGCGGATGCGACAGATGTTGTCGTCAACCAGTCTGGTGAAGTTCTGGTCAGCATTCCGGGTCAGACGACCATGCAGAATGTAGGACAGATCCAGCTTGCCACTTTCATAAACCCGGCCGGGCTTGAAGGTATCGGAGATACGCTGTTTTTAGAAACGGATGCTTCAGGCGCAGCGACAACAGGCAACCCCGCCGAAGAAAACTTCGGCTCGATAAAACAGGGTGCGCTTGAAAACTCCAACGTCAACATCGTGGAAGAAATTACGAACCTGATTACGGCACAACGTGCTTATGAGATGAACTCCAACGTCATCTCAACCAGCGATGAAATGCTTCAGACGATTACACAACTCCGCTAATCGGTGAAAGGTAAGCTGCATGTCTAAAGATTTTTTTGATTTCATGAGAATTGCCTTGAGCATCGCTGTATTTATTTTCGGCGTTACATTCGGTTCCGTTGTTCTCGTTGCCTCCGCAAATGCGGCACTTGCTGCAAGCCTTCGCAGTGAGGCCATTATCACGGGCGATTACATCAAGCTTGGCGATATTTTCGAAGGCGTGGAAAATGCCGACAATGTCCAGGGCCCCGCCCCGCAGCCGGGGAAAGACATGATCTTAAATGCACGCACGCTTTATAAAATAGCATCCGCCCTTGACATTGAATGGTCTCCGGCAACTTCAGCACAACAAATTATCTTGCGACGCGAAGCCGCCGTTATTCCACAAAGCGACATCATTGCGACGCTTGAAGACAGGCTGCGCAAAGAAGGAGTTGATGAAAAATTCACAGTCAGATTGACGACGGCGCCCGAATCCGTTGTTCTGCCCGCCGAAACTCCGGCAACAATGGACATCACTGCGTTTAATTTTGACCCGCAGCGGGACTCTTTTAACGCTGTGATGGTCGCGCCGAGCGGAGAAAATCCCGTCAAGCGGATCAGCGTATCCGGGAGTATCGAACGCATGGTCGCCGTCCCTGTGCTTAAAAACTCCCTGAAGAATGGCGACATCATTTCCGCGCTTGATATCGACTGGATAGATCTTCCAAAAAATAGAATTGTGGCAGGAACGGTTATGAGCGAAGCGGATCTGGTCAATATGTCCCCTCGCCGCATGGCCTCCGCGGGCAAGCCTATCAACGTCAATGATCTGGAGCGTCCCAAAATGGTTGATCGTGGTGACAGCGTTACATTGATTTTTGACAATGGAACAATGGTGCTGACGACCAAGGGCAAGGCATTACAGGCCGGCGCAATCGGCGATTCAATCCGCGTTGCCAACATCGACAGCAATAAAAGCCTTCAGGGCGTGGTCACCGCCCACCGCGAAGTGACGATCAGATAAGGAATACGGAATTAAGGAGTAAGGGTTATGAAGAAAACATTCTTTTTATTACTGGCAACATCGATGCTCGCGGGATGCGGCGCAACTGAACGCCTCGCTGATGTGGGAAAACCCCCGGCACTGACCGCCATAGAGAACCCGATGACGCAGCCGGATTATCGTGCCGTGTCTATGCCGATGCCAACGCCGCAGGTTGTTTCCAAACAAAAGAATTCCCTTTGGGCCAGCGACCGCCAGGCGTTCTTTGAAGATCAGCGCGCAGACGACGTTGGCGACATTCTTACCGTCACGCTTGATATTAAAGATAAAGCCGAACTGGATAACGAATCCGAACGCACCCGCGACGCGAGTGAAGATGCAGGGTTAAATTCTTTCCTGGGCTATGAAACAAGCCTTGCTGATGTGCTGCCGGAGAGCGTTAACAGTGGCTCGCTTGTCGGCGGAGAATCCACATCGAACCACAAAGGTTCCGGCTCCATTGACCGCGAAGAAAAAATCAACATGAAGCTCGCCGCGACGATCATGCAGATCCTTCCCAACGGCAATATGGTGATACAGGGCCGTCAGGAAGTTCGCGTTAACTTTGAAAAGCGCATTCTTGAATTCGCCGGCGTGATCCGTCCGCAGGACATTTCGATCGACAATACCATTTCATACGACAAGGTGGCGGAAGCCCGCGTCTCTTACGGCGGCAAGGGTCAGATCACCGATGTTCAGCAGCCGCGCTACGGCCAACAGATTTACGACGTCCTCTTCCCGTTCTAGGGTCAGAAGGGCCCGGATTCAGGATGAATCGGGATGGGGGTTTCGTAAAGATCACCCTTACTCCAAAAGAAAGCCGGTACAGGATGTGCCGGCTTTTTTCCTGCCATGATTTTGCCCAAATTTGCCAAGCCCGCGCCAAATTGGATACCATAAAAATATACACATTTTCATGCCGGGGGCATAAAGGTTAATGACTGCGGACTTTAAACATCCGCTCGGGAAACCGGGCATGGATAATACGCCGCCTATTGTCCAGCAGGCGCTGGTTATCCGCATCCAGGAAGAAATGAATGCGGCTGAACCCATGCCGAATCTGCATGTTCCATTAACGGGAAAACTCGATACAGAAACAACGCAACGACTTTTTGACCGTTATGGCGACGTGCGCAATTTAAGAGAAATGGATCTGGATGCCTCAGAAAATGAACGCTTAAAAACCATGCCGCCTGCTCTGTGGCAAGCTATCGCGACATATCAAAGCGCCGCCTCCAGTCAGGAAGGGCGCCTCGAACGCAGCGAACAGTTCAATCCTTTCACATCGCATAAATCAGGAGCAGATATATACGTACCGCAAGGCAAGCTTCACCGGGAAATCCCCCCTCTTATAAATCAGTTCCGGATGGCCCATTCTTCCCTCCCTCCCGAGGAGGATGTTGGGCGCACCAATTTGAATTTGGACGCACCGTCCTCTCTCCAAGAAAGAACCTTCAGGCCCGTTTCCCGCACTATCGATTTGAATTAAAAGCCTTATTTCCACCGCTCAGGATCAAATTTGTTTTTCCTATGCCTTTTTCTGTAGACTGATACCAAGATCAGAACAGGAGCGTTAAATATGGCGACACCGGTAGCAGACTGCCCCCCAGGAACCCCGCGTAGCGCCAGACGTGAGCCTATCGTTCATGCGCCAGCAGAAGTTAAGCGCTTGCAAGAAGCGCTTGGATTAACGGGCGACGATGTCGATAAGATATTCGGACCAAAGACGGCAGGACTGGCCAGAGAACGCATAGCCGATCCGAAAGTTAAAGCTGCACTGGATGCCCTTACACAAAAATTAGGCCCGAAGCGCGTTGAAAATCTTCTGGCCCAGAAACCGAGAACCCCATCAGTTGCCTGCACCACTGCTCCGAGCGGCATTGTTTCACCGGCCGCGCCAGATGGCCTTCGCCAAGAATTTACGCGCCCGGCTGCCCCGCCGCCCGCCGCAGCCGCAGCCGCACCAACGCCAGCACCTGCTCAGGCAGAGCCTGTTGCTCCACCGCCAGCTGTAGCAATGCCAGAAACCGGTGGAAATCAACCTGGTGTATTGCCGAGTGAGCCACTGCCGGTATCACCCCCGCATGTTCTTACAGAGCCGGATTCCTTCCCACAAATGCCTGGTCCAAGCAGTGCAGAACCGGATATGTTCCCACAAGCACCGACTCCGACAATAGGTGGACAAACGTCTGTTTTGCCGCCAGCAGGACCAAACGATATTACCGTTCCTGACTTTCCACAGGGAGAACCATACAGAATGCCGGAACCGGGCGTGCGCGTTCACGGTTTTGACGGCTTCCAGGAGCCGGATTTTACACTACATCTTGGGCCTTCGCCAGCAATCCTGGGCGCAAACGAACAGACAAGCATACCGCAGCCGAGCGGCGCGCAAGGCATTCAATCATTTTGGGAGACTTTGGGTCAAAATGCAGATGGGCCTTCTGCCCCTCCGCAAAGGGCTCAAACCTCACCCGGTATTTTATACGCAAGCCCTCCCGGCCGTCCTGATATTACAGTTGAAATGCGTGGAATAATGACTCCACCGCCTGCAATGGCAAGACGTCGCCCTCTTGGCCCCGGCAACGGCCCAAGCTAAAGCAAAAAAGCCCGCAGGATTTGCGGGCTTTTAAATTAATTGGCTTTGGCCATCAATCATCTCTATGGGTTTTTTCCATTTTCTCATGACGCTCTTGCGCTTCCAGAGAAAGCGTCGCGACAGGCCGCGCTTCCAGACGCGCAACGCCGATAGGTTCGCCCGTCTCTTCGCAATAACCGTATTCGTTCTGATCAATGCGAATCAGAGCTTCATTGATTTTTGAAATCAGCTTGCGTTCGCGATCACGCGTACGAAGTTCCAGCGCGTGATCTGTTTCCGCGGATGCACGGTCTGCAAGATCAGGCTGCTGCAATTCCGTTTCCTGCAGCGTATTATGAATCGTATCCGAAGACTCCCGGATCAGCTCTGATCTCCAGGACAAAAGTTTCTGCCGGAAATACTCCAGCATAACCGGGTTCATATACCCCTTCTTGTCTTTGTGCGGGTTATAATCTGGTGGAACGATGACGCTTTTTTCGCTCGGCATACAAATCCTCAAATAAAGTACTGTTTTGAAAAGCGAAAAGAATATAGGAAGGATGCTTGTTCAAGGCAAGCGATATTGGCGAATTAATGCACGGAATCCATGGCCTTTTTTGCCTTGGCGATTTCTATCTGAGCCCGCAGGTCAATTTCGTCCAGAATGGCGGTGAGGCGTGGATCGTTTATTTTCTCCCGGTGGGAGGCCACAACATCCGCAATATCAATCACTTGGCCAAGGGTCATAGTGCCGCTCAGGATGCTCATGCGCAGCCCGTCCAGCTCTTTTAATATATCCTCGCTCCGATCGACCATCCGGCGACGCGCGGCCCGTTCAGTCGGGCTTTCAGCCCCCTGAACGCTAAGCAGCGCATCAACGCGGGCAATAGAATGTGTGGGGGCCGCGCTTTGCACCCCTTTGGGCGCACCGGCTATAAAATCTTCAAAACTAGAGTCGCTATCGACCTTTCCGGTCTTTTTGGAACCGGATGCGCCAGATGTCTTGGATGGGCCTTCGATCTTCATAAGGCCAGTATACCCCTGTTTGGGCAGGCAGTTTAAGAGGCAAAATTTGCCGCGTTGTTTTTAGAAGGGAATTTTTGTCCCACCCGGCGTGCCCACCCCCTTTCCATTTCCATCAACCATTTGTTCTAACTATAAAAAATCATCCCCATACACTGGCACGGACTTCGCAAGGCTTTTATCGGATTAATGGGCAAGAGAGCGATATGTTCGACAGAAAAACCAAAGAAACCGGCAAAAACATCGCAAGCGCGGCTGCCCTTGTGGTCTTTATGCTTTTCCTGACCTTCATGATCGGCAGCGCAACGGACGCCGAAGCGAAAACCACCCGCATCAAGGATATCGTCAATATCGAAAGCGTCCGGGAAAACCAGCTGATTGGTTACGGCCTCGTCGTCGGGTTGAACGGCACGGGGGATTCCCTCGGAAACTCCCCTTTCACCGAACAATCATTGATCGCGATGCTGGAACGTCTTGGCGTTAACGTACGGGGACAGAATCTGAATACGGGCAACGTTGCCGCTGTTATGGTTACAGCCACGCTTCCCCCCTTCACCAATCAGGGTTCCACCATTGATGTCAATATCTCCGCGCTTGGCGATGCGGATTCCTTACAGGGCGGAACGCTTCTGGTTACGCCGTTGATGGCGGCGGACGGCGAAGTTTACGCCATTGCGCAAGGTTCTGTGAATGTCGCAGGTTTTGCAGCCGGCGGCGCAGCATCGCAAGTAACGCAAAATATTCCCACAGCCGCCCGTATTCCTGGCGGCGGTATTGTTGAACGCGAAATAGATTTCAAACTGGAAAACCTGGATCAGGTCCGCCTTTCCTTGCGCAATCCGGATTTCACAACGGCCCGCCGCATAGCGCAGGCCATCAATGGATTTTCTTCCGCAAACATTGCTTCGGCCGAAAATTCCGCCAGCGTGGTTTTGAAACGCCCCAACATGTATGCAGGAACGATTGTCGACCTGATTACTGATGTCGAACAATTGCCCGTAGAACCCGATCAAATCGCCCGCGTCGTGATTGACGAACGTTCCGGCGTGATCGTCATGGGATCTGAAGTTAAAATCAGCACGGTTGCCATTGCACAGGCAAACCTGACCATCAAAATCACCGAAACCCCGCAAGTCAGCCAGCCTAATCCTTTTGCAGAACAAGGCGACACCGTCGTTGTCCCTCGCACGGATCTGGAAGTGAATTCGGGTCCGGATGCAAAACTTACCGTCATGGAATCCGGCGTTACGCTGGAAGATCTCGTGACTGGCTTAAACCGCCTCGGCGTTCCCCCGCGCGATGTGATCACCATCCTCCAGGCGATCAAATCGGCGGGCGCGCTGCAGGCAGAAATAACAACGATGTAAGGGCCACGGCATGAAACTCGACAGCCTCCCTATAAATACCACTCTCCTGAATAAGCCGCTCGATATGAAACTCAATATGGCGGCGATCGATGAAACCGCGCGCGATTTTGAAGCGATGTTCATGACGGAAATGCTCAAACCCATGTTCGAAGGCATTCAGCCCGACGAAACGTTCGGCGGCGGCAAGGGCGAAGAGGTTTTTAATTCCCTTATGCTGGACGAATACGGAAAGACAATGGCCTCTACAGGGACCGTCGGCATAGCGGAGCTGGTAAAACAGCAGTTAATAGAAATGCAAAGCAAGGCCAACGAACCTGAAGTGGCACAGGATATGCATGGTCCTAAAAACGTAACAACAGGAGATGTGGCAGATGTTCGGTAAGAAACAGGAAACACCGCGCGAAAAGCACTACACGGTCCCCGCGGATATAAACGTGGCCATATTGCACACGATCATCGCCGTAACGGCCTTGCGCGATGTTCTTATAAAAGAGACTGCGACGCTGAAACAATGCAGGCCATCCCTTTTCCTCGAGCTTCAGGATGAAAAGGTTGAGGTTGCCCGCAGATATGAGCTTCTCGTTAACGCCCTGATGGCCCGCGGCGCGGAAATAAAGGCTGCCGATCCAAAATTAAAAGAACAGCTGCAGCGCCTACAAAATGATTTCAGTGCGACCGCTAAAGAAAATCTGGAAGCAATCAGCCGCATGAAAGAGACAACGGCAAAATTGTCAGACCGCATTATGAAGAGCGCACGTAAATCCGCCGAAAGCATGACCCAGTTTGCCTATGGCGCCTCGGGAAAAATGCAAAGAGGCAACAAGGCAACCATTGGCGTTAACGAACGCGCATAAGGATTATTAAGAAC
>CAUJHN010000022.1 GCA_963204825.1 Pseudomonadota bacterium
TTTGGGTGTTTGAACATAGGCCGTATGGTCGCCCCAGGGGGCGTAAAGATGCGGATAGCTGGGCCCGAACAGGCCGAGCGTAGGTATGCCCGTGGCGGCCGCGCAATGCATCAGGCCGGAATCGTTGCCGATATAAAAATCACACAAGGATATCGCCGCCGCGACCTCCCCAGGGTTGCCTTTCGCTATTCCGTCGATACGGCGGTTGGGCGCCACGGCCTCCAGAACAGGCATGGCCTGCGCCTCTTCCCCCGGGGCCGCGAACACGGCAACGCGGGCGCCTGGCATCAACCCATCGACAGATGTCAGCCATTCCATGACCTTGATAAAATTTTCGGCGGGCCATGTTTTGCCGATCCAGTTCGCGGACGGCCCGATGGCCAGCACAAGCCCCCCCGGCATGGGATTGATAAGTTTTTGCGCAAAATCCATCTGTTCCGGCGTAAAATGAAGCTTTGGCGCGGGCGGATTGTCGAGCCGCATTACATCCGCCATCTGTTCAACCTTATGCCGCTTCTGATCGATATGCCGCCCGAAAATATACCGCTCCCTGGCGAATATCATACGCGATACGGCGGAATTGCGCAGATCGACGACCATGTCCCAGCGCGTCCCGATAACCGCCTTCCAAAGATCAACCCAATGGCCGTTATGCGGCTTTTTCTTGAGCGCGATCACGCGCTCCACATTCGAAAACCCCTCAAAAAGACTGGCAGGCAGAGGACCGCAAACGACAGTAACGCGCCCTTCGGGATGTGTTTTGAGCAGGTGTTCCAGCAGCCCCGTGCTCAAAACCGCATCGCCGATGCGGGTCGCCGTAATAAAGAGTATTTTCATGAAGGCCATTAGACGTATATCTTATGATCATGTCAAAACCATTCTATGTCACCCTGCCCGGCCGCGGCCTCATTCACCTGGAAGGCGAAGACCGGAAAAGCTTTTTACAGGGCCTTGTTTCCAATGATGTGATGAAAGCCGGGCCTGGAAAGATTGTTTACGCCTGCCTTCTCACGCCGCAGGGGAAATTCCTGCATGATTTCTTTGTTCACGAAGGCGATGGATTTTTATTGCTGGATTGTGAAGGCGGTGCGCGGGCAAAGGATTTATACGAACGGCTTTTGAAATTCCGGCTCCGGGCGAAAGTGCAATTGTCCGTTGAAGAACTGCATCCGGTTTATGCCGTGTTTGGTGAGGATGTCGGTTTACCGGACCCACGCCACGAAAAAATGGGGCGGCGTAGTTTTGAAAAACCCGATATGGAAGAAAAGCCATTCGAAGAATGGGACCGTTTGCGCATATCCCTCACCATCCCCGACGGCAGCCGCGACATGGAGATTGAAAAATCGACATTGCTCGAATGCGGGATAGATAAGCTGAACGGCATAGATTGGGATAAAGGTTGTTACATGGGACAGGAATTGACGGCGCGCATGAAATACCGCGGACTTGCAAAGAGACATTTATATACCGTGACACTATCGAACCACATTACGCCTTTTAGTGACTTGCCGAATGGCGGGAGCATGCGGTCATCCTGCGGCGATATTGGCATAGCCCTACTGAAGGACGGTGAACAGACATGCCTGTAAAATATATCTTCTGGGATTCCGACAACACACTGGTGAACACATATGATCATCATTGGAACAAACATTTTCATACACTCGCCTCTTGTGGCATTCATCTCGATGAAAAATGGCAGGAACGCGTTTATACGAACAACGGATCGCAAAACTGGGAATGGATGTCATCTGAATTAGGACTAAAAATTGGCAAAGACCAATATTTGGACATGATTGATAATTGGTATTATGATAATATTGGCAGTATACAAGTAAGAGATGGAATATTAGAATCACTTAATATATTGTCCGCCCTGCCCATGTGCGTCGTATCCAATGGCCGCAGAAGATCCGTCATGGCCGCACTGAACGCCAAAGGACTCGCGGATAAATTCAAGTTCATTTTATGCATTGAGGACTACACGGGACGAAAACCAGACCCCACCCCGTACCTCGCCGCGAAAACGAAAATGCAGCAGATTATGGGGGTGGAAATTGACCCCAAGGAATGCCTTGTTATTGAAGACGACCCCAAAGGCGTCGAATCCGCTCTGGGGGCAAACATGCATGTTATCCACAGGGCCATAGACGATAGGGACATACCCGCCTTTCTGGCGAAGCTTAAATCTTATCTCTGATCGACGCCTGCGCTGCCGCGAGGCGTGCGATAGGCACGCGGTACGGAGAACAGGAAATATAATCAAGACCAGCCGATTCAAAAAACGCGATGGAAGCCGGGTCCCCGCCATGTTCGCCACAGATGCCGACTTTTAATGATTTGTTCGCGGCGCGTCCGTTTTTAACGGCGAGCGATATCAATTGCCCAACCCCGTCTTTGTCTATCGTCGAAAATGGGTCTTTTTCAAAAATGCCCTTTCCCACATAGGTTGGCAGAAACCGCGCGGCATCATCCCGTGACAACCCGAGCGTGGTTTGCGTAAGATCGTTCGTACCGAAACTGAAAAACGCGGCGTTTTGGGCGATATCCGCCGCCATAAGTGCGGCACGCGGCAATTCGATCATCGTGCCGACCGTATAGGAAACTTTCTTCCCCGCCTTTACAAAAACATCTTCCGCGGTTATATCGACGAGCGCTTTTAAAATATTCAATTCAGTGGATGTCATGATAAGCGGAATCATGATTTCCGGGGTAACATCGCATTCCAGCGCGGCTTCGAATATCGTACGCGCCTGCATCGCATAAATTTCTGGGTAGGTAATGCCGAGGCGGCAGCCACGATGCCCCAGCATCGGATTGGATTCATGCAGTTCGGCAAAACGGCGGCGCACCGTTTCAAGATCGAGCTTCGCAACCTTTGCAAAATGCTCCATCTCATTATCGCCCTGCGGCATGAATTCATGCAACGGCGGATCCAGCATACGAATAGTGACGGGAAGCCCCTTCATAATGGTAAAAAGCTCTACGAAATCACGGCGCTGCGCCGGCAAAAGCTTTTCCAGCGCGGCCTTTCGCCCGCCTTCCCCATCGGCAAAAATCATTTCCCGCACATGCTGAATGCGATCTGGGTCAAAGAACATGTGCTCGGTACGGCACAACCCTATGCCTTCCGCGCCAAACCCACGCGCGGTCTGCGCATCCTTCGCCGTTTCGGCATTTGCGCGGACCTTCATGCGTCGCGCTTTATCCGCCCAGCCCATGATGGTAGCGAAATCGCCGGAAAGCTTCGGCTGCACCGTCGGAACGGCGCCGAGCATGATATCGCCCGTGCCGCCGTCGATGGTGATGATATCGCCTTCGGGAATTTCCGCGCCCTGCACGATCATCACTTTGCGTTTGTAATCGATGGAAATCCCGCCCGCGCCGGCGACGCAGGCACGCCCCATACCGCGCGCAACAACCGCGGCATGAGACGTCATCCCGCCGCGTGTTGTTAAAATTCCGGCGGCGGCATGCATGCCATGAATGTCTTCCGGTGACGTTTCTATGCGGCAAAGAATAACTTTCCGTCCAGCCTTCGCCAATTCTTCGGCACGGTCGGAACTGAATACAATTTCACCAGACGCCGCACCGGGAGAAGCAGGAAGCCCTCTCCCAATGATCTGCTTATGCGCCATGGGATCAAGCGTCGGGTGGAGCAGTTGATCGAGCGCCTGCGGCTCTATCCGTAATAGACCCTCTTTTTCATCAATCAGTTTTTCAGACACCATATCGACGGCTATCTTTAACGCCGCCGCCGCCGTGCGTTTTCCACTACGCGTCTGAAGCATGTAAAGCTTGCCCTGCTGCACCGTGAATTCAATGTCCTGCATATCCTTGTAATGTTTTTCAAGGATGGAACGAACATCGCAAAGCTGCTTGAACACCTTGGGCATCACTTCTTCCATCGCGGAAAGATGACTGCCTTCTTTTTCCTTACCCTTAATAGTAAGAGATTGCGGCGTGCGTATGCCAGCAACGACATCCTCACCTTGCGCGTTGACCAGATACTCGCCGTAGAAATAATTTTCGCCGGTGGACGGATCGCGCGTGAAGGCAACGCCAGTGGCGCAATCTTCGCCCATATTACCGAACACCATGGATTGCACAGTCACCGCCGTGCCCCATCCTTCGGGAATATCGTGAATTTTCCGATATGTGACCGCGCGCGCGGATTGCCAGGAACCGAACACGGCGCCAATAGCGCCCCATAATTGCTCCATTACATCTTGTGGAAATTCATGGCCCAGCTCGCGCTTGACCATCGCCTTGTATCCAGCCACAACCTTTTTCCATCCATCGGCGGTAATGGCCGTGTCTTCGGTGACATCAACATCGCGTTTATGCTGTTCCAGAATTTCTTCAAAATCATGGTGATCGAGGTTTAAAACCACATTCCCGTACATCTGGATAAAGCGGCGGTAAGAATCCCATGCAAACCGTTCATCTTTAGAGCGCGCGGCAAGCCCTTCCACCGTTTTATCGTTCAGGCCCAGGTTCAAAACCGTATCCATCATCCCCGGCATGGATACGCGCGCGCCCGAACGGACGGATACGAGTAACGGATTTTTTACATCGCCAAATTTCATGCCGATGGATTTTTCAATCTCCTTCGCGGCCTCTTCGACCTGCTTTTTCAATTCCTTTGGATAGGATTTTTCATGATCGTAAAAGTAAGAGCAGACTTCCGTCGTAATTGTGAATCCGGGTGGAACAGGAAGCGCTAATGAAACCATCTCAACGAGGTTCGCGCCCTTTCCTCCCAGCAAATTTTTTCTGTTTTTCGATGGAACTTTTTTCGCATTTGAAAATGAATAAACCCACTGAGACATAAATCTTCCTTTTTGCGAATTTTTATTTCGTTCGAACTATCGCATATTGCTAAATGATGCGAAATCGAAAACGCACCGCAATGTTAAACTTTTGTTAACCAGGGTGCCGTACAACCACCGCCAATAACAAAAAGAAACAAGAAGGTGTGTAGTTATGACGAAAGAAGAACTCTTCGCAGAAGCGAAGCGTGAGATTTTTGGCGCGCCGCCAAAATGCAAAATGGAATTGGTCGGATATAATCTGGCCTTGAATTCCTTGGCTTACCTGGTTCCCGAAGCGGAATCCGTCCTGCAAAAGATTGGCATGCCCACCAAGGGCTTTCAAACCTGTTTGAACAATTCCTATAAACTGTTAACGGAAACCGCGTATGAAAGCTTCCCCGAGGACACGATAAAGGTATTCCATCAATGCATACGAAATTTTCACAAACGGTATGGAAAGCTTATGAAAGCGGCTTAATCAGCATCAAGGACAGATCATCGTCGATGAGGTACGGAGCGTAAGGTTTTACGCCCTCGCGGTCGCAGGTGATGCCGTTTCCATCCGGAACATAGCCTAGCTTGATATAAAGTATCTGCGCAGGACCGTAATCCTTGAACAAACCGACGGCAATGCCTATCTGTGTGCATCCTTTCGCGCGGGCCAAACCTTCGCACCATTTTATAATGGCCGTAGCAACACCTTTACGGCGATGCGACGGAATAACATTCAAATCCTGAATTTCGGGTATGCCAAGGCGCTTATAGAGGCTGTATCGCGGTTCATAGTTCAAAAGGCAGAACCCGCATTCATCGCCTTCGAAAGACGCAATTAGAATCTGAATGTCGCGGTTCAGAGCGTCTTCAAAATACCCGTCGTCTTTTTTGCCGATTGTATCGTAAAGACGGTATAAAAGCGGGATATCGTCCCGGGTCGCTTCGCGTATATTAATCATGCCGCATTCTATCCAATCGCCGCTCCATCCCGCAAGATGGCATCCGCCATGGGCGTATAGGCTCCATTTTCTTCGTGTAAAATGATAGGTTCCCGCAGGCGCGCGGGCGTTTTGCGGTCTTTTATGGCGCGAACGACAACGCGCTTTGCTTCGTGTCCTGCGCGCGGATAAAGGGGGATGATTTCTATCGCGCCAAATCGCCGCCCAAGACCGTGAATAATCCTATCCGTCATATCCGCACGGTGGATCATGGTGAAACTTCCGCCTGATTTCAGGTTGTGAAATCCGGCATCTATCCAGTCTTTTAAAGTAATATCCCTTCCTTCATGCCCCAGTGCGGTCGCCCGCTCCTCCGAAGCGGAAACCGTGTATGTTCCGGCTTCCAGATACGGGGGATTGCAAATCACATGATCGAACGGCACGCCCCCCTTATAACCCACAATATCCCCGCAGGTAAAAACCGCGCGATCTTCCATTCCATTCAAGGCGCTGTTTCGCCGCGCCAGATCAACGTGACTCTCTTGAATATCGACCCCTGTCACGTGACTGTCCGCCACGCGCCATAACAGGCAGAAGGAAGCGCCGCCCACGCCACACCCCATATCCAGCACCCGGTCCCCCGCCCCAGCCGTGCAGGCCGCCGCAAGAAAGACCGAATCCAACGATGTACGGAACCCGTTTTCAGCCTGCAAAAGCCGAACTTTATGGTCAAGAACATGGATCTCCAGGGCGTCTGCCATAATAAATACTTGCCCGCAGCCTTTCACTGGTCTAAGTGAGGGTTATGACTGCTTCTAACCCCAAGCCCCGGGAAAAGGCAAGTAAAAGCCCACTGGACCGGCTTCAATCCCTGCTTTCGGACGATATGGCGTCCGTAAACGCCATGATTATGGCCCGAATGGAATCCGGCGTGCCTATGATACCGCAGCTCGCAGGGTATCTGATTGCCGCTGGCGGCAAACGCATCCGCCCCTTAATGACCCTGGCCGCAACCGCCCTTTATGGCGGAGATATGGTCCGCGCCCATCGCCTCGCCGCCGCCGTGGAATTCATCCATACGGCTACGTTGCTTCATGATGATGTGGTTGACGATTCAGATGAACGGCGCGGTCAAAAATCCGCAAACGCCGTTTTCGGGAACGAAGCAAGCGTCCTTGTCGGCGATTTTCTTTTTTCACGCGCCTTCCAGTTAATGGTCGAAGACGGCAACCTTGCCGTGCTTAAAACGCTTTCCGATGCGTCGGCTATTATTGCGGAAGGGGAAGTCTTGCAACTTTCCCTTCAGGGCAACATCATCATGACCCTGGATAATTATTTAGAAGTTATAAAAGGAAAGACCGCGGCATTGTTCGCCGCCGCATGTGAAGTGGGTCCGCTGATTTCCAGCGACGCCCCCAACGCCGCAAAGATAATGTGCGAATACGGGATGAATTTGGGCATTGCGTTTCAAATCGCCGACGATGTTCTGGATTATAATGCAGACCGGGCAAAACTCGGCAAAGCCGTTGGCGACGACTTCCGCGAAGGAAAGCTTACGGCGCCCGTTATCATGGCGCTGTCTGCCGCAAACGATGAAGAACGCACTTTCTGGATCCGCACCATGGAGCAGAAAGAGCAAATGGAATCCGATCTTGTACGCGCGCAGGCAATTTTAACCCGCCACGGCGCATTGAACAAAGGCCTGGAGCTCGCGCGCTCTTATGCGCAAAAGGCGCGGGAAGCCTTGGCAGAAGCGCCAGATTCCATTTTCCGCGCCACTCTCGATGACCTTGCCTTATATGCGGTTGATCGGGATCATTGATATAGGCTGGACAACAGACGGTCTTTTTTTTATAAAAACGCGTCCCCTCGGGGTGTAGCTCAGCCTGGTAGAGCGCTACGTTCGGGACGTAGAGGCCGAAGGTTCGAATCCTTTCACCCCGACCATTAAAAAAAGCCCTGCATTGCAGGGCTTTTTTATTGAAGGATTTTTTACGCCGCGACCTTAATGGCGTTTGCTTCTTTTAAAATACGCTTTGCCAGCTTTTCCTCGTCGTCATCGTCCGCCGCTACAGCCAAAAGAATGCTGCCGGCCTCCGCGCCCACAGCTTCGTAGGATTCTGATTTATCGCCTTCTTTGATGGCAAAAGATGAACCGCGGGTGGTATCGGTTACAAGCAGGCTGATGTCTTCTTCATAAAATCCCGCCTCAATGAGTGAATCCACGGCGGCTTGCGCGGCGGCGCGTGTTTTAAATGTGGCTGTAACTTGTTGGGTCATGATCCTGCTCCTTGATGTTGTTGATATGCGAAACCAACAAACAGCAGACATGAAGGTTCCTGATTTTACTGGTCGTAAAACAGATGGGGACCGCTGGTGTTGTAATGCGGCTCGCCCGCCGACCACTGGCCGCGGTCAACGGCATCACGGTAATCGCCTGGATGGCGCGGAATGTGACCGAAATTATCGCCGTAATTTTCCCGGCCCGGGTAAACGCGGTAAGCGGGTGGCGGCACATAGACTGGCTGCGCCGACTGCTGCATGGGGATCGGAATAATATAATCTATGGACGGGTCATATACCTGCCGTTCCTGTGCCATAGCGGCCCCGGAAACGCCCATTAAAACAAATGCCATCATGACGTATTTCATCGCTTACCTCTGCGCTACGAAACTTCCATATAGGTTTTAGTTCCATTTTTTCATTGCGTATATACCCCCTATGGGTATATATTCACTTTATAGGCCGAAAACATGAGCAAAGACCATATTCACCCCTCCCACTCTTCTGACCTGCCGCGGGTTAACCGCATTGGCGGGCAAATCTCCGGCGTGAAGAAGATGATCGAAGAAAACCGCCACTGCCCGGAAATCCTGACGCAACTTCGCGCCATACGCGCCGCGATCAAAGGTCTGGAAGCCAGCATTCTGGAACGGCACCTCAATCACTGCGTGACGGAAGGGCTTAACGGCGGCGCTGAAAAAGACGTACGCGCCAAAATCGACGAATTAAAAGAATTGTTCAAGAGGTACGATGACTAACTCCTGCTGCCATACACCGAACCATGAAGATCACGATCACAAACCGGGCCGCGACTGGATGATGATCATATGCATCCCTCTGATTATAATCCCCTATCTTCTGTATTTATGCGACTTTGATTTCATCAACCGCGTTGAATTCATTGAAACCTATGTTCATTCCATCCATGAATTCGTAAATGCCACATGGTGGGGCGTTCTGCTCGGAATTTTCTTTCTTGCATTGCTCTCCCGCGTGCCGCGTGAATTCGTTATGTCCGTCCTGGGCCATAAAAAAGGACCAGAAGGAATAGCGCGCGCCATGGCCGCGGGCGTCCTCCTGGATTTATGCAGCCACGGCATTTTGATGGTGGGCACGAAAATTTACCAGCGCGGCGCCAGCATTGGCCAGGTATTGGCGTTTCTGATCGCCTCCCCCTGGAATTCCATTTCTCTCACGTTCATTTTGATTTCAATGATAGGATTAAAACTGACACTGCTGTTTTTATTCTTATCCGTCGTCATCGCTTTTATATCGGGCATGATTTTTGATTTTCTTGGCGAACGCGGCATACTGCCCAAAAACCCCAACGCATTCGATATGCCCGACGATTTTGATTTCATACCCGAAGCAAAGAAACAGTTGCTGACCATAGAATGGACTCCTGCCCTTATCAGGGACATGCTGAAAGGCGGCATGAAGGATTCCGTCATCGTCGTTCGCTGGCTCCTATTTGGGATAGTGATCGCATCCGCTCTGCGCATGTTCTTGTCGCCAGACAGTTTTGAGCAATATTTCGGGCCGAGCGTTCTGGGCATGCTTGCGACGTTGTTCTTTGCAACCGTTCTGGAAGTCTGTTCCGAAGGATCATCCCCGATTGCCGCAGATCTGGTGACTCGCGCAGGAGCGCCAGGAAACGCTTTTGCCTTTTTAATGGCGGGCGTGTCGACAGATTACACGGAGATCATGGTTTTGAAAGACACGACGAAATCATGGAAGATCGCGCTGTTTTTGCCGCTGATAACCCTGCCGCAAATCATCATTTTAGCGGTATTCCTGAATCTTTAAATTATTTACGCCTTTTAGGCGGCGTTTTCTTCGGCTGAGGACAGGGGTAATATTCAAACAGCGCCAGCGCCACGGCGGGCGACGCCATGAACCCTTCATGCACACGATTTTTAGCAAGATACACCCAGACGATATCCTGAAGCCGTTTCATCGGCGCATCGTTCGGCACACAAAAATCAATCCCCGGTGCGGTGCCGAGTGACTTCATCAATTTGTGGTAATCTATGATGCCGGAAATATAGGACTGGCACGCCGTATGCCCGCCCCTCACCTGCTCCTTGCCGTCTTTATCGCTCGCGCACAGTTTTTCAAGATAGCCGCCGGAAAACAGGCCGGCATTGTCCTGTGCACGGGCGGGCATATTAAAAAGCACGAGGATGGCAACAGCCACCACAAGCGCAGAATTAAGATTTTTTATCATTACCCAGTTTCAACTGTTGCAAAATAGCGAACGGAGAATCTTCCTGCTTTTGCGGTGCGCTGGAATAAATCCGCTCTTCCTTCTCTGCACGCTCGTCACGCTTGGGGCGATCGCCCTTTTTCTTTTTAAATTTATCGTCTTCTTTTTTACGATCTTTAAATGGCTTTTTATCCGCCTTGGAAAAGCTCTTTTCTTTCTTTTCAAACTTCGGCGTGCGCGGCTTCGCCTCTTCATTCGCCTTGCCGCGTTTTAAACGGAATGTCGCCAGCTCTGGCTTCGCCTTTTCTGTCTTTACTTCGGGCCCAGCCCCTTCCGGCATAGCGGTTAACGTCGGGCCGCCGCCAGCGGGTATTTCATCAGACACTTCAATCTTGGTCTCTTCCGAAGGTTCCGCCGAAACCGGCGCAATAGCGTCCATCTGTTCCAACGCAGGCGAACTTTCTTCCTTCGACTTTTCCGCCGCAGGATCATGGATCAACTTATGCCCCATCGCTTCCAGAACGGCGTAAAGGTCGAGGATATTAGATCCAAGCCATTCGGCCATTTTATGTTCCGCCTGAAATTTCCCATCCTTTGCCCCGTCGTAAACGGCACAGACAACGCGATCCAGCATATCAACCCGAATGGAACGCGGGCCGTACACCGGATACCCAATGGAGCGATAGTAATCGGCGTCGATATTTTTATCGGCGACGGAGAAAGATACAATCCCGTCCTTCGGCACTTCAGCAGGAAGATCTTTTCCCTGCCACAGCGTCAACAGCACCGCGCGAAGGCGCACGGCGGCGGGCTTGTTCAGCTCTGGCAAAAACACCAAGAGCGGCCCCATGCGCACTTTACGCGCACGCAACGCCTTGCGCCCTTCTTCATCCAGCCCTGCAATCAGATCTTCTATGCTCGAGCGCGGCAGGATGCCGAGCGCTTCCTGCAATTGAAATGCGATGCCGCGCGCCTGCGCGCTTAAATCTTCGCCGCCCGTCAAGCGGAACAACGGCTCCAGCGTAAAGTGAATATGACGATCCAGCCATTCCTGCAGCTTTTCGCCGATCGCGTTTTTGTCCTGCCCGTCCAGAAGATTGGAATCCAGAACTTCCGCACGCGGTTTGAGCAGCGTATCGCTCTTCCTGATACGCCCCACCGGTGCGCCAGGAAGAGGATTCGTTGCATCTGCCTGCCATAAAATCTGCCCGTCATCGGCCAGTTTGAATTGCTTGTCTTCGGACTTTAAAATCATCGTAAGTCTATTTCCTATTTCAGGTTTCAACGCCTGCCTTGCAGCCGCCATAACCGCCTTGAACTCTTCTCTACCCGAAGTCTCATCGGGTTTAAAGCGAAAACCGGACAATTGCCCGACCCTCTGCCCTTCCACGACCACTTCGCCGTCTTTCTTAATACCGGCCAGAAGCGGGCTTCCTTCCCCCATCTTTCCTAGCAAAACAGCGGAGCGCTTGTCCACAAACCGCTTGGTAAGGGCCTCATGCAGGGCATCCGACAGCTTATCCTCAATCCTTAACGTCCGCCCCCGCCAGTGCCCCGGGTCTTCCAGCCAGTCCGCCCGGTGCGTTACATAGGTCCATGTTCGGACATGGGCGATACGGGCCATCAGCGTGTCGACATCGCCCTCTACACTGTCTAGCTTCGCGATATGCGCTTCGATCCAGTCTTCCGGGATCGCCCCTTCGCGTAGATGAAGAAAGATTTCAGCAACCAGATCCTGATGCGTTTCGGTCAGCGTCTTTCGAAAATCCGGAATCTGGCAGACATCCCACAACAGTTTCACCGCATCTCGTCCATCGGCCCACGCCAGCATATCATCCCTTTGCATCATATGTGAAAGCGTCAGGTAATCATCCGACGGGCGCCCCTTCTGAAGAACGCTTTTGCCGGAGCTTCGTTCCAGCGACCGAAGCAATAACAACGGCGTCGTGTAATCCAGATCGGCGTTACGCCAGTAAATATGTTGCAGCGATTCAAATTCGTGTTTTTCAATCGCGTCTACAACATCCGGATCCAGACCTTTGACATTGCCGGTCGTGCCGAATGTCCCATCCTTTTTATATCGTCCCGCCCGGCCCGCAATCTGCGCTAACTCGGCAGTGCTCAAAGGGCGCGCTTTTTCCCCGTCATACTTGCGTGTGGAAGCCAGCGCCACATGGTCTATATCCATGTTCAGCCCCATGCCGATCGCATCCGTCGCCACCATAAAATCGACTTCGCCGGATTGATACATTTCCACCTGCGCGTTGCGCGTGCGTGGGGACAGCGCGCCAAGCACAACAGCCGTGCCGCCGCGCTGCCGTTTGATCAGATCGGCAATCGCATACACATCATCGATGGAAAACGCGACGATGGCCGTGCGTTTGTTCAGGCGCGTGAGCTTTTTAAAACCCGTATATTCAAGAACGGACAACCGTGGCCGTCCGATGATTTCAATATACGGAACGAGTCCTTTTAAAATCGGCCTAATCGTATCCGACCCCATGAACATTGTTTCTTCCGTCCCCCGCGCGCGCAGGAGCCGGTCGGTAAAAATATGCCCCCTGTCCGGATCGGCGCAGAGCTGAATTTCGTCGACGGCAAGAAACTCAAAACTTTGTTCCACCGGCATGGATTCCACGGTGCAGAGGAAATATTTCGCGCCATCCGGGATGATCTTTTCTTCGCCGGTCACAAGAGCGACATTTGGCTTGCCCACCTTCGCCGCCACGCGCTCGTAGTTCTCCCGCGCCAGCAGCCGCAGCGGAAAGCCGACGCAGCCAGTTTTATAGGTCAGCATCTGCTCTATGGCATAATAGGTTTTTCCGGTGTTGGTGGGCCCCAAAACCGCCGCAACCCGCCCATCCCCTTTAACCGCGTGGTTTGTGACATTCATATATCTGATGTACTTCAACAATTTGCATTTTCAAACAGAGAAGGCCATAAAGATGGCACATTTTCCCGCTTTATTCGTTAGCGGTCTAAATAAAGGGATTATTTGTATGAAACATATTGCGCTCTTTGCCTTCTTTGCACTCCTTTTCGCCATGCCCGCCCAGGCCCAGCAAAGCATGGATCCGCGCGCCCAGATTTTAAAAGGCCAGATTGAAGGGTTCCTGGAAAACCAGAAGGCCATGGCGCTTAAAAACGGCTGCAAGCTCGACACAAAGGGCGAAATAACGATAGAGAAAGCCAGCGACTATTATGCCCTTACCCTGCCCCACATAACTTATACGGATTCCAAAGGCATAAAATCCGAAATCGGCATGATTGCCGTAAACGCCGTTCCCGATGCGGATTACAACTGGAAAATATCTTTCTCCCTGCCGACGCCCATAAGCAGCTTTAGCGCGCAGGGCGCCGAACTATTCCGTACCGACATCGGCAATCAGGCAACATCCGGCGTCTGGAATGAAAAACTCGGTCACTTTACGAACCTGACCAGCACCATTGGAAATATCCGCTTAAGCAATCTTAAAACGCAAGGCACCGTG
>CAUJHN010000023.1 GCA_963204825.1 Pseudomonadota bacterium
GATGCATCACCGTAACCAAGATTACAGACAAAATTTACATCCCCTTCTAAATCCGGGAAAAATGCCTCTTTCACTTTTGCCTTATTAAACCCGGACATCGGCCCGCAATCCAATCCCATCGCCCGCGCCGCGATCATGAAATACGCGGCCTGCAATGTCCCGTTCCGCCATGCGGTTTCGGCGACCAGCGCATCCTTCCCGCCATACCACTTCTCGACATCGACATGCGGGGCAAGCTTGCCCATTTTGTCGTAAAACTTTCTATCGAACGCGAACAAGGCGGTTACGGGCGCTTTCATCGTCTTTTCCTGATTGCCTTTATCCATAAGCGGGACCAGCCTCTCCTTCGCTTCTTTAGATTTAACAAAAACCACGCGCATGGGACAGCAATTGGCCGAAGTCGGCCCCCATTTGGCCAAATCATGGATATTCTGCAGCAGGGAATCCGGTACATCCTGCTCATTCCACCCATTGTAAGTGCGGGCCTCAAGAAAAAGAACATTGAACGCATGCTGGTCTAAAATCTTGTCTGCAATCATTATTGAAATCTCCTAGTATATGTGATGATTAACACTTAATCCTGCCCGATGCCAGATCAACCATCCTCGCTTTTCTTCTGGTTTTCGCCCCCCGGATACGCTAAACCTCTCCCATGTTCCCTTTTTCCTTAAAACAGCTGAGTCTAATACTCCTAACAGCTGCTTTTATCGCCGCGCCATCGATGGCGCAGGCGTGGGATACAAACGATTATGATGATAAATCCGCCGTTATTTTCACCTACTTCGCCGTCGGAAACGACGATGCGCCCTCCGCCAGCATCACAACGGATCAATTCAGACAACAGATCGAAGAACTGACGACCGGCGGCTACACGGTCAAACCCATGCCCGACATTATCGACGCTTTCGCTGCAGGAAAATCACTACCCCCCCGCACAGTAGCGCTCACCTTCGATGGCGCGGACCGCTCCATTCTCAATGACGCCGTGCCGCTGCTGAAGGAAAAAGAGCTCCCCTTCACCGTCTTCGTTCCGGCCGACAAGGTTGCATCCGGCAAACCACCCTTCATGACATGGGATGACTTACGCGATCTTAAGAAGACAGGCCTTGCCACTTTTGGCCTGCACCCTTCGTCCTACGCCGTACTCGACGACGTGTCCGAAACCGACATAAAACGGCAGATTAACAATTCTCTCGCCGCAATCCGCAAAGAACTGGACATGGACGCAACCCTGCTCGCCTACCCCTACGGCGAATACAACACATCTATCAAAAACATCGTCAAAACCATGGGTCTTAAAGCCGCCTTTGGGCAGCAATCCGGCGTAGCATGGGCTGGCGATGACCGCTTCGCCCTCCCGCGCTTTACGCTCACCGAACGTTACGGCGACATGGACCGCTTCATGATGACTGCAAACGCCTTGCCGCTGCCTGTTACAGACATATCTCCCACAAACCCTCACCTAACGACACTTTCTCCAGCCATCGGCTTTACCGTGCCGGACGCGCTTGCAAAATCGTTAAAATCGATGTCGTGCTTTTCCTCCAGCGACGAAAAACCGAAACTGGAAATCATTAACAATCGCGTTGAACTGCGCCTTGAAAAACCGTTTATGGAAGACCGCCCGCGTATCAATTGCACCATGCCTGTCGCCACATCCGCCGGGGAAGACCCCCGCTGGCGCTGGTTCGGCATGCTCTACACGGTGCCGCAACCGCTGCTGGACGCCGCCTCCCAAAAAGAAAACAGCGGCGATGAAAAACACGCCGCCGAATCTTCGGATACCGTCAATATTGAATAATCTAAAGCGAACGATGAAAGCTTTATTCCATGGTCTGGCGGACTTCAAGAACCTCCGGCACATAATGCCGTAACATATTCTCCACGCCATTCTTCAATGTCACCGTCGAACTCGGGCATCCGGAACACGCGCCCCGCATCTTCAAATACACGATGCCGCGCTCGAATTTGTCGAACACGATATCGCCCCCATCCATGGCCACGGCCGGACGGACGCGCTTTTCAATAAGCTCTTTAATCTGTTTGGAAATTTCATCCAGCAGGTCGTCATTCGCGGCCGCCGCCTGCTCGCCCCGGAACAAAGGCTCGCCCATCGTAAAGTGCTGCATGACGGCGCTTAGGATAGGCCCCTTTATGGAAGACCAGTCAACACCATCCGCCTTGGTCACCGATACGAAATCACTGCCAAAGAAAACGCCCTGCACACCCTGAATGCCAAAAATCCGCTCTGCCAGCGGCGATTGCAGCGCCTCCTGAGGCGTTACGAATTCCGCCACGCCCGAGGACATAACGGCTACACCGGGAATGAACTTCACGGTGGATGGGTTCGGCGTATTTTCTGTCTGTATGAACATGCCACTCACATAGGCCCAAAGACCGGAAAAATCAAGAAAACTCCTTCAAATGCTCAGGCACCACGACAACGGGCACCCTCAGCCGTGACAATCCTTTCCCGGTACAAAATGTGACGAGCGGCCCCGGAGAGTGGTGGTCAACAGACCCGCCCAGGATCAACTGGATGATATGGTCATCCGCATTTATCGTTTCTATCAGCGCCTCCCCTTTTTCGCCATGGGCGATATAAAGAGATGGTATCGTGCCATTGATATCGTTTGCTGTTTTGGCAATGGTCCAAAGATATTTTTCCGACTGCTCGCGCAGCTCTTTTTTCATCCGCTCCTCGATGGCGCCCCACTGCTGAAAATCCTGGTCTTCGGCAATATAAAGAATACCCAGCCGGGCGCGGTGGTTACGCGCGGTCACGCACGCATATTGTAATGCGGACTTAAACTCTTCGCTGTCATCGGCAACGACCAGATAGGTGCCGCCGTCGCCCTTCCGCGCGCCGCGTATCGTTACAGGTTGTAATTCTTTGATGTCATTCATTGTTCAATCCCTTCTGAGGAATGTAAAAGCCGACCATCCGGATACCAGCGCCATAACCACGGCGAACACACCATAGAAAAACGAATGATTAGCTGCAAACAGGTAAACCCTCGCATTAAATCCCACCTGCCCGACTTGCAGGGTTTTCGTTTCCTTTGCCAGAACCTCTTTATCCTTCACCAGCATCGCTTCCACCTGATAAATCCCCGTCGGCACGCCAGGCGGCAAATCGAAATTGGCCTTAAACAGGTTTTCGTCGATGAAACGTAAATTATGCGCCTTAATCAGGTAAAATCCCTTTTCCTGCATACTGCGGATCAATGCATCACGAAACCGGCTCAGTGTTTCCGGCTCTTCACTATCGTCTTCCGGATAAAAGTCCAGATAATCCACGCCGATTTTATTATCCGCCAAAAACTCTGGATTCCGCGCAAGAGCGGACTCGCTCAGGGTTGTTGCAAAATCGTAATAACTCGGCACGCGGCGAAACTCGACCGTCTCCCGGTTCATCCACATGCCCAGAACCCGGCCCTTTTCCCGCACCGCCATCGTGCGCTCAGGGCCTTTCAGGACAATCACCAGATCCGCATCCGGCACATTCGCCGTGCCAAACAGAACGACCTTCGTCCCGTTGAACCCCGTCGTGATATCCACCCGGTCGTCGGACAATTCCAACTGAAGATCCCTCGCCCGCGCAGGCGCCGCGATTACCAGAAGCACCAAAAGAAAAACAACCCATCTCATGACATCACATCCAGCGTAAAGACATCAGAAGGTTGTAAGAAGAGTTGTCCCATCATCCGGAAACAAACCCCGATGATGATCAGGGCCAGCGCAATCCGCGCAGGCGCACCCTTGATCCGCCGCGCCGCCCGCACGCCCACCTGCGCGCCAACCACGCCTCCCGCCGTCATGACAAGCGCGAGGATAATATCGACCGTTCCGTTCGCAACTGCGTGCAGAATGCAGGAAAACGCGGAAATGAAAACGATCTGAAACAATGACGTACCGGGAACCAGCAGGCTCGGCATGCCCAGAATATAAATCATCGCCGGCACCATGATGAAACCGCCGCCGATCCCCAGCACGGAAATCATCAACCCGCCGAGCAGGCCCACACCGATCGGCATCAACGCGGAAATATACAGCCGGGACTTGATAAACCGCGTCTTATAGGGCAGATCGCGAAAGAACGGCTTCATGGCAAGGCTCTGCACATCTTCCGTCACCTTCGCCCTGTTCAAAAACGCCGCGACGCTTTCGATCAGCATCATCACGCCGATGCTGCCGAGCAGAAGGACGTAAGACACCGAAATAAACAGATCGATATGGCCGAAATGCTCCAGCAGCTGAAACAGGAAAATCCCGATCACGGACCCGACCATCCCGCCGATCAGCATCATGCTCCCGATATGCATGTCCACGTTCCCGCGCCGCATATGGCCCAAAACACCCGTCACGCTGGTGGCGATCAACTGGTTCGCCTGCGTTCCCACGGCGATCGCGGGCGGAATGCCCATGAACAATAAAAACGGCGTCGCTAGAAATCCTCCACCGACGCCGAACACACCCGACAAAAACCCCACGGCAACACCAAGGATCGCCAGGCTTTCGGCAGGCACGGACATTTCGGCAATAGGAAGATAGATTTGCATATGGGATATTGGCTTTTAGAAATTAGACATTGGAAATAGTACCCTTCCAACCTCCAATTTCCAACATCCAATCTCCAGCTCTAATAAGCCGTCGTCCCATCTGGCCCCGACGGGCTCCAGAAATACATTTCGGCCTCATCCAGGAAATTGGCGTAATCGCCAGTCGGCAACTCATGATACGCCTTCTTGAAATCGACGCTCTTGATGATGCCGCGGAAATTGGCCTCCCAGCGCTCATATCCATGGGCGAGAGAAGAACACTCCAGAACGTAAAGCTTGTCGTTATAAAGCGATGCAAACATGATCGCCCGGCGCGCCTGCAACACAGTGCCGAAATGCTTCTGATAGGACGCCAGAGCAAAGCTCCCCCACCATCTGCCCAGCGAAGACCCGTCATGCACGCGGCCCAGCGTGAACCCGTCATACTGGCCCAGGTACTTTTCCCAGAAAGGCATGCTCACCGCCACCTTCTGCACCGCGTCGCCATACCGCGCCGGGAACAGCGTGTAACGCCCGTCGTTGCGCACATCCACGCGGCACATCGGCTGATCGTTGTCGCCCGAAGGCCCCGCCACGGTCAAAATCGTGTCCGGATTGGCATTGTTCATCATCTTCCATGTGTCGGGAAACGTAATGGTCAGGCCCGTCTTTTCATCCTGCCACGCGAAATAATCCGCGCGGGCGATGGAAGGAAGGGTCAGGACAATCAGGAATATAAAAAGGGGCAATTTCATGACTCGATTATACCTTGACAATGAATCCGTACAACCTATTCATAGGCCAAATTAACCGCCTTTCACAAATTCTCGCCATTTGAATAAAAGCTTGCATATTTCACATAACTTTAATAATTGTAAGGCCCGTCAACAGAACAAAACAAAGAAACAATGTTGCAAGGAAAAATCGCCATACATTGCCCGACCCCGACCCTGAAGCACATTTACAGGATAGCGGAGGCCTTGAAGATAAGCCACGCGCTTTTCTCCATTCCCTATGGCCAGGATCCATCGGCAAACCTCCCGCCAGGCATAACAACGTTAATTATGGAAATAAAAGAAACCCAGCTTGTCCTCCCTCCCTGGACGGGCAGCGTTCTTGATCGCATGCCCACAAGGCGTCTTGCTTTGTTGTTTACCAGAGAGGCCGGCACTGAAGAAATCAGGCAATTGACCGCAGGGATAGAGCCCGGCGACCTCCGTATTCGCACGATGCCTATAAATCCCTACCTATCGCTAAAAGACCTGTTTTTGGAGCTGGCATTAAACAAAACGCATGAACGCGTCGAGCCAAGCGGAGAGGAGCTTACCCCCGCCCCGTACGCTTTAAATCCGAGAGAAGCAATTATTAGCGGCGTGACAATAAATTTCGCAGAAAGAACCATTTCTTTTGGAGAACGAAAAGTATCTCTTACAACTACGGAATGCGAAATAATAAAGGCGCTGGCAGCCAAAAAAGGAGAAATTTGCAGCAGGGAATACCTCCTTAGCGAGGCATATCCGCCGCCTATACCAAACATTAGCGCCATAAATACAGCCATACACCGCTTACGCGCAAAACTGGAACAGGGCGGCATACCCGACATAATATATACCGCGCATGGCCAAGGGTATGCCTTACGGGAAAGATCTCCCCAAAGGAATGATCCGCGCCCCGCGCCCACGGCATAACTGTTAATTACGCTTGAAGAAGAACCGGGAACGCAAAAAATTGGAAGACGCAGGAATATATCATTTAGTCCAAACCATCTATGGGAAAGGCTATAGGATAGGAATAAATACCAACCGTCCCGCTCCCACTTTGCCGCGGAAGACCCTATGAAAAAACGCCCGTTAAGGATAGCGATCGTTTTTAAAGATGCGGCCGGATCGTTTGACCGCAATTTTACGCCTTCGCCTCATATCCGCAAACGCCGCGCCATAACGACCCATGTAATAAAAGACAGGCCCCTAACAATCCCGGATTATGACTTTTTGATTGTGGAAGCCGATGTCAGTCACGGCAAGCTATCTCCGGCCATAGCCACTCTGATGAACAGTCAGGCTGGAAGAACCACACAAAAAGGCCTGCTCTTGCCTGTCGATACTTTAATGCCGCATTTTTTTGCGTCCGCGTCGCAAATGGGTTTTACGCATTTTCAACCAATGGGACCGGATGGAACCTATGATCTCGGCAGGTTGATCGAAATGATGCAGGCGGCGCCACAAAGCGCCCCTCCCGCTGCGCCGCCACCGGATGGGCTGATTGACGTCATACCTGGCATCAAACTGAATCCCGTTAACGAAACGGCATATCTGAATGAAATAAACATGGCAGTGCCCCTGTATAAAAATTCTTACAAGCTGCTTCTCTATCTTGTAAGCAATCCGGGCAGATTCATTGATCGCACTGAACTAATGGAACATCTTGGGTACCCGCCAGATCAAACAAGCGCATTCCGCACGCTCCTTTCCAGGACAAGAGACATTTTCAAACAGCATGGCGCGCCTGACCCGATAGTAAGCGAAAGCAGAATGTCCAGCGCATATCGTTTGAACCTGCATGCAAACATAATCAAATCCGCAAGAGTCACGACTGAACCTAACATAGAAACCGCATGGTTAGAAACATCTGCTGGTATGCCAAAGAAAATACGGATTCATCTCAGCACGGGTGAGACATGGATAAACGGCGTAAAAGTTCCCTTCTCAGAAACTGAACTGGCTATCATCGCTGTTTTGGCGGGAAACATCGGCAAAGATACACAAAAAGAAGCCATACGCTCTCAAATCGGCGGGATGCTTGATCGTGAAATGGCCACGCACACGCTTGATGTTAATATTGGCCGCATTCGCGCCAAATTGGCCGCCCGTGACGTCCATGACATCATAAAAACAACTCTTGGCCGGGGGCCCAGCCTGGCCCTTCCTGATCCCAACCCTTAAAACGCCTCACCTGGGCGACCAGAACCCCAGAATGTCCTTCGTCTGCTTCAGGATCGGTTCGGCGATCGCGTTCGCGCGGTCGGAACTATCGGCCAAAATCCGGTCCAGCTCGGCAACATCGCCCATCAATTCCCGCATGCGGCTCGTGATCGGCCCCATTTTGGCGACGGTCAAATCGGACAACGCATTCTTGAACGCCGAAAACTGCTGCCCGCCGAACTCGTTCATGACCTGCTGCTTCGACATATCGGCCAGCGCCGCATAGATCGTAATCAGGTTACGCGCCTCCGGCCGCCCCTCGAACTCCGCTTCATTCGCCGGCACTACGCCCGCATCCGTCTTCGCCTTCTTGATTTTATTGGCAATCGCATCGGCGTCATCGGTCAGATTGATCCGGCTCATATCGCTCTCCGCGGATTTCGACATCTTCGCCGTCCCATCGCGCAAAGACATAACCCGCGTCGCCTCACCCATAATCAGCGGCTCCGGCAACGGGAAGAAATCACGCTTCGCAATATGCTGGTTGAACGAAATCGCGATATCGCGCATGAGTTCCACATGCTGCTTCTGGTCATCCCCCACCGGCACATGCGTGCCGTGATACAACAACACATCCGCCGCCATCAAAACCGGATAGGTATAAAGCCCGGCGCTCGCCTTCTCTTTATCCTTCCCCGCCTTGTCCTTAAACTGCGTCATGCGGTTCAACCAGCCGAGCGGCGTGATGCAACCCAGCATCCACCCCAGCTGCGCATGCGCTGGCACGCTCGACTGTGCAAAAATGATCGACTTTTTCGGGTCCAGCCCCGCCGCGATATACGCCGCCGCCACTTCACGCGTGGATTGCTTCAACGTGTCCGGGGTATATCCCGTCGTATTGGCGTGCAAATCAACAACGCAGTAAATGCATTCCGTATCCGGCTCATCCTGCAACTTCACCCAGTTCTTTAATGCCCCCAGGTAATTCCCCAACTGAAGACGGTTTGTAGGCTGCATGCCCGAAAATATGCGTTTTTTCATGACGCTTTCTTCCTAACGAATAATGATTTGATGTCTTGAATTTGAATGGTGCCAGTCCCGAGGATGGCGAGCGAATATGTGGCTAGGCCAGAGGCCACCAGAACGATAAGCGCGGAGATCTTTTCGATTTTTGATCCATAAAAATATTCACTTCCATAATACGCCACCAATATCAAAACACACGCCATCAGGCAAGATGAAACGACAATCTTGGGCAAATTCCGAAGGAAACGCTCATCGAACCGGGCGCTTTCCACGTCCTTCAAGCCCCGCAAAAGCAACACAAACTGCAACCACCCGCAAATCCCGGTGGATAGCGCAATCCCCGCAACCCCGATAAACTGGATCAATATCAACGCCAATACGATGTTTGTTAACGCTGTAATGATCGCCATCTTCACAGGTGTCTTTGTATCGTGCCGTGCATAAAACGTCGTTGAAAAAACCTTCGCAGCCACATACGCCGGAACGCCGATCGCATACCCTGCCAGAACCCACGCCGTCACCTGCGCGTCGTTCGCATCGAAATTCCCGTACTGGAACAAAGATTTTATAAGCGGCAACGCCACGACCGCCATCGCAATCCCGGCTGGCAACGCAAGGATCAGACAAATCTCCAGCGCACGGTTGAACAACCCCTTCGCCTCTTCCACATTCCCGCCCGCCATCGTCTTGGAGAGCATGGGCAGCAACGCCGTGCCGACCGCAATCCCCACCATGCCGAGCGGCAACTGGTTCAACCGGTCCGCATAATACAGATAAGAAATCGACCCTTCGGGCAGCATCGATGCAATCATGATATCCGCGAACAGGTTGATATGAATAACCCCGGCCCCCACGATTCCCGGCCCCATCAACGCGAACAGTTTCTTGATATCCGCATCAAACTTCGGCAACCGGACGCGTAATCCGATCTTGTATTTCTTCACGCACATAATCAGGCCAAGAAACTGAAAAACCCCCGCCGCGAACAATCCCCAGGACAACGCATGCCCCCCGCTCTGCATTAAAGGCTCCAGGAAAAACAGCGCAGCAATCAATGTCAGGTTGAACAAAATGGGCGCGGCGGCGAACGGCACGAACTTCTCATGTGCATTCAAAATCCCGCCCATAAGCGCAGACAACGAAATCAGCAGCAGATAAGGAAACGTCACCCGCGTCATTTCAACGGCCAGCGTATACCGCTCTTCCCCTGCCTCGAACCCCGGCGCAATCGCGTAAATCACCCACGGCATCGCCATAACGGCAATGATCGTGAAAGGTGCCAAAATCGCCGTCATCACCGCGAACGCGTTGGATGCGAATTCATCGGCCTCCGCCGCGCCCTCTTTATGAAGCTTCGCGGAATACATCGGCACGAACGAAACCGAAAACGCGCCTTCCGCCGTAATCCGCCGGAACAGGTTGGGCAACTTCAAAGCCACGATAAACGCATCCGCCACCGGCCCCGCGCCCAGAATGGCCGCCGTCAGAACATCCCTGATAAATCCAAGAATACGGGAAACCCCGGTAAGGCCCCCAACAGTGGCCATGGCTTTGAGCAATTTCATGGGTATGTCTTATACGCGTGAACCCCACGCCCTACAATCGTCATTGCGAGGAGCGCGCAGCGCGACGCGGCAATCCATCCTGCAATGGTTCGGCACAATCGAAGGATGGATTGCGTCGCACCGCTCGCAATGACGATTTACAAACTACCCGCCCCCCTCTAAAACAACCCCATGACCCAACAAAACCCTGAAAAGAACTGGTTCGGCACCGAAGCCGTCACCCCCACCGAAAAAACCCGCAAAGTGATCGGCGTGTTCGATTCCGTCGCCCCCAAATATGACGTGATGAACGACCTTATGTCCGGCGGCCTCCACCGGCTCTGGAAAGACCATTTCGTGCGCAAAATCCGCCCCCGCGCAGGCCTGCATTATCTCGACGTTGCCGGTGGCACGGGCGATATCGCCTTCCGCATCCGCAAAAAAGCCGGGGCCGATTGCAAAATAACCTTGTGCGACCTTAACACCGAAATGCTCTCCGTCGGCCGCGACCGCGCCATGGATCTTGGCTACGCGCATGATTTCGAATGGGTCACCGGCAACGCCGAATCCCTGCCCCTTCAGGACGAATCCGTGGACGTCTACACCATCGCCTTCGGCCTGCGAAACGTCACCCACATAGACACCGCGCTCACCGAAGCATTACGGGTTCTGAAACCCGGCGGGCGCTTCTACTGCCTTGAATTCTCTAAAGTTCATGAACCGACTCTGGCCCGGATTTACGATGCATGGTCCTTCCACGTTATCCCCAAAATCGGCGAAATGGTCGCCAACGACCGGGCGTCCTACCAATATCTGGTCGAATCCATCCGGAAATTTCCACCCCAGAAAGAATTGCTAAAACGCATGGAAACGGCGGGTTTCTGCCGTTGCCGGGTGGAAAACCTGACCTTCGGCGTGGTGGCGATTCATGAAGGTGTTAAAATCTAAAATTTTTATGCAAAAAGGGCTTGAAATTAATGCGGGGCCTTTTTATAAACTTGCATTGCATTCATTACGGTCTTGGCCTAATGGGAGCGTGCGCGAAAAGCAACCGTGTGGGCGCCGATCGTAATTTTTGACTAATAATCGAAGGGAAAAACTCTAATGAACAACATCGTTAAATCTGTTGTATTCGCCGCCGTTGTCCTGTTCGCAGGTATCGCTGCAATGCAAGTTATCTACAAAAACCAAGACACAGCATCCGACATCACGGCTGTTGAGCCAGCTGCTGGCGAAGCAACAACGACAGAAGCTGCTCCTGCTGAAGAAGGCACGGTAACATCTACCGAAGCTCCTGCGACAGAAGCCGCTCCTGCTGAAGCAACAACGGAAGAAGCTGCTCCTGCAACGGAAGCCGCTCCTGCTGAAGCAACAACAGAAGAAGCTGCTCCTGCAACGGAAGCTCCTGCTGAAGAAGGCGAAAAGCCAGCTGCTGAGTAATTTACTCGCAATTTCCGCAAGGATTTCATAAGATCAGCCCCGCACTATATTAGTTGCGGGGCTTTTCTTTCTAGCCCGCTCAAACCGTCATCCCCGCGGTTTGCGAAGCAAACTTAAACAGCGGGGATCCGAAAGTGCGAAGCTCAAAAAATGCTAAACGGCAAACGCATACTACTCATAATCTCCGGCGGCATCGCGGCCTACAAATCGCTGGAACTCATCCGGACCTTAAAAAAATCCGGTGCGTCCGTTCGATGCATTTTGACGCAAGGCGGCGCGCAATTCGTTACGCCCCTCTCCGTCGCCGCGCTTTCCGAAGAACAGGTTTACACCGACCTCTGGTCCCTCAAAGATGAAACGGAGATGGGTCACATCCGCCTCTCCCGCGAATGCGACCTTATTGTTGTCGCCCCCGCCTCGGCCAACATCATCGCGCGCATCGCTAACGGCCTTGCCGACGACCTCGCTTCAACGACCATTCTGGCATCCGATAAACCCGTCATGGTCTGCCCCGCGATGAACCCGCAAATGTGGGAAAACGCCGCGACGAAATCCAATATCGAAACCTTGAAAAAACGCGGCGTGATTATTTCCGGCCCCGCCGCCGGAGAAATGGCGTGCGGTGAAATCGGCTATGGTCGCCTGCTTGAACCCGATGTCATACTCTCCGCCATAACCGATTTTTTTTTCGCCGATAAACCGCTCGCCGGATTGAAAGCTATTGTCACCGCCGGCCCCACATTTGAACCCATTGATCCGGTCCGTTTCGTTGGAAACCGCTCGTCTGGAAAACAGGGATACGCGATCGCAAAGGCTCTTTCAGACCTCGGCGCCTCCGTTACGCTCGTCACAGGGCCGACCAACGAAGACGCGCCGTCCGGAATAAAAACCATTTGTATCGAAACGGCACGTCAGATGCTAGAATCCTGCCAGAAACTACTGCCATCCGATATCGCGGTTTGCGCCGCCGCCGTCGCCGACTGGACGCCTGAAACTTACCAGAACTCAAAAATCAAGAAGACTTCCGATACGTCCGTTACTTTAAAAATGACGCAAAATCCGGATATTTTATCCACATTATCCAAATCTGTGGAAAAACGTCCGCACCTTATCGTCGGCTTCGCGGCGGAAACGGATAACCTTGTGGATAACGCGCGTATGAAACTGTTGAAAAAAGGCTGCGACTGGATTGTGGCTAACTCCGTCTCCCCTGAAAATCCGGTCTTTGGCGCCGATGAAAATCAGGTATATTTCATCACATCTGACAAGGTTGAAGAATGGCCCCGCGCCACCAAAGACGACGTTGCAAGAAAACTTGCAGCCCGCATCGTGGAATTCTTCAATCAGGATAAAGCGAAACACGCTGCAGAATAAATACACTTTACCGTCATCCCGGCGAAAGCCGGGATCCATGGGATAGATCGTATAGATTCCGGCTTTCGCCGGAATGACGAAAAAGTAGGATTGAAACCATGAACCAACCCGTCCTCAAAAGCGAAGACGAAGCCCCGGCCCACACGCCGATGATGGCGCAATACCACGCGCTAAAGGCTCAATACCCCGATGCGCTGCTTTTCTACCGCATGGGCGACTTCTACGAAATGTTCTTCGATGACGCGATCAAGGCGTCCGAATGCCTCGACATCACGCTCACCAAACGCGGCAAAAACGAAGGCAACGACATCCCGATGTGCGGCGTGCCGTTCCACAGTTACGAGCCCTACCTCGCAAAACTCATCCGCTCCGGCTACCGCGTCGCCATCTGCGAACAGACGGAAACGCCCGAAGAAGCCAAAAAGCGCGGCGGGTATAAAGCCCTCGTGAATCGCGATGTGATCCGTGTGGTGACGCAAGGCACGCTGACCGAAGACACGCTGCTTTCCCCACGCGAAAACAATTACCTCGCCTCCGTGTGCGAAACCGCCGGAGCCTTCGGCATCTCATGGCTGGATCTTTCCACCGGCGAATTCTTCGTCCAGCCTGCCGAACGCGACAAACTCGCCGCCGCGCTGGACCGTATCGGCCCATCCGAACTACTGCTACAAGACCGCCTCGCCACGCAGGACATCTTCGCGCAGCAGCGCAATATCATGACGCCGCAACCATCCAGCCTGTTCGATAGCCAGAACGCGCAAAAACGCCTCGAAAGCGTCTTTGGCGTCGGCACCATCGAATCCTTTGGCGCATTATCCCGCGCGGAAACCGCCGCCGCCGGCGCGCTCATCGACTACGTGAACCGCACCCAAAAAGGCAAGATGCCAAACATCTTCCGCCCCCGGCGCATCATCGGCGGCGCAGTCATGGAAATCGATCCGGCCACGCGCCGCTCGCTCGAACTCGTCCGCACCCAAACCGGCGAACGCCGTGGCAGTCTTTTGGACACAATCGATAAAACCGTCACCGGCGCGGGCGCACGGCTTCTGCAATCCCGCCTCTCCGCACCGCTCACAGATTTGCCCGAAATCAAATCCCGCCACGATCAGGTAGAAACCTTCGCCAACCTCGCCCCCTTACGCGACCGCTTGCGGGATATATTGCGCGAACTCCCCGATATGGAACGCGCCTTGTCCCGCCTCTCCATCGGGCGCGGCGGCCCGCGCGACCTCGGCATGGTGCGGGATGCCCTGGCCCTCTGCGAAACCATCCGTGCCCTTCTTCTCGCATCGGGCGATGAACCGGTGCTGCAGCATTTTGCATCGGAGCTGCAGCAGGACACCAATTCGCAAGCCCTCAAAGACACGCTCTCCGCCGCGCTGGATGACACGCTCCCCATGCTGGACCGCGACGGCGGCTTTATCCGCGATGGCTACGCGCCGGACCTCGACCATCTCCGCAGCCTGCGTAACGAAAGCAAGCGCCTGATCGCCGAACTGCAGGCAAAATACCGCGAAGACACGGACATCAACCTCCTGAAAATTTCCTACAACAACGTGCTGGGCTATTTCATCGAAGTTCCTGCCCGCCACGCCGACCGCCTGATGGTGAAGAAGGAAGATTCCTCAAACCCCTTCATCCACCGCCAGACGCTCGCCAACAACGCCCGCTTTACAACGCCAGAACTCTCCGAACTCGAACGCGACATCGCCTCTGCCGCCGAAAAATCCCTCGCTCTGGAACAACGCTTCTTCGCAGACTTCGTTGCACAAACCGTTGCGAACTCCGACGCCCTCGGCACCCTCGCCCGCGCCGCTGCGGAACTGGATGTCGCCCTGGCCTTGGCCGAACTCGCCGTGCAAAACCGCTACACGCGGCCCGTAATGGAAGACAGCTTCGCCTACGATATCAAAGGCGGCCGCCATCCAGTGGTGGAATCCGCCTTGCAAAAAGACGGCACCGCCTTCGTCCCCAACGACTGCGCCCTGAACCCGGAAGCCCGGCTCTGGCTCCTCACCGGCCCCAACATGGCTGGTAAATCCACCTTCCTGCGCCAGAACGCCCTCATCGTCATCCTCGCCCAAATGGGCTCCTTCGTCCCCGCGGATGAGGCCACCATCGGCATCGTCGATAAATGCTTCTCCCGCGTTGGTGCCGCCGATGACCTCGCCCGTGGTCGTTCCACTTTCATGGTCGAAATGGTCGAAACCGCAACAATCCTAAACCAAGCTACCGACCGTTCTCTCGTCATCCTCGATGAAATCGGACGCGGCACGGCGACATATGATGGCCTCTCTATCGCCTGGGCCTGCGTCGAACAACTCCACGATGTTGCAAAATGCCGCAGCATATTCGCAACCCACTACCACGAACTCACGAACCTGAAATCCCGCCTTGCGGCCCTCGCCTGCTACTCCATGCAAGTCCGCGAATGGGAAGGCGATGTGATCTTCATGCACGCGGTCCAGCCCGGCGCGGCGGACCGCTCCTACGGCATCCATGTCGCAAGGCTCGCCGGCCTCCCCGCCAACGTCATCGAACGGGCGCAGCAAGTCCTCGACCTTCTAAACAAAGGCGAACATTCCGGCGCGCTCACCCGCCTCGCGGACGATCTGCCGCTCTTCCAGACATCCGCGCCAAAACAAGCCGCAAAAGATAGCCTAGCTGAAAAACGCATCGCCGAAATCGAGCCCGACACGCTCTCCCCCCGCGAAGCGCTCGACATCCTTTACGAACTCAAATCGCTGCTGCCCAAATGACCCTGCTCGAAAAACTCAGCACCCGTAAAATCCGCGGCCCAGAATTCTGTGTGGGCCGCTCTAGGGAAATGGACAAAAAGCTGCAAAAGCTGGCCGCTGAAAAATTCAAGGACACGCCCGGCATCTGCCTCATGGCCCTTGGCGGCTATGGCCGCGCCGAACTCTGCCCGCATTCTGATATCGACCTGATGTTCTTCCTCCCGCGTGAAGCCACTGCAAAAGAAAACAAGGCCATTGAAGCCTTCCTCTATGCCCTCTGGGATGAAGGCGAAAAAATCGGCCATTCGGTCCGCACCGTAAAAGACTGTGTCGATTTGTGCAAAAAGGACAGCAAGGTGATGACCGGCCTTCTGGACGCTCGCCTCATCCACGGCCCCAGAGAATCCGCCGCGTTGCTGCGCAATGAACTAACTCTCCTCTTTGCAAAGGAAGACAAACAGACTTTTGTGCACAACAAACTCGCCGAACGCGATGCCCGCCACGCCCGCTATGGGGATACGCGCTATGTTCTCGAACCCAACATCAAGGAAGGCAAAGGCGGCCTGCGGGATTTTCAGACCCTGCTCTGGATAACCGACGTGCTGTACGGCGCAAAATCGCTGGATGATCTCGTCGGCCTCGGCATCCTCACCAAATCGGAATCCGCCCGCTTCGCCAAGAGCCACGACTTCCTTCTCACCGTCCGCTGCCATCTGCATGACATCGCGGGCCGCGCGGAAGAACGCCTCCATTTCGATATCCAACCGGATCTTGCAAATCGCCTCGGCTACAACGACCGCCGCACCGGCCGCGCCGTCGAACGCTTCATGAAACACTATTTCCT
>CAUJHN010000024.1 GCA_963204825.1 Pseudomonadota bacterium
CCGGCATCTATATGCCACTGCAGAGCGGTAATCAGCGGATTTTGGATCGATCTCGCCATTTGCCTCCGGCTCCCAAAATGATACCTTATATATACGCTTTGTCATTCTGAGCGCAGCGAAGAATCTCACGGGATCCTTCACTTCGTTCAGGGTGACACAAACGCATTATATATAATGTGTTTGTTTACACTTACCCTGTACCATAATCAAAGACAAGGAGCAGCCGTTGCCTACCCCCATCCGCGCAGACCGTGATGTCATGGAATATGACGTCGTCATCGTTGGCGGCGGGCCGTCCGGCCTTGCCTGCGGCATCCGGCTGAAACAGCTCTCCCCTGATCTAAGCGTTTGCATCCTGGAAAAAGGATCGGAGATCGGCGCGCACCTGATGTCCGGCGCGGTGTTTGAAACCAGATCGCTGGACGAACTGATCCCCGACTGGAAAGACAAAGGCGCGCCGCTCACCACCAAGGCGACCGAAGATCACTTCTTCTACCTTACCGAAAAGGCGGCCATCGCCCTGCCCACCCCACCGCAGATGCACAACCACGGCAATTATATAATAAGTCTGGGGGAGCTTGGCCGCTGGCTGGCCGGTCAGGCCGAAAACGTGGGGGTTGAGATTTTCCCCGGATTTGCCGCGGCCGAAGTATTATATAAGGAGAGCGGCGAAGTGATCGGTATAGCGACGGGCGATATGGGGATAGGGACGGACGGCGAAAAGCGTCCGGATTTCACCCCCGGCGTCGAAATACATGCGAAACAGACCGTCTTCGCCGAAGGGTGCCACGGGTCTTTGACCAAGAAACTCATTTCAAAGTTTGATTTAAGAAAGGATTCCGATCCGCAAACTTATGGCTTGGGAGTCAAGGAGTTGTGGGAGATTGATCCCACAAAACATAAAGAAGGTTTTACCATGCACACCGTCGGCTGGCCGATGGATTCGCAAACATATGGCGGGTCGTGGATGTATCACATGGGCGGGAATATGGTGTCGATCGGTTTCGTCACCGGCCTTGATTACCGCAACCCGTATCTCTCCCCTTTCGAAGAAATGCAGCGGTTTAAAACGCATCCCGCCATCCGCAAATATCTGGAAGGCGGCAGGCGCGTTTCTTATGGCGCCCGGGCGCTGGTCGAAGGCGGGCTTCAGTCTTTACCCAAGCTCACCTTCCCCGGCGGGGTTCTGATCGGCGATACGGCAGGATTCCTGAACGTGCCCAAGATCAAGGGCAATCACACGGCGATGAAATCCGGCATGATCGCGGCCGAAGAGATTTCCAAGTTATTACAATCTGGTGCGGCGACACGTGAATGCACAGGTTACGCAGCGGCCTTCAAGGAATCCTGGGTTTATAAAGAACTCTATAAGGTTCGCAATATAAGACCCGGTTTTCATTGGGGATTATGGGGCGGGCTTTTGCATGCAGGTTTCCAGACCATTGGCGGATGGATGCTTCCCTACACGTTAAAGAACCATGCCGACCACAAGCAGCTTTCGAAGGCGAAGGATGCGCGGAAAATCAACTATCCAAAACCGGACGGAGTGCTCACGTTCGACCGGCTGACATCCGTGCAGCTTTCCAATACGATGCATGAGGAAGACCAGCCCGCGCATTTAAAACTGAAGGACCCTTCCATTCCGATCGCCGTCAACCTACCTGAATACGCGGAGCCGGCGCAGCGTTACTGCCCGGCCGCAGTCTATGAAGTGGTGGAAGACGCGGGCGCGAAAAAGTTCGTGATCAATGCGCAAAACTGTGTGCATTGTAAGACCTGCGATATTAAAGATCCCTCTCAGAATATAGACTGGACGGTGCCGCAGGGCGGCGGCGGGCCGAATTATCCGAATATGTAAGCGCGAATGGATTGGAATATGAAAATGAATAGCAAGCGATTGAAACTGCTGACCGCGCTCAGCGCACTGGCATTGATTTCGGCCTGCGATGATAACGGCGGTTCGACCGGCTGGTTCGACTGGTTCAACAGCAAGGATGATCGCCCCTCCCTGATGATCATGCCGACAGCATCGATGGATTATCAGCGCGATACGCAGGCGGGCACCTATTTAGCCGGGTGGTATGCCCAGAACCGTCAGGACTGGGGCGCGGCCAATAAATATCTCGACAAAGCCATTGCCATGGACCCCGATAATATCGAACTGCAGCAGCGGGCGATGATTTTATCCATGCAGGCGGGCGATGCCAACCGCGCCATCGTTCTTGCCAGAAAAGTTCTGGAAGAAGATAACAAGAATGTTCTTGCGCTTATTTTCATCAGCGTCGATCAGATCGCCCGGCAGGAATACGACCCGGCCATCAAAACGCTTTCCAAAATGCCCAAGAACGATATCGCCGATTTCATTCGGCCCATCCTGGCCGCCTGGGCGGGCGCGCCTGAAAAGAAAGTGGATGAAGAGGCTTTGATCGCCGCGGGCCCTCTTCACGCCTATCATGCGCTGCTGATCGCGGATTACATGGGCAAGGTGAAGGAACCGGAACGTTACCTTGTCAACGTGCTCAACGGCGGCGGCGCGGATGCACACACGCTCGAAATGATGGCTGACGTCTATAGCCGCCAGGGTTTCACTGAAATCGCGAATAAAATTTATGAAATGCTGATCACGCAATACGAAGCGAACGCCGTGGCCTCCCCCCGTATCAAGGAGCTGCAGGCGAAAAGAAAAGACAATTCGCTGGCGACGAAGCATCGTATTCAAACGCCTTCGGAAGGCGCGGCAGAAGCGTTTTATAACATATCACGCATAATGTTCACGGATCAAAGCGACGATTCCGCCCTCGTCTTTTCAAGGATCGCGCAATATCTGGATCCGGCCAAGGATGAAACGAAAATCCTGATGGCGCGGATGATGGTTCGCAGCAAACACACAAAAGAAGCCATTGATTTTTACAAATCTATTCAGCCTGGCAGCGACGCCTATCTGGAAGCGCAGCGCAGCGCGGCGGAGCTTTTGGAAGAAGACGGAGACATTGATGGATCCATTGCGTTTCTGGAAAAAGCCTATCAGTCAGATAAGGATGTCAACGCGCTCATCCAGATAGGCGACGTGTATCGCCGGGCGGAAAAGCATCTGGATGCGATTAAAGCCTATGACCGCGCTGAAGAAGCGCTGGGAGGCAAGGTCGGGTCCGATTTCTGGCATCTGCTCTACGCCCGGGGCATGAGTTATGAACGCAGCGGCAATTTAACAAAGGCCGAAAGCGATCTGGAAGGCGCCCTGAAATTTCAGCCGAACCACCCTTACCTGCTGAACTATCTTGGATACAGCTGGGCGGACCAGGGTAAAAAGCTGGACAAAGCGCTCGAGTTAATCGCCAAAGCCGCGAAACTGAAACCCGATGACGGTTACATCGTGGACTCGCTTGGTTGGGTTTACTACAAAATGGGACAATACAACGAAGCGGCCGCGGAACTGGAAAAGGCCGTTGAGATGGTTCCATACGACCCCACGATCAATGATCACCTCGGTGATGCTTACTGGCGCGTGGGCCGCAAGAACGAAGCGCGTTTTCAGTGGCAGCGCGCCCTGAACCACGCCAAGGAAAATGCGATGAAGACCATGCTGGAAGCAAAAATCAACGACGGGCTGACGAACGAAAATCCCAAGGTCATGGAAGCCAAGACCCGCATGGAAGAACCCGTCAAGCAGTGATCCGGCCATGACCGCCGTTACCTTAAGCGCCCCTTCGAAAATCAATCTCTACCTGCATGTTATGGGCAAGAGGGAAGACGGGTACCATCTTCTCGATTCACTCGTCGTGTTTGCAGACGATGCCGCCGATATAGTGAGCGTTGAAGAAAGCGATAGCTTTTCTTTTTCCGTATCCGGACCTTTCGCAAGCGGGATTGAAAGCGACAATCTGGTCACACGCGCAGCGCGGATGTTTTTTGGAAACACGGGCATTGCGGAAAATTGCAAAATCCATTTGGAGAAGAATATCCCCATCGGCGCCGGGCTCGGCGGCGGATCGGCGGATGCAGCGGCGACCCTTCACGCGCTGGAGGATCTGTTCCAAAAGAAATTTACGGGCGATCCTTTAAAGCTCGGCGCCGATGTGCCCGTTTGTTACGAAAGCGCGCCATGCCGTTTTCAGGGAATTGGAGAGAGGATTACACCCGTCCCGGCGCTGCCGCCCCTTCCCATGGTCTTAATCTGGCCGGGCGCGCCCGTCGCCACCAAAGACGTGTTCGCCGCCAGGGAAAACACATATCGAAGTGAAATCACACTGCCGGAGTCCTTCGGGTCCTTGTCAGACTTCGTCCAGTTCCTGTCGCGGACGGGAAATGATTTAAGCAAGGCGGCAGAGCATATTTTGCCTGAAATCTTAACGGCCCGCGCCTTTCTGGAACAGAATGGATGCCTGCTGGCCCGGATGAGCGGCAGCGGATCATGCGTTTTTGGTATCTTTGAAAATCGCGCGCAATGCATGGACGTGCAAAAGCGGTGTGAAAAATCCTACCCCGCCTGGTGGACGCGCGCCGTAACGGCATAACCGCTGATGGAACCCATTTCCCCTTAAAAATGTTATCGCATCGAGTGCGATGATCAATCTTGCCGCGAAAAACGCGTTACGAAAATAAGTCTTCACAAGACAGAGGATATCCTGCTGCCTTGAAAAGAAACCACATTGTATTCCATAACCTTTAGTGTAGAACGCCAGAATGACCACCCCCATCGCATCCTGCGATTCACGCAGAAAGCGCCTGAAATTTTTCGGGCTGCTGTGGGGGGTTTTTACGTACCTGATCGCATCCGGCGCCTCGGCGGCCATCATAAAACCAGATGAAACAGAACTATCCATCAACACAAGACGAAATCCTGATTACGATCCGCAGGGAATTCCGGCAAAAGGGTTTACGCTTTACCCCAGCATCACCAACGCCTTCCGGTACAGCGACAACATATACGCATCGTCCGTCAATCAGATGCATGATTTCCTTTACGCCGTGCGTCCGGCGTTATCCATCAAATCAGATTTCGAACGGCATATACTGAACGCGGATCTGTTTTTTGAAAAAGCGCATTACAATGACATCACGAGCGAAAACTACAAAGATTACGGCGGTCATATCGATGCCAAAGCCGATGTTCTGGAAGATCTGAGCATCCCGCTGAATGTTTCCTACACAAAAGATCACGTACGCCGTGGGTCGCCGGATGAACAGTCGGCTATTGCCCCCACAGTCTACCATGCCTTTGAAGGCACGACCGGCGTGGCGCATGAAGGACAAAATATCGCGCTTAAGATTCTGGCGGGCATCAAGCGTTTTGTTTTTGACGATACGAAAGGGCTGGCAGGGAATATTGATAACGGCGACAGGGACAGGACCGAGTACTCCCTTCAAACAAATATCGGCAGGGCCGCTAAAGAAGCCGTTTTCGCCCCTTTTCTCTATCTTAATATAAGCGACATTAATTACGACCGCGCTCTGGATGACAATGAGTTTAATCGCGATGCCGTTCAAACGGAAGCCGGCATCGGCACGATTATCAATTTTTCGGACGTAACAAGCATGTCCCTGCACGCCGGGCAGATTCACAGATCCATGGAAGATCATATGTTTTCGGACATAGACACCATGGCATATGGGATCAACCTGAAATGGGAACCATCGCCCCTTGCGTCCTTTCTGCTGCAGGGAAGCAGGACCATAGAAGAGACCAGCCTGGATAACAGTTCGGCCAGCATCAACAACTCTCTTCGCCTTTCCGCGTACTATGAGCTGTTCCCCAATGTTTTCCTTGAACCATCCATTGGCATCCTTGACCGTGTCTATAAAGGGATCGACAAAGGCCGGCTTCAAACGATCGACGGCATAATGCAGGTAACCTATAAAATGAACCAAAATGTCTGGTTATCAACGTCGTATCAGTATATAAATCAGGATGAAAAAGACCCCTCTCCCGATCTTGAAAGCTATGAAAGCAATAACTACGGGGCTTCACTCCGATTACAATTTTAGGCGCGGTGCATGATGATACGAACAAGTCTCCTCAATCTTCTCTTTATGGCCATTTTGACGGGATGCGCCGGCGGTGCGGGAACTTATAAAATAGCACCCGTAGAAAATGCCTACACGCTTGGCATAGGCGACAAGGTCCACGTCACGGTATACGACCAGCAGAACCTGACCGGGGATTATATGATTGAACAAAATGGAAAGATTTCGTTTCCGCTGATCAAAGAAATAGATGCCGCCGGCTATACGACGCAGGATCTGGAAAAATCGATTGCGGATAAATTATCGCCTGGATATCTGGTCGATCCGCAGGTCAGCGTGGAAGTGGCGGCATATCGAAATGTTTATATTCTCGGCGAAGTAAAACTGCCCGGCAAATATGAATATGTGCCGAACATGACCGTATTACAGGCCGTGGCCATCGCGGGCGGCTATACATACCGGGCAGACGAACATAGCGGCGAAGTGACGCGGCATGTAAAAGAAGGTTTAAGCGTTTTTGATGTCGACGAAAAAACCATGTTGAAGCCGGGGGATACCGTCGTTATCCCACGTCGCTGGTTTTAGAAGGGAATTTCAGTATGGACCGCAGGATAACAGACAGAAGAATGTCGGCCGCCAACGATATCTATGTTTTCGACGTTTACGCGCTGGTACACATCCTATGGCGCAGAAAAGCGCTCTTAATGGGCATCTTGGCCGTCCTTGTTGCGCCTGCGCTTCTGTATGTCGCCTTAAAACCTGATAAATACCGGGCCATGACATCCGTTATCATTGACAATCAGCAGATCAATTCCGCCGATTTTCAGGAGGCGATTCCGGCAGGACGCTTTGATGATTTGACCATTGAAACGCAAGTGAAGGTCATTTCATCCCCTACGCTTATTCACAAAACGCTGGATGCCATTACCGGGAAAACCATAGACGCGAACGCCACCGAAGAATCCAAGGCGGAAAGATATAAGGACTTAAAAACCTTCATAAAGAACCTTACCGTCACGCCTGTCGGAAAATCGCGCGTAATCGAAATATCCTATATTTCATCGGATCCCTATAATTCCGCAAGGTTCGTCAATACGCATGCGCAGAACTATATTGCGTATCAGATAGCAAACAAGAAAGAGCAAGTAGCCGCGATTAACAGCTGGCTTTCAGAACAGATTGCCGCGCTGCGTAAAGAGAGTCAGGTAAAATCCCAGACCGTGCAAGAGTACCGGAAAGAAGCCGGCATTGTTCTGGGTAAGAATTCACAAGACCTGATTTATCAGCAAATCACGGATTTGACTGAACAGCTCGTCCCCGTTGAGACGCAGAAACTTATGCTGCAATCCCGGTATGACGCCTTATCCGCCACGGACGAAAAGGCCGCCCTCGGTGAACCCAACACGCCGTACCTTCAGGAATTAAAGGCCGCCGCCAGCGCCGCAAGGCAGGAACTGAAATCCCTTGGCGCGCAATATGGCCCGAACCATCCGGCAATACGCGCGGCAAAGAAAAAAGTGGACCAGGTAGAATCCGATCTCGCGCGGGAACGAAGCAAAACCAGAGATTCCATTGCCCTTGAACTTGACGCCGCGACGAAGCAGGAATCTCTTCTGCGCGCGCGTCTTGAAGAACTCAACGGTCAGGCCGATACGCTTCGCCAAAAGCAGATCGCGCTGGAGAGCCTGGAAGCGGAAGAAGCCGCGAACCGGAAACTTTTAGACAGCTTCCTCGAACGCTACGAACAATTGAAATCACAACTGGGCTACAACCGGGCCGATGCGCACATCGTATCACCGGCTGAAATGCCGACAGAGCCCATGGGCACCCCCAAATCCATTTTAGCCCTGGTTTTAACGATACTCGCCATAATGGTTTCCACAGGGGCCGTTCTTCTTTTGGAACTGGTCGATCGCGGCGTGGAAGGGCCGGAAGATGTCCGCAAGACGCTTAATTTGCGTCTGGTCGGCAGCCTTCCCAAGGTTAAAAATCCGCTGGGTGAAGCGGCCAATAAGAACAGGCCGCATTATTACGATGAAATCAAGCGCGTATGCCTTGCGCTCGCTATAAAGAAGACGCCGCAGATCGTTCTCTTTACGGCGGCTTCTTTCGGCGAAGGCGTTAGCACCAATGTGATCGCCGTAGCACGATATCTGGCATCCATACAGCGGCGCGTGATCGTTATAGATGCCAATACCAAAAACCCGGCGATTGCAGAGCTCGCCCAGATAAACCCCATGCCGGGCCTAGCCGAAATTGTGTCCGGCGGTATCGATTACACAAAAGCCATTCACAAAAGCGATCGGGGCATGGCGATTATTCCTGCCGGAAATCTGGGCTCGTACAATGTCGACTTGCTATCCTCCGGGCGGTTCGAAAATCTTCTTATGACTTTGAAATCCCAATATGACTTCATTCTGATCGACGCCTCCCCCATTGGAAGCACCACCGATGCAGAAATTATCGCAGGTATTGCAGATCAATCCATTCTGGTGGTTGAAGGCCGCAAGACTTCTAAAAAAGCCCTAAAAAAAGCGACGATATCCCTGCGTCAATACACCAAAGAAACGCCGTCAGTCATTCTGAACAAACAGGCCTAAGCATAACGCATGATAAAAAAGCTGCACGAGGCGCTGCATAGACTGGATCTGTTTTCCGCGACCAGCATCATGTCATTGCGTATCGGCATGCTGGCCGGGAAATTTTTTCTGGCGCTTTTTATCGTCAGATATATAGGCCTCGAAGCGCTCGGTATTTATGGGCTGGTCAGCGGAGCGTCCGCCATCGTCCAGATGGCTCTCCGGCTCGGCGTGTTTTCTAATTTAAGCCGTCTGGCCGTCAACCAGCCGCTGGAAGAAATGACGCAGAATTTACGGCATTACGGGACAGGCGTTGCATGCCTTTACCTGTTATGCCTTCCGTTTGCCCTGGCCGCAGGCTGGTATTTCGGGAAAATAGATCTGATCATTTTATCCTTCATCGTTATCATCTTCGAACATATCTGCATGGATATATTCGTTCTGACCAACAACCTGCATCGTCCAAAGCTCGCGAACATATTGCTGACCATACAATCCGCCAGCTGGATTTATCTTTTCATGGCGGTTGCGTATCTGTGGCCCGCGCTCAGGAGTCTGGATGCCGTATTTATTTTCTGGATCGCGGGCGGCGCCATAACCACGCTCATCGCCGCGTTTTTAACGCGCGAATGGCCGTGGAGCTCTGCTTTCACGGCCCCTCTTTGCCTGGATTGGTATAAAACGCATATAACACAATCATGGCGCATATATATAAGCGACGTGATCAGCGCGCTGACCATTTATATAGACCGCTATCTCATCACCTTTTTCCTAAGCCTGGAAATCGCCGGAGTTTATATCCTTTTCTGGCAGGTCGTAAATGCGATCTGCAATCTCGTCGGCGCCGGGGTTTTACAGGTGTACCGCCCCCGCCTGATCCTTGCCTACCGACACCTGGAAATGGACAGATTTAAACAATTGGTGCGGGATAGCGCTTACCGCGCCCTGGGCCTAACCATGCTTTTGTCCGTTGCTTCCGCCATGGTCGTTCCCTTCCTGATCGGCTTCACGCGCCAGCCGACCGCCATGGAATATCTGCCTCTGCTCTGGATGATGCTGGCCGCGCTGCTGTTCCGCATGGGGTCCGATATATGCGCCTATACGCTTTACGCCATGCACAGGGATGATCTTGTCCTTTACAGCGGCATTTTAAAATTATCGCTTGCAACTATTTCCGGCGTCATGGCGTTGGTGACGCTGGGTGTCTACGGCGTGGTTGTTACAACCGTTATCACAGGGGGAGGCGCAATTCTGTACACGATGTACAGATGGAAAATCAGAAAGGAATGAAACATGAAAGTCGTCCTGATTTCCGGACATGCCGCGGATTCAGATCGTAAAACGGGTTTTCATTTTTGGGCGGATATCCTGGCAAAACGCAACATAGACGTCGATTTCATAACCGCGGGGACCAGCCCGCTTTCCTTTCTCAAAAAAGGCGGCAAACAGCTCAAACCCCCTTATAACCAATGGGTATTGATCGCCAGAAAGATCAAAAAATTCACCTGGCTTCCCCTCTTCCACCCCTTAAATCTCAAGAACAAATTTCTCAATTATCTGGCTTGGCCGCTATTCGCGCTCTACCCCAGGCTTCTTCCGCAAAACATGCTGGATGACGTGAAAGATGCCGATTATTTTGTCGTTGAAAGCGGCGCAGGGGTTATGCTGGTTCCACGCCTGCGGGCCTTGTGCCCCTATGCGAAGTTTATTTATAACTTCAGCGACAGGTCCGGGGTTGTTAAATTTCACCCGATTATAGAAGACAGTGAGCGGAGAGCGCTCCACCATTTCAATATGGTGCGGCTGAATGCCGCCGTGGTGGCCAACGATTTTCCGCAAGGCACGCCCACGCGTTACATTCCTCAGGCAATCGATAAGGGCTTGTTCGACCAACCCGCGCCCAATCCGTATGCCGCACCTAAGAACGCCATCAGTGTCGGCGATATGTTGTTCGATGCCGAAACGGTGCGGATGCTGGCGGCACATTTCCCCGACTGGACGTTTCATCCTTTTGGCAAAGGGTCCAAAATCGGTCCCCCCATGTCGAATGTCATCGAATATGGGGAAATGCCGTTTCGGCAGCTGGTTCGGTACATCAGGCATGCGGACATCGGTCTGGCCCCTTATGCCAATATCGCAGGCACGGAATATCTCAGCCAATCCAGCCTGAAGCTGGTCCAGTACACTTACTGCCGCCTTCCTATCGTCGCCCCTGCTTTTGCGGCGAAGGGGCGGCCCCATGTCATGGCCTATACCCATGACGAACCCGACAGTGTCATCAGGGCGTTTGAAAGCGCCATGGCTCTGGATCGCCGCACAATCTCCTCAGAGAATGTTATGGGGTGGGAAGATGTGATTGACAGGATGATGGCCATGTCCGCAAACTCCTGATGGCACTGACGCAGGGGGAATAAAATATGAAAATAATTTATCTGGTGACCCATATACCGGGCGCCAGTTGCGGGGTGGTCGATTATACGAAAAAACTCTGCGCCGCCGTTCGCGCCGAAGGAGCAGACGCAAATATAGAAATCCTCGACGACTGGTCGTTTCGCACGCTGTTTGGATTACTGCGTAAATATAAGGGACACCGGGGCGTAATCTTCCATCTGCAATATCCCACTTTAGGCATGGGATATTCCATCGCCCCCGCCGCTTTGCCGTTCTTCCTGTTTCCAATATTCACCACACTGCACGAATTCACCGTTTTTCACCTTCTGCGCAAAGCCATTTTCTTGCCACATGCCATACTGGCAAAAAAAATTACCTTCACGAATGAGAATGAACGGCGGAATTTCCTGCGTTTCTTTCCCTTGGCCTGTAATGCCACCATCATCCCCATCGGTGAAAACATCACTGCAAAGAAAATGGACGCGCCGCCGGCGGTCAACGGCGAACGGATTATCTATTTTGGGCAAATCGCGCCGGACAAAGGAATCGAACTGTTTATAGATACTGTCAAAATCCTGAAGAAAAAGGATAATACAATCAAAGCGGCGATCATAGGATCCGTTCTGCGGGAAGACAGCGATATAACCCGGCGTGTTCGCCGCTCCGCCACCGAACACGCCATTGACCTTATATTAAACGAACCATCCGATGTCGTATCGGAAGAGTTGCAGAAATCGACAATCGCCCTTCTGCCGTTTCCAGACGGTATTACTGAAAAGCGCGGATCGGCGCTGGCGTGCATCAAACACGGGCTTCCGTTGATTACCGTTCATTCGTCCATCACGCCCCCATGGATGAAGAAAATATCCCACAGCGTCAAAGACGCGCAGGATGCGGCGGCATGTGTTGCAAAAATCATGGAAGGCCGTTTGGAGCGGCATCCAGAGCCCGCTTTTCTCAAAGAAAATATGATGATAAGAGAATGGCCGAATATAGCCCAAGCGCACATCGCCCTTTATCGCAGCCATGCAAAAGCCTGAATTTAGTTGTAAAGAGGATATCATGAAAAGAAATTTCAAATTATTTGCATTCGCCTGTGCCGTCCTCGTCTTTGGAACACCGGCCTTTGCCAATGGGCAATTGCCGCGTTTGCAGATCGCAGGAAACCATATAGAGACGGTTGACGGCCGTGAAGTGCAGCTGCGCGGCGTAAGCCTGTGCAGTCTTGAATGGCACAATTCACTTTCACAGATGGAAAAGGTAACCGTTTCAGAAGAAAAGTGGAACGCGAATGTGCTGCGGCTCCCCGTGCAGGTCAAGGAATGGGACCGCATCGGCGCCGATAAATATATCAGCGGCTATCTGGATCCGGCTGTGCGTCAATGTCAGCAAAGCGGGGTATACTGCATTATAGACTGGCATGAGATAGGCTCCTGGAAAGACGAAAAAATTACAAAAAAACTGGAAGATTTTTGGAAACGCGTGGCCCCGCGCTACGCCACAAACACAAACATTATCTATGAAATTTTTAACGAGCCCACAGCGCCGGATGATAAGAACGAAAAAAACCTGGCCGAATGGCGCGACACCATGCAGGAATGGGTGGATATGATTCGTGAAGGGGCGCCGCGTACGCTCCTTTTAATCGGTTCTCCGCACTGGAGCCAGATCCCCTCTTTTGCCGAGCAATATCCGCTTGATGACAGGAATGTCAGCTACGTCATGCATCTTTACCCAAATTATTCGGCGGCGGATTGGGACGAACTATTCGGAAACGCGTCCAGAACCCTGCCCATTTTTATCACCGAGTGGGGATGGAGTTCGAACGAGAAGTCAAAAAATCAGGTGTTTTTTGGCAGCGAAGAAAATTATGGCGCGCCTTTGAAGACCTATCTCAACGAGCGGCCGCAAATCAGCTGGACGGCGTGGAGTTATGATCCTCTGTGCGGGCCTGCAATGCAGGGAGAAGATCGGGACATGGCCGCGTTCGTCAAGCAATGGCTATCTGAAGATCCGCCGCAAGTCACCGCGCCCGCGTCGATTCCTGGAGATGGCGCCTTTTAAACAGAGCCGCGGCCGAAAGTCCTTTTCCTTTCACCCATTTGTTCAGATGCCGCTCCACGGTGAAATAGAAAATCACCGGGATGACCATGCATATGAACGCAATGATCGCTACGTTCAGTACCATAGACTGGCCATTGGGAAGGTAGAAGCGATGAATCAGCTGAATAATCGGATGGTGAATTAAATAGATCGAAAAACTCGCGTTTCCTATCATGCGCATAAAAGATGTCTGAAAGAACCAGGAAAAATAGGTCGTAGCGCTCATGCTCATGACGGCGAGCGCGATTATCGCCGGGTAAAGCAGATCTTCATATATATTCTCGTACACAATAAAAACATTGAAGTAAACGACCGCACCCAGAACCAGAATAATTTGCGTAACCGGCCATGAGGCATATTTGCGGACTCCTGGCCGCCGAATTAAAACCGCGGTAAGAAATCCAAAGAAAAATATATGGTACTTGGAAGGCAGGGATATTCCCGGCCAATATGATTTCGTTGCAATAAAAACTACAGAAAGGACAGCCACGCCGGACAGCCACCATGGATTGCCTTCTTTATATCTTTCATAGGAAAGCCAGATCAGGAAAAAGAAACAGTAGAACTGTATTTCCGGCGGGATACTCCAGAACACGCCGGCGGAGCCCATAAAGGCATAGGAGCGCGCGAGCATCACGGGCTCCATCTGAAATTCGAAATCGGGTATCATGAGATAGATCAGCCACACCGCCGTAATCGCAATGTAATAAGCTGGCGTAATGCGTGAAAACCGCGAAACAAAATATTTCATGGCGGAATCATAATTACAGGGGCGGCCGAAATAGAGCATGCTCATTAAAAAGCCGCTGAGAGCGAAAAATATAAGCACGCCCGATGATCCCACTGCGGACGGATCTTTCATCCACCCCAGTTTCAGCGTGTAGTCCAGGTGGGATGCCACAACGATCAGGCACGCCGCGCCCCGCACACCGTCCAATGTAGGCATGTAGTGCGCATGATCCGTGTTTTTTAAACTCAGATCATCTGGAATTGGGTTCGATTGCTTCATGCGTAAAGTCTCTGGATATCAAATACCCGTATAAAAACCATAAGAGCGCCGCCGTCTTAATCGAAAAAACGGCAGGCGATAAAAGAAAGCCGAAACTCAGATATATGGACAAACCGAACAGGTAAATGCGCGCCTGCTGTGGCAGCTTTCTTATAAAAAGAGCCGGAGAAATCCAGTAGAGGACAACCCCCAAAATCCCCTGGTTCTGCAAAAGATCCGCAAGTCCGGAATCCGCGGTGAAAGCATATTTTGACAGCCCCAGAAGAATGTCGAAATTACTTTGTGAAAGAACCATCATCGTAGAATGAATCCGCGCACCAAGCCCCTCCCCGGTGATATTTAGTATTTGCGCCTGATCGACGACATAGGCAAGAAAAAGACAAAGCGGAAAAATCAACAGACTAAAACGGTGGTCCAATCGTGAAAATATGGACCTGAAAGACAGCATGATAATCAGGCATCCAAGCGCCATACGGCCGTCCGATAGCCATATCAGCAGGAAGCTTATGAACAGACCAAGTCCGTACTGCAATCTTGTCATGGTGTTTTTGACACAAACAAAATAGAGGGCCGATATAAACGCATAAAATCCCAAGGAAACGGGTTCCAGAAAAACAGAAGAAATGCGGTGCACGCCCGGTAAGTCGAATAAAAAACGTCCGCCGGGCCGGATGCCGCTGGCAAATGTGTTAAGCGCCAGCCAGTTTAAGTCCTCCATCGCGCCCTTTGCGACGAAATAGCTTTTAAAATTGAATATCATCAGAAATGTCTGAGCTGCCAGAACTTCGAACATGGCGAGGGCGGTAATAGCCGCACTGATCCATAACAGGATCTTTGTGAACTCTAGCCTATAGGCCGCAAGGCCGAGCGTTACGAATATAGGCAAAATCATAACATCGCGAAGCGGCTTCATCAGTAATTCCTGTTTCGCCATCGAGAGCAGACCCAGCCAGAAAATCTGCAGCGCCAAAACCCCTAGCCAGAAAATCTTGGCCTTTGTCAGACGCCGGAACCCATAAGCAGCGCTCAGTCCTATCAGGATAATTTCACAAAGGATTATAGGGCCGGCCGATATGGGCGTAACGTTCGCATTGATAAAGCACAGGCCAAAATTAAAGGCGATGCAGGCTATAACGAGAATGGCGGGAAAATCACGCCCGATATTCCATCCCCGAATTGTTTCAGGCGCGCATATTTCAACCTGGGATGTCATCTGGCAAATTTCCTGTAAGCTTTCACCGTGTCGTTCGCGAGCTTTTCCCATGAAAATCCCAAGGCAAAATCACGGGCTTTACGCCTTTGTTCTTCCTCTGTGCCTTTCAATCGTATAGCGATATCGCGGGCGGCCTTTTCCACCAGTTCAAAATTTGTAACCAGGCCAATCTTTGATCTCCCGATAAGCTCCCGGAAGGACTCATTATCATGCACGAAAGGAATAAGGCCAACGGACATGACTTCCAGCATGGACATGCCGAATCCTTCAAAAGAAGATGCAGATAAAAAATATCCACATTTCCGGGAAATTTCTTGCATGTCTTCCCGTGTCGCGGGGCCGTGAAATATAACAGAGTCTTCCACCTTACATTTCCGCGCTATTGTCTTCATATCTTCTATACTGATATCCCATTCCGGCCCCACTACATGAAGAAGCCCGGCAACGCCATGCCTGTGCTTTAGTTCCGCATAAACCTCGATCATCCGGTCAATATTTTTATGCGCGGCCATACGTCCGATATAAATAAAATCGTTCCCCTGGGATATTTCGTCGCCTAAAGGCTCTATCGCATTGGGGAAAA
>CAUJHN010000025.1 GCA_963204825.1 Pseudomonadota bacterium
GATATCCCGAAATCTTTGCCGAAGGGCGTGCCGGATATTCTGGAAGTACGCGGCGAAATTTATATGCGGCGCGATGATTTCATCAAACTCAATAAAAGGCAGGAAGAAGCCGGCAGGCAGATATTTGCAAACCCGCGCAACGCCGCAGCTGGCAGTGTCCGGCAGCTTGATTCAACCATCACGGCGCAGAGGCCATTGCATTTCTTCGGATACGCTCTGGGCGAAGTCAGTACGGTGTTTGCGAAATCGCAATGGGAAATACGCCAGAAATTAAAGGCATGGGGGTTTGTCGAGGCGGAACCAGCGGCATTGTGTTCTTCCGCTGCAGACATCATGGATTATTACAACCGCGTGATGGTCATACGGCCCGATCTGCCGTATGAAATTGACGGCGTGGTATATAAAATCAACGATCTGGCGTTGCAGGAACGCTTGGGATTCGTATCTAGATCTCCGCGCTGGGCGACGGCGCATAAATTCCCCGCGGAAAAAGCAGTAACGATTTTGAAGGACATCACTATACAGGTGGGACGGACAGGAACGTTGACGCCGGTGGCCGAACTTGAGCCTATTACCGTGGGTGGTGTGGTCGTTTCCCGCGCGACGCTGCATAACGAAGATGAAATTGAAAGAAAAGACGTCCGCATCGGCGACCATGTGATGATCCAGAGAGCAGGTGATGTCATACCGCAGGTGCTCGGTCCTGTGCTCGAAAAACGCCCAAAGAGCGCAAAGCCATTTAAATTCCCTAACCGCTGCCCAATTTGTCAATCCGCGGCAACGCGTGAAGAAGGTGAAGTCGCCAGGCGTTGCACGGGGGGATTGATCTGTTCTGCGCAGGCGGTGGAGAGATTAAAGCATTTTGTCAGCCGCCTTGCGTTCGATATAGAAGGGCTTGGCGCGAAGATCATCGAAGAATTTTATCAGGACGGATTGATTAAAAATCCGGCGGATATTTTTCATTTAGAAGAAAAGGATAAAAAGTCTTTAACGCCCCTGCGCGCGCGCGAAGGATGGGGCGATTTATCTGCAAAAAATTTATTCGAAGCGATCGAAAAGCGGCGGATTATTGCGCTGGATCGGTTTATTTACGCGCTCGGCATTCGTCAGATTGGCGAGGCGACGGCGAAGAAACTGGCGACGTTTTATACAACATTCGAGCATATGCGCGAAGAGTTGGAGAAGGCAAAAGACAAAAGCGGAGAGGCCTTTTCGGATGTTATTAATATTGAAGATGTCGGACCAAGCGTCGCGGACGACCTGATTGATTTTTTTGCAGAAAAGCACAACCGTAAAATTCTTGACGAATTACAAAAGGAATTGACGATCCTTCCGTATGAGCGGCCGAAAGCGGTGGATACTCCCGTGGCCGGAAAAACCGTGGTGTTTACAGGAACGCTTGTCACCATGACGCGGGCGGAGGCGAAGGCGAATGCTGAGAGACTGGGGGCCAAGGTCGCCGGATCCGTCTCAAAGAAAACTGACTATGTCATCGCAGGGGAGGATGCCGGTTCTAAACTTAAGGCGGCAAAGGAACTCGGTGTAACGGTTCTTAGCGAAGAAGAATGGAAAAAGCTTATCGGGTGATCACTTTTTGCCTTTGAGTTCGCGCAGGTTTTTCAGCATTTCTTCGACGTCTTTCGGGTAATCACGGCGTTCCACGAATTCACCGCCGCCCGTGTTGCGGGTCATGGACATTTCCAGCGCTTTGTTCAAGGCTTCGGATAACTCAAGGTCCTGTTGCTGTAACGCAAGTTCTAAGGCGAACATGATACGGTCGCTTAGGCGATCTTTGTTTCTTGTAAAATTGTGCATGTCGCTTTAACTCTCTCTTTAAAAAGGCTTTAATTTTTCTATCGTTGCAATTCTATTATCTTCTATCATTTTGTCAAAGGTCTTCAGAAACGCATCGCGGTATTCATCGCGTTCCATCAAAATCTCATGACGCGCTTTGGGAATCTCAACGACATATGCATGGGGCAGGCGTTTCGATTGTATGTGTATATCGTTGTTGTTCACAATAGTATCTTCACCGGCGATGCCTATGACAACCGGAATTGTGATGGATTCCAGAACGCCTGCTCTTTTTAATGCGGCGGATGACTTTAAGGCCTCTATAACCCAAAGAAATGTCGGATTTCCAACCTGGAGCGTTTCATCTGAATTTGACCAGTGATTATGTATGGCGTCCCGTAACGCATCTGATGAAAATTTATCCTTTCCGTCAGATGTGCGCATAAAAGGTTTCCAGTCCGTTCCGCCGAATACATAGCTCTTGCCGATAAGCGGCATTAACGGGCGTAAAACCAGGGCAAGAAGCTTAAGCGGCCAATTAAAGTTATATATTCCGAACAGAGGCGCGGTGAAGGCGGCCGCATCGAAGTATTTTGGATGCTTTGCCAACAGGCGAAGACCGATATTTCCGCCCATGGAATGCCCCAATAGAACGAGAGGAATCCGCCCGCGATCAGGATGCACCGCGGCGGGCTTGACGTAGTCTGTGACAAGTTTTGCCAGGTCCATAACGTCTTTTTCAAATCCATCAGAGTGGCGGCGCTGCGGATATTTATCAAGCCGTGTCGAACGTCCCTGATAAGCCCAGTCCATAAACCAGAAGGCATAATTGCGATCCAGCATATCATGCGCGACCTCATAATATTTTTCACTGAACTCGCTAAGGCCGCCTACGCAAACCACAACGGCGTCCGGCGGGCCGTTTGGCGGGTAGACGGAACCATAGTGTATTTTATGCCCCGTGTCGGCATTGACAAAAGAATGCGTTCGCCAGCCCGCCGGGGCCAGGAAGCGATCAGTTAGGGAAGCGCACATTAAAACTCTCGATTATCAATTATTCCATGCCTTTGACGACTTGTTCCGTTACTTTCTTGGCGTCGCCTAAAAGCATATAAGTGTTTTCGGCATAGAAAAGGGGGTTGTCAATTCCGGCATAACCGGACCCAAGAGAGCGTTTAATAAAGAACACGGTTTTCGCCTTTTCAACATCAAGAACCGGCATCCCATATATCGGAGAGGATGAGTCCTTTTTTGCGGCTGGGTTTGTAATATCGTTCGCGCCTATGACGAAAGCGACATCCGCCTGAGCGAATTCGCGATTGATGTCTTCGAGTTCAAATACTTCGTCATAAGGAACATTCGCTTCTGCCAAAAGGACGTTCATATGACCCGGCATGCGGCCCGCAACCGGGTGGATGGCGTATTTCACTTCGACATTGTCGTGTTTGAGTATGTCCGCCATTTCACGCAAGACGTGCTGCGCCTGTGATACTGCCATTCCGTAACCGGGTACGATGATAACCTTTGACGCGTTTTTCATGATGAAAGCGGCATCTTCGGGAGAACCGATCTTCGGCTGGCGTCCACCGTAATCTTGTGTGCTGCCGCTACCGCCGGCTTCTCCGCCAAAGCCGCCCAGAATGACGGAGATGAAAGAGCGGTTCATGCCTTTGCACATAATGTAGGAAAGAATGGCCCCGGATGATCCGACCAGCGCGCCGGTGACGATCAACAGGTCATTTTGTAACGTAAAGCCAATTCCGGCCGCGGCCCATCCTGAATAGGAGTTCAACATGGAAACGATAACGGGCATGTCAGCGCCGCCAATCGGAATAATGATAAGAACGCCGAGAAGCAGGGAAAGTATGACTATAGCCCAAAAGAAGAAGGGGGCTTGCGTCGCGCAGAGCATTATAATGAGAAAAATGAGGAAACCACCCAGGCCGGCATTAATGATGTGCTGGTTGGGGAACGTAACTGGCTTTCCGGGGAGTATGCCCTGCAGCTTCCCAAAAGCGATGATGGAGCCTGTGAATGTAACGGCGCCTATGGCCGCGCCAAGAGACATTTCAACCAAACTGCCGACCATGATTTCGCCCTGATAGCCAATGCCATATGTCTCAGGATCATAAAAGGCGGCGCCAGCAACCAGCACGGCGGCAAGTCCCACAAGCGAGTGGAAGGCGGCAACCAATTGCGGCAGGGCGGTCATGCTGATTTTTTGCGCTATTACGGCGCCGCCGGTTCCGCCGATGG
>CAUJHN010000026.1 GCA_963204825.1 Pseudomonadota bacterium
GTGGTTTCCGGCGGTGTCGCAGCCAATAGACGAATCCGCGCTGAACTGCAGAAACTGGCGGAAACCCACGGCATGGAATTTGTTGCACCCCCTTTGGAATTATGCTCGGATAACGGAGCCATGATCGCCTGGACGGGGATAGAACGGTTGAAGAAGAACATGACGGATTCATTGGACGTACCGGCGCGGCCTCGATGGCCGCTGGAAGCCTGAACACAATCACAACAAAAGGGTTTGAATATGCAGACAATCGGCATCATTGGTGGCGGCGCGTGGGGAACGGCTCTCGCACAATCCTTCGCAGGATCGGGTAAGAAGGCGGTCATATGGGCGCGGGAGGAAGACGTCGTTTCATCCATCAACGGACAGAATGAAAACGTGGCCTTCCTGCCCGGCATCAAGCTGCACAAGAATGTCACCGCGACGGGATCACTGACCGAAGCGTTGAAGGCGGATGCGTTCCTGATCGTCACGCCCGCGCAATATGTGCGATCCACACTGGCCGCGATGAAAGCCAATCTCGACAGCACAAAGCCCGTCATCATCTGCGCGAAGGGCGTGGAGATCGACACCGGCGTTTTGATGTCGAGCATAGCGGCGGACGTTATACCGGAATCCCCCATCGGCATTTTAACAGGACCGACCTTCGCCGTCGAAATCGCGAAGGGATTACCGAGCGCCGTTACGCTTGCCATGAAAGACAAAGACATGGCCGAGAAGATGGCCGAAGTTTTAAGCAGTCGCAGTCTTCGCATGTATGCCTCCGACGATATCATCGGCGCGCAGGTTGGCGGCGCCGTGAAGAACGTCATCGCGATTGCCTGCGGCGTTATCGAAGGCAAGAAGCTGGGCGATAGCGCACGCGCGGCGCTCGTCACGCGCGGCCTTGCAGAAATCGCGCGGCTTGCATCCGCCCTTGGCGCGAAGCGCGAGACATTGATGGGCATGTGCGGCGTTGGCGATCTGCTGCTCACCTGTTCTTCGATGCAGTCGCGCAACTTCTCGCTCGGCGTTGCACTGGGACAGGGGCAGACGCTGGAAGAAATTCTGAGCAAGCGCAATTCCGTGACGGAAGGCGTTTACACGGCCAAAGCCCTGACCGTGATGGCGAAGAACAACGCCGTCGATATGCCGATATCGGACGCCGTCCACAAATGCCTGTCCGAAGGCGCGAATGTGAACGAGATGATCGAAAAGATGCTCGACCGCCCGATCAAAGCGGAAAACGCATAGCATGCAGCACTGGCTGGCAAAATCCGAACCCGATGCGTGGTCATGGCAGCAGCACCTCAAGAAAGGCGTCGAACCATGGACCGGCGTGCGCAATTATCAGGCATCCAACAACATGAAGGAGATGAAGAAGGGCGATCTCGCCTTCTTTTATCATTCCAACATCGGGAAAGAGATAGTTGGCATCATGCAGGTGGTTAAGGAGTATTACCCGGACCCCACGGACGAAACCGGGCGGTTCGGGATGGTGGATTTCAAGGCCGTAAAATCGTTAAAACGGCCCGTCACGCTCGCCGAGATAAAATCCGACCCCGCCCTTAAGGATATGAAATTATTGAGACAATCGCGCCTTTCCGTTTCTTTCGTGACAAAAAGCGAGTGGGAGCATATTATCCGCCTGTCCGAAATATAATCACTTTCAGGAGGGTTCTATGGGAGTTAAAAAAGGAACGTTAGTCGCAGCCGCTTTTGCAACTGGCATGGCCGTCATGCCAAGCCCCGTTGCAGCGCATGGCCCTCGTCATAACGGTGCTGGGTGGGTAGCCCCTTTTCTTGGTGGGGTCATTCTAGGTGAAGTCTATAGACAAGCAACCCGCCCACCGCCTGTATATTACGCCCCACCCCCAGTCTATTACCTCCCACAGCGTCCTACCTGGTGTTCTGAGCCGCTGTACGACGGATGGGGTAGGCCCGCGGGCGCCCGATGGGTACCATGTTGATTTGAAACCCGCCATCCGGCGGGTTTTTTCATGGCTGTTTTCTTTTAAATCAAAGACATCCATTAGTTCGTTCATCATGTTTTACCTGAACAGTTATTTTCCCGAATCTGGAATCACTTAGTTCGTTTGCGCATTTTTTTTGATTGTCATTGCGAGGAGGCCTTTGGACCGGTGCTGCAATGACGGATGTGTGGGAATTATCGCATTGAGTGTAGCGCAGAGAGGGGTATTTTTAAAGGAAATTATTCCTGTCTTAACCAAGACTACGCGCATACTCTTCCTTTTTTAGAAAGTTAACGCGGGAACATTAATGTTTACATAAAAAAGTTTGACAGAATTGGCGTTTAAGGGTAATGTCCGGGCACCATCGGGTGTTTTAAGTTTTTTGAGGAGATTAAGAATGGCGATCAATAAAGCAGGATTAGGGGCAACAGCAGCATTGGGAGCAGCATTGGCAGCCTGTGCACCCATACCACAACAGGGCCCAGCTATGGCACCACCACCACCATTTGATATGAACGCATGTCTGGCAGACCAGCGCGCGCAAAGACGCAGCCCGCGCGATGCAAACACGATCTGCGGTGAATACCAAAGAGCAGCACAGTTACAGCAACAACAATACCAACAAAGCCTGCAACAGCAGCAATATCAGCAACCACAAACAGGCGTTTCGGGACACTGCGTGGAAAGAGCGGTTATCGGTGCGGGCGGCGGCGGTTTAGTTGGCGCCGTTATCGGTAGCATGACAGGTAGGGGAAATGCCGGTCCAGGAGCAATCGCAGGAGCAATCGCTGGTGGCGTTGCAGGCGCCGCAGGATGCCCGCCAGCAGGACAAGGTGGATACGGTGCCCAAGGTAGCTATGGCTACGGCGGCGTTGCCGTACAACCCGGCGGCGTATATCAGCAAGGTGGCCGTTACTATGACCAGAACGGCGGCCGCGTCCATTCTCTTGGGAATAATCCATACACAGGCGCGCCTGTGCTTCAGGCCCCCCCAGCTGAGCGTTATTACCAGCCATACCAATATATACCTCGATAAGCCTTCAAAAAACCCGGCCACCGCGCCGGGTTTTTTATTGGGCGGTTTGACAGGAGGGGCATTCGCCGCTACGCTTTTGCCATCAATAAGTGCTTATAAGTTTTCATGAGGAGATGAATATGACGGAACATAAAGAAGAAGGAGAGAAGAAAAGATCATTGATGGCAAACCCTTTTGTACGGGCAGGCCTCCTTCTTAGTGTAGCGTTTGGCGCTTCAGCTTGCGTAGCATACGTCCCCGATCACGGACGTCGCGGCGGCTACCATGGAGGTCATGGGCAGCCATATTCGCATATTTGCGGTTATCGCTATGGACGACCCATTTATTGCTGATAAATTTTTATCCTTTCCAAAACCCGGCCATCGCGCCGGGTTTTTTTGTCTTTAAAAAAACATCTTTCTCCCCCATATAGGTGCCGGGTGTTTCAACGGGCGGTTCCATGTCTTTTTCACGAAAAGATTATCTCATCATGCTGGGCATTCTCATCCTGTGGGCGGGGAATGTGGTGGCGATCAAAATGGCGGTGACGGAGGTTGCGCCGCTCACGGCGGCGACGCTGCGGTTTCTGCTGGGCGGCCTGATCTTCCTGCCCTTCGCCAAAAAGACGGACCGGCAAAGCCTGTGGACGATCTTTCAGATTTCCATGTCGATGAACGTGGTGCATATCGGGCTGCTCTTCATAGGCCTGCAAAAACTGGACGCGGCAAGCGCATCGATCCTTTTGCAATCGCAGGTGGTCTTTGCGACCCTGCTCGGCTGTTTCTTTTTCAAGGAAAAAATCAGATGGCGGACATGGACGGGGATCGCGCTCGCGGTTGCGGGCATTGCCGTGATGATGGGAGAGCCGGATATCGGTAGCCATCCGGACGCGGTCGCCATCATGCTGGTGTCCACGTTTTTCCTCGCCTATTCTTATGTGAAGATGAAGCATCTGAAATCCGTGCATCCGGCGACATATATTTCGATGCTGTGCCTGTGCGCCGTGCCGTTCGTGTTCACGGGCAGTCTCGTCATTTCGCCCGAAAGCTGGAAGGCGCTGCCCGAAGCGAACTGGCTGCTGCTCGGCCCCGTGTTCGCGTATCAGGCGATCCTCGTAAGCCTGACCCATATCGTCTGGCAGAGGATGATGCACAAGGGCGATGTGGGCAAGGTCACGGCGTTCACGCTGCTGATCCCGTTTTTCACGGTGGTTTTGTCCGTGCTTTTGCTGGGCGAACATATCGACTGGCCGATGATCGTCGGCGGCCTGATTACCATGGTGGGCGTCGGCATCATTACGCTGCGCCGCATACAAAAGGGCATCGCTTAACATCTTGGCGTTTGTATCTATTCTGTTAGAATAACGGCATGACAGAAACGCCCCTTTTTCCCCCGCCTTCGGAAATGCAGAAATCCGCGCATATCACGCCGGAAAACTATGAACGCCTCTATCAATGCTCAGTGAACGACCCGGAGAATTTCTGGGCGGACGTGGCAGAGCGCATCACATGGTTCAAAAAGCCCGTGACGATCAAGAACACGACGTTTGATGTGCCCGTGAAGATCAAATGGTTTGAAGACGGGATTTTGAATGCATCCTATAATTGCATAGACAGGCATTTACCCGCAAAGGCGGACGACGTGGCTCTTATCTGGGAAGGCGACGAGCCGGGCCTGGACGCGAAAATAACCTATCAGAAACTGCATGACGTGGTGTGCAAACTGGCCAACGCCCTCAAGGAGCGCGGGGTGGAAAAAGGCGATCGCGTAACGATCTATATGCCGATGATCCCGCAGGCGGTATACGCCATGCTGGCCTGCGCGCGTATCGGCGCGATACATTCCGTCGTGTTTGGCGGTTTTTCACCATCGTCCCTGATCGACAGGATCAATGACTGCGAATCCCGCGTTATCATAACCGCTGACGAAGGCATGCGCGGTGGAAAGAAAGTTCCCCTTAAAGCCAACACGGATGAGGCGCTGAAATCCTGTCCCAACGTGCATACCGTCATCGTGTATAAGCGCACGGGCGGCAAAGTGGACTGGAATTCCAGTCCGCCGCCTAACGCCCCATCGGGCGCGTGGGAGAAAAACTTACAGACGCGCGACGTCTGGTGGCACGATATTGTCGACAGACAAAGCCCCGACTGCGCGCCGGAGCCCATGAAAGCGGAAGACCCGCTATTTATTCTCTATACGTCGGGGTCTACGGGAAAGCCGAAAGGCGTTCTGCACACGACGGGCGGATATCTTGTCTATGCGGCTTTCACGCATGAATGCACATTCGACTACAAACCCGGCGATATTTACTGGTGCACGGCGGATGTGGGATGGGTGACGGGTCACTCCTATATCGTCTATGGGCCGCTCGCAAATGGCGCAACGAGCCTTGTGTTCGAAGGCGTGCCGAATTATCCGGACTGGGGCCGGTTCTGGCAGGTCGTCGACAAGCACAAGGTCAATTCTTTTTACACTGCGCCGACGGCTATTCGCTCGCTGATCAAGGCAGGCGATGAATTCGTGAAGAAATATTCCAGGAAATCCCTGCGCGTTTTAGGGAGCGTGGGAGAGCCGATCAATTCCGAAGCCTGGAACTGGTACTACGACGTGGTGGGCGACAAACGC
>CAUJHN010000027.1 GCA_963204825.1 Pseudomonadota bacterium
GGATGTGGTGGAATGATTGTTTCCGCCAAAATTCTTTTGCGTGTTTCCGGCTTTCTCATAAAGATTTGCGGCAGTCATGCTGCTGCCCGTTTGTACCGGCTCGTAAACTATATCAGGTTTTTTTTCATTGGCCGGGGAGACATCCATTCCAACCAGGGAAAATGCATTTTCGGCAACATCCTTGCCGGTTCTGTCCTTAACGATGACATTCACCGTGCTGGACACCGCGCCGACAGGGCCGCCGAAAATGGCGCCGCCGATAATATTGCTTATGGGTTTTATCGCATCGCCCGTGAATTTGCGGTACAGCGTGCCGATAACCGGCAGATGTTGCAGCGGGTTGATCATGTCGATGACATCGCCAAAACTAAAATCATCTTGCGGCTGTTTTGTTTCATAGGCGATGTCCGGCGTATTGTTTCCGCTGTTGGAAGCGGGGGCATACGCGTTCGCATTGCCCTGCGCCGCTAACGCCGTTTCTTGCACCATCGAACCGAATGTCGGGATAGGCCCCGCCGTGCGTTCGGTCGGGTCCAGTTGCATTCTCATGCCGCGTCCAGCCGTTTCCCAGGACGCATATCCCGTATCCGGCTTTTCCTGGGCGGTAAATGATGTTGGGGCTTCGATCATGTAAACTCTTTTCCAAGAGGATGATTGCAAACCCTATGCCAGCGCTGGACTTTGTGAAATCAATGGGTTAGTAGGATAAAGGACAAAAAATGACGATGCGGGGGGAAATAAACCCATGTCTGAAAAGCCAGCCATAGCCATTTTTGCCGGGACTCCCGTCCAGGCGAATTATCTGGCCGCCGTGGTGCGTACAGGGGGGCATGCAATCGCTGAAAACCCTGCGGACGCCGCTATTATTGTTTCCTTGGGAAAACCCCCGGAAGCCTATAAGGGCCGCGTTCTGATGTATGATGACGCCATGGGGTCTGAAAAAAACGATACGCATCCGGCGCCGCAACGCGCGGCAAGCTTCCTTGCGCGGCTGGAAAGGGAAATACAGGCGCTGTCTGCCATTCCGGCAACTATTGCGCTGGGGGACTGCCAGCTGGATACGCGGCAGAGCTTCTGGACAAGGCCTGGAAAAGAGGCCGTACGTCTAACCGAAAAGGAAGTTTCCATTCTGGCCTATCTCTATGATGCACCAGGCAAAGCCTTATCCAGACAGGCCTTGTTAGACCGGGTCTGGGACTATGCCGAAGGCGTTGAGACCCACACGCTGGAAACGCATATCTATCGCCTGCGTCAGAAGATAGAAGAAGATCCGTCGGTTCCTAAAATTTTGCTTACCCAGGAAGACGGCTATCGTCTGGGGCTTTGATCAGGCTTTTAACTTTTCTGTGCGTACGGCGACGACAAGCGCTTCCAGAAAAGTGTCTGCCTTTTCTATGGTCAAAGTCTGTACGCCTTTCCGTGCCAGAAGTTCCAGCTCGTGGATCAGTATATGGATGGTGCGCAGCTCGTCGGCTTTGAGCAGGCTAACAAGGTCGACCTCTTCCGCTTCCGACTTTTCCTGAGCAGGTGGTTCATATTGGCTTTGCCCGGCCATGGAGGTGTACGCTTTGACCGCTTGCGCCGCCCTGTTGTTTATCGGTGTCCGTTTTTCGGGCTGGGGCGGCTGTGCGAAGGCCGTATCGCCGGTAATTTGCGTTTGCGGCATATCATCGCCGCGCGTCTTTAAGAATTCTATCAGAAAGGCGCGCAACGCTTCCACGCTTACACTGGTCGTATCTTCCCAGAGAGATCCGCCGGCGTCGGCTTCGCCTTCCTGTTCGTCTTTCTTTTTATGGTCCTGCTTTTCGTCGCGACGAATTTCCAGCCGTGCATCGGTGGATTCCGCCTGCCGCAGATGCGTCCTGAAAAGCGGGCCCAGCTGAGAAAACACGATCGGATCTTCCTTTCTGCGCGGCGGTATGCGCAATAATATTATAACACAAAGCGGGAAAGGACCGAAGCGTTTGAAATATTTAACCTGAACAGCAGGTTATGGGTTGGAGGGATAGGCGGGGGCCTCGCGCTTCTTGTACAAATCCTGCAGTTCGCGCGTTTTGGGGGAAACGTACCAGCTTGCCCCGTAGTTCCAGAGAGCCGTTCCATCCGTCGACAGCAAAGACATAGTGACGATATCCGCCATGAGCGCCCATTGCTCCATGCCGTCAATTTCGTAAGGCTTGTCCGCATATGCTTTGGCGGGCTTCATCTGCATGTAAAGCCAGCCGGATCCTTTCGCGCTTTCGCCGAAGTTCTTGAAAATCGCTTCATACTGCAATCTTTCCAGGGGCTGAATCATCAGCTGGTCCATCCTTTGCGGAATCACCGCGAAATTGTAATCCTGAAAACTGTACGGGAAATAAGTCGCAGCGCCTGTCATGAACGAAAGATACATCCAGTATTGCTCTTTACCCTTGCTGTCCGCGTTTACCTTCAGTTCAACCTGCGCAGAGGTGCGGACGTTAAAGACGTGTTCTTGTTCATCGTACGCTTTCCAGCGTCTGGCCAGCCTCTGTTTTTCCTTATCCAGAAATTCAGGGACCATGGCCGGCGCGACGGTTTTAAACCCATTGCTGCCGCGCGCCCATTTTTCAAAGTCCGGTGTGATTTTTGCCGTTTTAAAAAAGGCGATGGCGATGTCTTCCGCGCTTGCCGTGTCGTCCTCTTGGGCGTTCGCGCCTTTCGGAAAAACCAGGACGGATCCGATAAGAACAAGGAAGGCGAGCGTCCTGAAAAATGAAATCATCTATAGTAATATGCCTGTATATTTGCCTAATATTATGCCTGAAAGACAGACAAGGGAACAATCTTTTCAAATGGGCCGTAAATCGGATAAAGGCGGTAAGGGCGGAATAGGGCTGGAAGATATCCGCCTTTGGAAGGCTTTTACGCGGGATATAGAACCGTTTGAAGAAAGAAACTGGGACGCCATAGAATCCGGGCTGGAAGAAACGGCTCCGCAAAATCCTACGCCTTCAACGCCTCTGCCACCGCCCGACACACGCATGGCCCCGTCAACAGCGCGGCCTGTTGCAAAGCAGCCACCGCAACTGGACGGCAAAACAGACTGGCGTTTGAAACGGGGGCGCATACCCATCGAAGGCCGTCTTGATCTTCATGGGTATAATCAGGAACAGGCGTACAGGCTGCTGCATGATTTTGTGAAAGGCGCTCATGGCCAGGGCAAGCGCTGCCTTCTTGTTATCACCGGAAAAGGCGGGGGCCGTTTTGCGGGTTTCTTCGGTAAAGAAGGGCAGGAAGGCGTCTTAAAACAAAAACTGCCGCAATGGCTTTCCGACCACCCTTTGCGTGACATGGTTTTGAAACACACCGCAGCCGCGCCAAAGGATGGCGGCGGCGGCGCGTTTTACCTGTACCTGAAGCGGACCCGTGAACCCTTATAAAATAAATTTGCTCAGGTCTGTGTTTTTTGCGAGTTCGGAAACGTTTTTCAAAACATATGCGGAATCGATCGTGATGGTTTCCCCGCCGCGGTCTGATGCCGTGTAGGAAATATCATCCAGCAGTTTTTCCATCACGGTAAGAAGCCTGCGTGCGCCGATATTCTCCACGCTTTCATTCACCTCAAAGGCGAGCCGCGCAATTTCGTCCACCGCGTCATCGGTGAAATCCAATGTTACATTTTCTGTGCCGATCAAGGCACGGTATTGCTTGATCAGGCACGCGTCGGTTTCGGTCAAAATGCGTTTGAAATCTTCCTGCGTCAGCGCTTTCAATTCCACGCGGATCGGCAGGCGCCCCTGCAGTTCAGCCAGAAGATCCGAAGGTTTCGCGTAATGAAACGCGCCGGATGCAATGAACAAGATATGATCTGTTTTTACCGTGCCGTATTTCGTGGCAACGGTCGTCCCTTCGATCAGGGGCAGCAAGTCCCGCTGTACGCCCTCCCGCGAAACGTCGCCGCCGCGCATATCCTGCCGCGCGGCGATCTTGTCTATTTCGTCGATAAACACGATGCCGTTTTGCTGCACCAGCGTCAGGGCCTGCTGCGTCAGCTTGTCGTCGTCCAAAAGCTTGTCGGACTCTTCGGCTATCAGAATTTCGTAAGAGTCAGCGACGCTCAGGCGCTTGCGCTTGGTCTTCTGGAATCCCTTGCCCAGCATGTCGCTTAAATTCACCATGCTCATGCTGGCGCCGGGCATCCCTGGAATATCCATGAAGCCGCCCATTGGATGGGCGTTGTCCGCCAGATCAAGCTCTATTTCCTTTTCGTTCAACTCGCCTTTGCGTAATTTTTCGCGGAACGACGCGCGCGTGGCCTCGCCCGCGCTTTCGCCGACCAGCGCGTCGAGAACCCGCTCTTCCGCATAAACTTCCGCCTGCGCCTGCACGCTTTTGCGCATTTTTTCGCGCGTCATGTGCAGACCAGCTTCCACCAGATCGCGGATAATGGATTCAACGTCCTTGCCCACGTAACCCACTTCGGTGAATTTTGTGGCTTCCACTTTCACGAAAGGCGCTTGCGCCAGCTTTGCAAGGCGGCGCGCGATTTCGGTTTTGCCGACGCCCGTGGGTCCAATCATCAGGATATTTTTTGGATAGACTTCTTCTTGCATCGCATCGTCCAGCTGCTGACGGCGCCAGCGATTGCGAAGCGCGATCGCGACGGCCCGTTTGGCGTCCTTCTGGCCGATAATATTGCGGTCCAGTTCGGATACGATCTCGCGCGGGGAAAAAGATGGAATATCGGTAAGCTTGGCGTCTTTCATAAAAACCTTAAATCTGCGTCATAACATATCAGGCGATAATCTAGGGAGCTCGCGGAAATATTCAAGCCGTGAATGTAAGTGTGCCATTGTTTTGGAATTTACCTCTGATGCCGTTGTTGTAAACGGCAACCCTGTTTTCTCTATCGCAGTCGCCGCTTACGATTAACGCCTCCATGCATCTTTGTGCCGTAGCCGCGTCTTCAAAACAGACCGCATCGCGCTTGATGCAAAGCGTTCTGTTATCCAGATAAACAGCAGAGACAATATTGCCTTCAACCCTTATTTCAATCATGGGCGTGCAGGAGATAATCCATAGGTAACTCAGGGCAGGGCTTTTGTCTCCCCGTTGCCGTTGCATGTTTTTAAGGAGTGTTGCGTAGCTGTTCGGCTACGATTCGTGCCACTGCGGGTGTTCTGCACTCCACCACACGACTGCGGAAGAATCTTGTGCCGGGCGTCCCCCATGTCACATAGACATCCGCTCCGGGAAGGGGCTGACTTTCAGATCCATACAGGATCTCAGCATTCACGGAAGAAGGACGTGTGCCGTTCCATTGCTGTTTTAAAAACCCGGCGACAATATTACGGGCCACAGTTTCTACTTCTGGCGTAGCAGGTAACGCCGCCAAGGTACCATCCATTTTTTCACACCCTTTTTTGTAGTTTTTTTTCTTTATAAAATCATGACGGCGCCGAAGTCAAAGCTTTGCAGCGGTCAAAAATCCCTATCGCTTCCCTGGCGGCTCGTTCACTGCCCATGTCCAATAGCGTGCTCCCGTTTTCCCAGCACATGCGCAGCGATCCGCCCCCGATAGGTTCCAGCGCGGTAACATTGGTCAAACGTATGCCTCTTTTCGCGCATGTTTGATCCAAGGTGGCCGCCACGCCAAGCAATGCAGTTCTTCGTCCCATAATTCACCCTTTCTGTAATCGCTCTAAGTGATAATGAGAATCTTTCTCAAAATCAAGCGGCAATGAGCGCCAGGGGGCAGGGAACGCCGTTCATTTCGGCTTCAAGCGCTTCAAGATCGACCACGGGCAGCAACTGAAACGGAAGCTGTTCTACGGTATGCTGCGGCAGCCCCTCTACCGCGTATCGTGCATCTGCTTTATTCGGAAAATGAAAATGCAGCGGAGACCCGTCGACGCGTTTAACAATCACGGTCGCGTCCTCGCACTGTACGTAATGAATCTTGAAAACCTCATCGCCATCGGCGGAACGCTGAAACCATTCCGCCATTTGCGCCGGCCCGCACAGGCCTGCGATGCTTATGTCCTTATGGCATATTCTAGGTTCTGAAGACGCGCATGCGTTCCATGCATCTTCCAGACGTACGGGTTCACCCCGCTTATTTTTTGTCATATTTACACCCTCAAGGGGCGCTTATAGAGAGAATGTCATAAAAAGAGCAGCGCAATTTTTGCGTATCAAAAATGCTGGAATGGAATATGTATTGTAATTTTATTACAATTTTTCCACGACGACATTGTGGTTGGTGTAAACGCAGATATCGCCGGCGATCTTCATGGCTTTCCGGGCAATCGCTTCGGCGTCAAGATCCGAACGGTCGATCAGGGCGCGGGCGGCGGCCAGCGCGTAATTCCCCCCGGACCCGATGCCTATGATCCCGTCTTCGGGTTCCACCACATCGCCGGTGCCTGTCAAAATCAGGGATGTGTCCTTGTCGCAAACCGCCATCAGGGCTTCCAGCCTGCGCAAGTACTTGTCTGTACGCCAGTCTTTGGCAAGCTCCACGCAGGCGCGGGTGAGCTGCCCCGGATGGGCTTCCAGTTTTGCCTCCAGCCGTTCGAACAAAGTGAATGCATCCGCCGTGGCGCCGGCAAAACCGACTATGATTTTTCCGTCCTTGCCCAGCCGGCGAATCTTTTTCGCATTCGATTTTAAAACCGTCTGCCCCATGGAAACCTGTCCGTCTCCTGCGATCACGACCTGCCCGTCCTTGCGTACAGCCAGAATTGTTGTGGCATGCCAGTTGGCGGAATTGAAAGGGGAGGTGTCGCTGTTGTTCATGGTGACTTATCTAAACGAAAACGCTATGTGGTCAAGGGTAAGCGTTATCAAGTACAAATAAAAATTTATATTGTAATTTTCAAAATCTGTAGTACATTTAAAAGTAATAAAAACTATAAACTTAACAGGGAGCAATAAAATGAAGAATAGAGATATTTTCTCTAAGGCTGCGTATTTTGTATCTTCTATGGCCAAATCACCAAGTAACACACTTGCGACAACATGGAGGGGTATTGTTCACGGGCACTCCCCAAGTACATTAGACAAGTACTTCATGCCTGCTTTTGGAGCTCTTGGGGCGGTCTTTTTGGCAACCTCCGTACTTACAACAGATCCTGTTGGTGGAGCTCTTGGTGCGACAAACATTTCGGCTGCAGCTGGTCATTATCTTGAACTAGGTGAAGAAATCACCCCGCCACTGGGTGAAACAGGGCCGCCCGCGCCTCCGAAGCCATAAACATATCTAAGATATCAATGAAAGCCCCGCAGGAGCGTCTTGTATCCTGCGGGGTTGTTTTCTTAAAGGCAACCCTGTAGTATGCAAAAAATAGAATATAGCATTGAAAAATAAAAGTTTTTCAATATTTTATACGATAGATAGACAACAGGGCGGTGTTAAGACGATGATCTTCTCCAATCTTATAAATTTCATGGACCAGGATTTTTTCGGGCAACAGGCATGGCTTTGGGCCATTTTCCTCGCCTTCATTCTGACCCTGCTTTTTGTCGATCTTTTTCTGCTGAATAAAAAAGATCATGTCATCGACCTGAAAGAATCCTTGCGTCTGACGGGCATATATCTGTCGCTCGGCGTTCTCTTCGGCCTTTGGGTCTGGTATCAGGATGGCTCCGATATGGCAGCGGATTACTATACCGTCTGGCTGCTGGAACAGAGCCTCTCTCTCGACAATCTTTTCGTCATGTCGGTCATCTTCACCTCCTTCCAGATCCCGCGGCAATATCAGCACAGGGTCTTATTCTGGGGCATACTGGGTGTTATCGTCATGCGCGGCCTTATGATTGGTCTCGGGGCCGCCGTCGTAAATTACTATCAGCCTGTGATTTACCTGTTCGCGGTTTTCTTGATTATCACGGGCATAAAACTCATGCTCATCAACTCCGAAGAACAGGAAGACTACACCCAAAAAGGGTACGTCAAATGGCTGGCGCGGCACATGCGGATTGATTCCCACCTGCACGGCAACAAATTCTTCGTAAAGCTTCCCAATATGGCCGGCAAGTCTCTTCTGTATGCAACACCGCTGTTCTTGTGCCTGTGCACGATTGAACTGACCGACGTTATGTTCGCGTTCGATTCCGTGCCTGCGGCGCTTGCCATCACGACGGACCCCTATATCGTTTATACCGCAAACATCTTTGCCATTCTTGGCCTTCGCGCGATGTTCTTTGCGATGGAACATGTGCTGCACAGATTCGAATATCTGAAATATTCGCTTTCCATCGTCCTCATATTCATTGGCTTAAAAGTCTTCTACAACGGCTTTATCGGCCATATCCCCGCCATGGCATCCCTTGGTATAACATTGGGTGTGCTTGCCGCAGGCGTCGTCGTTTCGATGATAAAGACGCGCGGCGAGGCGGACACCGAACATATGACGGATAAAAAATAATGACGCAAAGAGTAGGCGAAGTTAAACGCAAAACCAAAGAAACGGATTTATCCGTTACGATCAATCTGGACGGGATCGGCAAAACCGAAGTTTCCACGGGTCTGGCGTTCTTCGATCATATGCTGGAGCAGCTCGGCAAGCACGGGCTTTTCGATTTGGCTGTGCACTGCAAAGGCGATCTACAGATTGATGCGCATCACACGGTGGAAGATACGGGCATTGCCATCGGCCAGGCGATAAAGCAGGCGCTTGGTGAAAAGGCCGGCATCCGCCGCTACGGCCATGCCTATGTTCCGATGGATGAAGCGCTCTCCCGCGTCGCGCTGGATTTATCGAACCGGCCTTACCTCATCTGGAATGTAAAATTCACGATCGACCGTCTTGGTGAAACCATGGAAACGGAATTGTTCCAGGAGTTTTTCAACGCGCTTGCCCAAAGCGCAGGCATGACATTGCATGTCGAAAATCTCTACGCCGAAAACAACCATCACCGAATCGAAAGCGTTTATAAGGCGCTCGCAAAAGCACTGCGTATGGCATGCGAAATCGATCCGCGCGCAGGCGGTCAGTTGCCGTCCACCAAGGGCGCGCTTTAAGCGTTGTAAATTTTCCGCTGTCTTAAAACATTTCCGTGCGCGGGGAATCCTTCGTAATCCGCCATCGCGGTCACAGCTGATTTCAGCGCGTTCAATCCTTGCGCATCGACACGCGCCAAAGAGGTGCGTTTCAAATAGTCCCACACGGACGTACAGGAATAGGAATGCGCCATGCCCCCCGTCGGCAGAACGTGATTGACGCCGATCCCGTAATTGCCAAGGCTGGAAGGTGAATTCTCGCCGATCAGAATTTCGCCGGCATTGATCATCTTGGGTAAGACAGCATCGACATCCGCGACTTTCAACACCACATGCTCGGGTGCGTACAGGTTGGAAAAAGCGATGGATTCTTCAAGGCTGCCCGTCAAAATCACACCGCTATAAGCCGCCATGTTTGTTTCAAGATATCCTCGTTGCGGCTCCGGCAATTCCGCAATCGTCCTTGCCAGCCCTTCGCATACATACCGCGCCAGCCTTTCATCATGCGTCACCAAAAGCCCCGCGGAATCCGGTCCGTGCTCCGCCTCGTTCAAAACGTCCCAAATCGTATTGTCGGGATCTGCAGATGAATCGCACAAAACAATGGAATCGCTCGGCCCCGCGGGCATCCCAGGGTTTATGATGCCGCCCAACAATTGCTTCGCTGCCGCGCCGAACGGGCTGCATGGCCCAAGGACTTTGTGCACGCGGGGAATGGTCTGTGTGCCGTACGCCATGGCTGCGATAGCCTGTGCGCCGCCGACTTTGTAAATGTCACGCACGCCCGAAATTTCGGCGGCGTACAGCAATGTATCGCTGATGCTGCCATCGGGCCGCGGCGGGCTCATCATGATAATCTGCGGCACCTTTGCAACGAGGGCAGGAATGGCCAGCATGTACAGACTGGATGGATATAAATTCTTGCCGCCAGGTACATACAGGCCGACGGAGGATATGGGGGTTACCTTCTCACCGCCATAAACGCCGGGTTCGATTTCGACCATCCATTCGGTTTCAACGCGCTTCATCTGCTCTTCGTGGAATTTGCGGACATTGGCGGCGCAGCGGTCGAGTGCGGATTTTAAAGCGGGGTCTATGCTCCTTCTTGCGGCCTCGAATTCTTCATCGTTAACTTTTAGCGATTGCAGATCGGCCTTATCGAATTTTTTAGCGAATTCCTTTAATGCTTCGTCGCCGCGTACGCGCACATCTTCCAGAATGGGGACGACTTTTGCCGTGATATCCTCAATATCCGCCTGCGCGCGGCGCAAAATGCGCTCTTTCGTCGCGGCATCCGTTTCAGACCATTTATAAAAGCCGATTTTCATGGGTGGATTTCCTTTATTTAATGGGCTACAAAACCATATTCCTTGAAGGAAAGTAAAGGGTTATGCGTATGCAAATCGCCATCATAGATTACGGCTCCGGCAATCTCCGCTCCGCGGCCAAGGCTTTTCAGCATGTCATGGACGAAGAAGGTATTTCGGGCAATGCCATCATCACGGGCGATGCCGATACGGTGGCTAAATGCGATAAAATCGTCCTGCCGGGGCAGGGGGCGTTCGGGGATTGCATCTCCGGCCTTAAAAACGTGCCCGGCATGGTCGATGTCTTAACGGAAAAAGTGTTGCAGCGCGGCGCACCGTTCTTCGGTATTTGCGTTGGCATGCAACTGCTGGCCACGCGCGGGCTTGAATTCGGCGAACATGCCGGCCTTGGCTGGATTCCGGGCGATGTCGTGAAGATGACGCCCTCGGACCCATCTTTAAAAATCCCGCATATGGGATGGAACGGGCTGAAGCCCTCCGCAGCGGCGGCCCATCCTGTGCTGCAAAGCGTCACAAAAAATGCCGACGGATCCTATCCCGATTTTTACTTTGTTCACTCTTTTATGTTTGAATGTAAGGATGCAAAAAACGTTCTGGCGCTTTGCGATTACGGCGGCGAATTTGCCGCAATCGTCGGACGTGATAATATGATAGGCACACAGTTCCACCCTGAAAAAAGCCAGAAGGCAGGACTTGATCTTGTGCGCGGCTTTCTTCGCTGGAACCCTTGAAAAGTGAGAGTGGAATGAACGATCAGACCAACGCAAAAATTAAAAACCCGAAGGTCACTGTCGAATATGTGGTTGAATCGCTTTCAAAGAACGACCTGAACGACCTGTGTGACGCGACCGATGCCGCGATTGAAGGTGGCGGCGGTTTCGGCTGGGTTCATATCCCCGAAAGAACAAATCTTGAAAGATACTGGCAGGGCGTAATCGCCGCGCCGACGCGCTGGCTGTTCATTGCAAGGCTCGATGGCGTGATATGCGGTACAACGCAACTGATCATCCCGCCAGCAAACAACGAAGCACAGGCGCATGTTCTGCAGATGACCACGAATTTTGTCGCGCCATGGGCCCGCGGACACGGGCTTGCCAAAATGCTTTTGGAAACCGTGGAAGAAAAGGCGCGCGCCGAAGGGTACGCCGTTATCAATCTGGACGTGCGCAAAACCATGGATCGCGCTATCGCGCTGTATGAATCCATGGGCTATCAGAAATTCGGCGAACATCCGCTTTCGGTGCGCTCTAAAGGCGAAACCATTCCTTCTTTGTATTATTACAAGAATATCAATCCCGATTTCTTCAAAGGGGAATGACAAAGCCGGAATAAACTTTATACTGTTCGCGGTATAAGGATTTGCCCATGCTTGATCTTATCAACGCCATCCGCAGCCGCGATCCCGCGAAACCGACATTCTGCGAAGTGATATTCGCCTATCCCGGTTTTCACGCGGTGGTATTTTTTCATCCCGTTGCCGCCGGGCTTTGGAAGATGGAGCTTTTCGCGCTCGCGCGCCTCTGGGCGCATATCGGGCGGCTTTTTACCGGCATTGAAATTCACCCGCAGGCCCAGATCGGCAAGAATTTATTTATAGATCACGGTATGGGCGTCGTCATCGGTCAGACATCCGTTATTGGCGATGACTGCACGATATATCACGGCGTGACGCTGGGCGGTAAGGGCAACGGCGCGGCGGGCGAAAAAAGACACCCCACGCTTGGGAATAATGTTGTGATTGGCGCGTATGCGCAAGTTTTAGGACCTATCAGCATCGGCAACGGCGCGCGCATCGGTGCGGGTTCCATTGTGACGAACGACGTGGAAGAAAATTCCGTGGCCGCCGGAAATCCTGCCAAGGTTATCGGCGCGGCGGCGTCCGGCCCTGCGCCTTACGGCCTTCTTTGATTATTTCTTGCGGCTATTCTTTTCGTCGATGCCGCTTACACCGATGCGGGATTCCAAAACCTTGAACACATCATCCGGGGTTAATCCTTGGTCCGCCCACAACACCATCAGGTGAAAAAGAAGATCGGCGGATTCTTGCGTAAGTTTCTCCTTGTTTCCCTGCAAGGCTTCGATGCAGGTTTCAACGGCTTCCTCGCCAACCTTCTGCGCGATCTTCGCTGTGCCTTTTGCGTAAAGCGATGCCGTATAGGAACTTTCCGGATCTGCGCCTTTGCGCGATAAAATAGTTTCGAACAATTGATTGATGATATCGCTCATACTCTCACCGGAATTCCTGATTTTTGAAAATAATCCTTCGCTTCGCCAATCGTGTGCGTACCGAAATGGAAAATGCTGGCGGCCAAGACAGCGCTGGCATGGCCTATTTTCACGCCGTCCACCAGATGCTGCAGATTGCCGACGCCGCCTGATGCCACAACCGGGATGGAAACGGCGTCTGAAACGCTGCGCGTCAGCTCCAGATCGAACCCCGTCTTTTGCCCGTCTTTATCCATGGAGGTTAAAAGAACTTCTCCGGCCCCGTACTCCGCCATGCGTTTCGCCCATTCAATGGCATCAATGCCCGTTTCCTTGCGTCCGCCGTGCGTGAACACTTCCCACCCGCTGCCATCCGCTCTTCTGCGCGCATCTATTGCAACGACAATGCATTGGCTGCCGCATTTGGTTGAGGCATCTTTTACGAATTGCGGGTTGGATACGGCTGTAGAATTCACAGATATTTTGTCTGCTCCGCAATCAAGAAGCTTTCTTACATCGTCTAACGTGCGCACGCCGCCGCCGACAGTCAGGGGCATAAAACAACAGTCTGCCGTACGCTTCACGACATCGTAAATTGTATCGCGTTCTTCGTGACTTGCAGTGATGTCTAGAAAGGTGAGCTCATCCGCGCCCTGATCGTTATAAAGCTTCGCTTGTTCCACCGGATCGCCCGCATCAATCAGATCGACGAAACTGACACCCTTCACGACGCGTCCGTTTTTAACGTCGAGGCAGGGTATGATGCGGACTTTTAACATTACAGGGCTTCTCTTAAGGCTGCCACAGGGTCAATCGCGCCGTCATAGAGGGCAGTTCCGATAATCATGCCAGCAACCCCATATTCCGTCGCACCGCGCACCGCGCGCACATCGGAAAGGCTCGCAACGCCTCCGGAAGCTATGACAGGGATATTCGTCGACTTGGCGAGCGCAATGGTCGTTTCCATGTTAAGTCCCCTGCCCGTGCCGTCGCGTTCGATATCGGTATAGATGATGGAAGCAACGCCTGCATCTTCGAACATGGCGGCGAGCGCATTGACTTCCATATCGGATTCTTCGACCCAGCCTTCGACGGCGACCCTCGTCCCCCGCGCGTCAATACCGACGACAATCTGATCCGGAAACAAGGAGCAGGCTTGACGCACCAAAGACGGGTTTTTTACGGCGGCGGTTCCCAGAATGACGCGTGAAACCCCTTCGCTCAGCCAGCTTTCGATTTGTGATAAAGTGCGGATCCCGCCGCCAAGCTGTACGGGCAGGTCCGCCGCGTTCAAAATGGCGCGCACCGCTTTGACATTGACCGGCTTGCCGTCCACGGCACCGTTCAAATCCACGACATGCAGCCAGGAAAACCCCAGCCTGGCCCATTCTGCGGCCTGGGCGGCGGGGTCGTCGTTGTATATCGTGGCGCGGCCCATCTCTCCTTTATGGAGGCGGACGCATTTTCCGTCTTTCAAATCAATGGCGGGGTAGATGATCATGCTGTTTTTTAGTATAGATCATAGATCTCTGTAAAGAATGAAGGAGTGCCCGTATGCCGTATGACGACAATAATATTTTTGCCAAAATCCTGCGTGGGGAGATTCCGGCCAAAAAAGTCCATGAAGACGACCATGCGGTGGCTTTCCATGATCTGTATGCCAAGGCGCCCGTCCATGTTCTGGTAATCCCAAAGGGGAAATATGTCTCGATCGACGATTTCGGGGCCAATGCGTCGGATGCCGAAATCGCGGGATTCTACCGGGCGGTCGCAAAGGTGGCAAAGGATCTGGGCCTATCTGATGCGGGTTTTCGCACCATTGCGAACACGGGCCTGAACGGTGGCCAGGAAGTCCCGCATTTCCACGTCCATCTTCTGGGCGGAAAAAAACTGGGACCTATGGTCTCCGATTAATTACCGGCGTTTATGGATGGGGAAGAGGATGACGTTGCTGCCGAGTTTGCGGTCGGCGTAGAGCGTCGGCGTTTCGTACGCGCACACGCCGTCCAGATCCTGCATTTCTTCTATGCGCTCGGCATCGAGTTCACCTAAAACATAATCCGCAATCTCCATATGCGCACGGGCCTGAATGGCCAGAACACTGCAAAGCGTGTGTGCGGGCTCCATCGTATCTCGAATGGATGCCTGCAGGGATTCCAAAAGATCGGCCATGGCCTCTAAATCTTCGGGCACATGGGATAAAAGTTCATAGAGCTCATCGCCCTGAACAGGGTGATTGTGATAATGGGCAAGCCAGTCCGGCGCGTAATCCTGAATAATTTTATCCGCTTCCATTTTCAGGGCCGTGGCGACAGGAATATCATGTACGAAATCCTGCGCGATGCGATAGGCGGAAAGCGCGATGGCGAGCAACGCCGAATCCGGATCGATCTCGGACAGCGAAACATGCAACCCATATTGCGTCTCGCCATCCAGCGGCGCGGCGCAAGACAGCGCCTCGCTCACGGCGATGGGCACAACAAGATAGGCGTGAAGTCTTGCGACATCTTCTTTCGTAACGGCAGACATAACTGTAGGTTCCCCTAGAATGATACAGTGGTCTTATCTTTCTTTTGTACGCCCATATGGTGAACGGACATTTAAGGAAAGATGAAGGAAGGGTTAAGGGAGCTTTCCAAAACTTGGCTTATGTGCAATAGATGGTTTATGGTCGCCCGCATCAACACAATCGCTTTCCAAGGGGTCGATGTTCAGAACATCGATGTGCAGGTGCAGATCAGCAACGGCCTGCCGGCTTTTACGATTGTGGGATTACCGGACAAGGCGGTGGCGGAAAGCAAGGAGCGGGTGAGGGCAGCGCTCCACGCGCTCGGCATATCGCTCCCCGCCAAACGCCTCACTGTCAATCTTGCCCCCGCCGATGTCATGAAAGAAGGATCGCATTACGATCTGCCCATCGCGCTCGGCCTTCTTGCCGCGATGGAAATATTGCCCAAAGAAGAGATGGAAAAATATGTGGTGCTGGGCGAATTATCGCTCGATGCCGGTATACGTGCCGTTGCTGGCGTTTTACCTGCCGCTATTCACGCTGGCGCGAACGACAATTCGTTGATCTGCCCCGAAGCCTGCGGCGGTGAAGCCGCATGGGCGGGCGATGTTGAAATTCTCGCAGCGTCCAATCTTTTGCAACTCATCAACCACATCAAAGGCACGCAAGTCTTAAGCCGCCCCGAAGCCACGCTGCGCGAAACAAACGAAGCCACGCGCCGCATTCCAGACCTAGCGCAAGTCAAAGGACAGGAAAGCGCGAAACGCGCCCTCGAAGTCGCTGCGGCTGGCGGTCACAATCTTCTTCTCATCGGGCCGCCCGGCGCCGGTAAATCCATGCTGGCCTCATGTCTTCCTGGTATTCTCCCACCACTCTCTCCGCGTGAAGCTCTCGAAGTTTCGATGATACATTCTCTCGCCGGAGCGCTTGCAGAAGGCGGCCTCGTAAAATCCCGCCCGTTTCGCGATCCGCATCATTCGGCGTCATTGCCCGCGCTCGTCGGCGGCGGTCACCGCGTGCGCCCCGGTGAAATTTCACTCGCCCATCGCGGCGTATTGTTTCTCGATGAACTTCCTGAATTTGCGCGCGGCACGCTCGAAGCGCTGCGCCAGCCGCTGGAAACAGGGCAGGCGGTCGTCGCCCGCGCCAACGCGCATGTGACATTCCCCGCGCGGTTTCAATTGATCGCTGCGATGAATCCCTGCCGTTGCGGTTACCTCGGTGATCCGGACCAGGAATGCACCAAAGCCCCCCGTTGCGGCGGCGAGTATCAGGATAAACTCTCCGGCCCGCTTCTGGACCGGATCGACATACAGGTGGAAGTCGGCGCGGTCAGCCTCACAGACCTATCTGAAAAAGGAGAGGGGGAACGCTCCGCCGCCGTCTCCACCCGCGTCCAGGCGGCGCGGACAAGGCAGGAAGACCGCTACCGCGCCCTTGGACCCGCCGCGCAAAACATTCTTATCAACGCCCACGCCACGGCCGAACTGCTTGAAGAAATTGTGCCTATGACTCAAGAGGTTAAAACCCTCTTCACGCAGGCCGCGGAACGGCTGAAGCTTTCCGCCCGCGCCTATCACCGGCTTATGAAGGTCGCTCTGACAATCTCCGACCTTGCCGGGGGGGCGGAAGAAGTTACGTCCGCCCATGTGGCCGAAGCCCTGTCCTACCGCCGTCTGCGCAATTCTTAACTATCTCTTAACGTCCTGAATTGCCTGCAAATTTGTTTTTCAAAGGCCTTTTATCGTATCCTTTTAATAGAGGGATTATCAGGGCGCATTTTATGACGGGCACGACAAACAAACAGGAATTCACGTTGAACCAGTTCCCCGTGGAACTGGCGACGAAAGAAACGCCCCCGGGCGTTGTCGATCAGATCGAGCAGCGCGCCCTTGCGCAGGCGACGGATGTTGAACTGAACATCAGCAAGGCAGAGCAGGTCCAGAATCAGGGAAGCGATAGCGCGGCGGAGGCAAAACTCGGCGGCGAAATTCTGATGCAGGCGGTCGGTCTTGGCGGCGTCGGTGCCGTTGCAGAATTTTTCGACACGCGCCGCATGGATAAATCACAGGGCCGCGCGCCTCAAACTTCCTCAAAAGGAAACGGTGCAGAAGAAACGCCGGTTCGTCACATCGACGACGACATGAAATCCATGATGCGCGCGCCCGCGGGTATTCACCGCGCCTCCCCCAAAGAAAATATTTTTGGCAGCACGCAGGTTGCAGACAAGTTTATCCCGAAAAGCAAAGGCGGCGATATTTTTGCGGCCGCGCAAATTGCGGGCGATACACTGAAAAAACAGCCAGCGGGCGCAACCAGTACATGGAAGGAAATTCCGCAAGCGAAAAAAGCCATGCCGGCCGTGAACGACGTGCAGGCGGTTTTCGCCAATAGAATTGCAAGCCAGGCTGCGCTGGACAGCGTGAAGGTCACGCGCGAACATCATGCCGCGCTTGCAGGTCATCTGCAAAGATCGGCCCCCGGCCTTGGCATGGGCGGAGCAAATCATCTCATGAATCTCAACCTTTCCCTGATGAACGGCCCGCGCCCGCCGGATTCCTCCATCCTTCAGGACGCGCAGGATTCATCTTCGTCTTCGTCATGGTCGGGAGCATAGAGATGTCGAACGGGCCGCGTCATGAAGATGTTTTGCTGCAGGGACAGATTATTCCTGCAAATCCATCTCTTCACGCGCTGAAGGGAAACTTCTCGTCTCCTGCCGCAGGAAACGGCATGTTCATGGCCAACACGGGCGCTGGAATGCAGATGCAAATGCAAACCGGCGCACCCAAGCAAGACGATGCGCTTGGCATGAGTGCGGGTATTGGGCTTCTGGGCAATGAAATCAAAGCCGCGGCACAAGTAGCTAGACCCGCCGGGCTTCAAATGCAAATGCCGACACCAAAACCGGTAATGCCGTTTGGTATTTAATTCTATTCGTAAAATTGCAGCTTATTGATGCTCTTGCCCGATGGCAGCGCAGCCATTAGTGCGTTTCGTCCTTTGATAGTTCTTCCGGCGCATTGGCGCCGATTGCAAGGTCCGTCATGTCTTCGTCGTCCGCATGCTCTTTTTGCAAGGCGCGAAACTTGCGCACGGCGAACGGGATGCTGATCATGTAAAGCAGGGCCATTATTGTCAGGGTCTGCCAGGGGGCGTGCACGAGCGCGGCAATCATCAAGACGGCAAAAGCAAGAACGGGCATCCCCATCTTTGCAGGCAAATGAATCATTTTCGTCGAAAATGTCGGAATGCGGCTGACCATTAATCCGGCCACAAAAATTGTCCAGAGTCCGACGAGCGGGGAAGCAAAGGACACTTCCGTGAAAAAATTATAAGGAAACTGCATCCAGACAATAAGCGGCAGAAGCGCAAGGCCCGCGCCCGCAGGGGCCGGAACGCCGGAGAAGAATTTTTTCTTC
>CAUJHN010000028.1 GCA_963204825.1 Pseudomonadota bacterium
AAGCTGTTTGAATTGTTGGGGTGCCTGTGGCAGGGCATAAAACTTGCCTGGGTGCAGGCGGGAGGGCACCAGATAATCGCGCGCGCCTTCGGGTGAGCTTGCCGTCAAAATAGGAGTGTTGAATTCCTGAAAGCCCTGATCCCACATGCGGCGGCGCATGGACGAGATAACGTTATTGCGCAGACGAACGCGGGAATGCATGCCTTCGCGGCGTAGGTCGAGGAAGCGGTATTTCAGGCGTACATCTTCCCCTGCCCCATCGTCTTCGGCGACCTGGAACGGCAATACATCGGCCTGTGATTGAATGGTGGCAGATGCCACATACACTTCGATTTCGCCGGTTTTCATTTTGGGGTTGATGGTGGATTCCGTGCGGGCCTTTACTTCGCCTTCCACCGTAATCACGCTTTCGACGCGCACTTTTTCAAGGTCGGCGTTGTTTTCGGCCACCAGCTGTGTGATGCCGTGCGTGTCGCGCAGATCGATGAACAGAACGCCGCCGTGGTCGCGTTTTCTGTGGACCCAGCCGGAGAGCTTTACCTGCTTGCCCACGTCCCCTTTGCCCAGTTCGTTGCATTTGTGCGTTCTGTATGCGTGCATGACCCTTAACCTTTTTGAAAATACCCGCTTTTTTAACAGGAAGGGCCCGAAAAGACCAAGTTTTTTATTAGGAAAAGGCGCGCGGATTGTATTGACATATTCCAAAACCATTCGTAAAAGTAGACTTGGTTAAAGAACGTTGGAGGGATAGCGCATGCGTGTGCGAAACGGCGGCCGTACAATCTATGCGAGCGCTTTCAATCAGGGCCCTGTTCTCATCTCCGCCCTTGAAATGGAAGACGGGAATGTCGTTCGTGGCAATAGACATGTTCTCAGCATCACAGACTTAAGGGGCGGCTTTTTATCCCTACACTTCGGCATCCTCTCCCGCGTCGCGTTTGGCCATGTCACAAAGCCGCAGAGCGAGGTCACATTCCTTAGCTGCAGCGCTCTCGATAATCCCGAAGCGCTGCAGATGCTCCTTGAGAGGAACGGCCATGGCAGGCCACCTATTTACCGTCCCCCATTTTTATCCGCGGTTGATTACGTAAGAGCGTCTTCCGCCACCCTGTTTAATTTAGGCTGATTTATAACGTTTTGAGTATGAATGATTTCGATGAAAAGGCGCGGGGCGGTCAGACGTATTCTTATGGCGAAACGCCACAGGAAATGTCGGAATATGCGCTTAGTCTTTGGTATATGCTTATCGGCATGACCACCTGCCTGGTGTCGAGCAGGGCAAACGCGCAGGCAATGGAAGTAGAAAAGGTGCTGATCAATTCACTGCCTACAGGCATATATGAAGCCGGGGCAGAACTTAGCAAACGTAGAAAAAAGTCGTGTAAAGAGCTAATGTCGAACGATCCGGATTCGATAGCGCTCTTTTTTACAACCGCACGGGAGCTGGAGCAATTGCCACCTGAAAAGGCATGGATCCTCGAAATTCCAGGCGCCGTTGCCTATCATGCAGGACTGCGCAGCGACTCAACCATCCTTGGCACACAAACTTCCATATTTGATTGCGATTTGAGCGACGCCAAAAACATGAAACTGTTGAACGACTTCCTTGATATCATGCACAAGTTCGATTGGCTGCATGAATATGTTGACGCCCATGTGCGCCGCCACCTTGGCATTAAAAAATGGCCGGACCCCATTCATCCGATGCATATGTTTTATGCGGCGCAATATGCGAGCGAAGACCGTGTACCCATGACAAGAAAAGAATTAAGAATATGGTTTAAGCCATATTATGTCAGAGCCGTAGAAGAAAACCCTTCTGCCGCAGAAGATCTTACCGAAGAGGACGGTGAAGAAGAAGCCGCTGACGCACAGGAAGAAGCAGGCGCAGAACAGGAAAGAGATGCGCAAAATAAATATGCAGATGATTTATGGAGCCAGATAATAGGCACTACCACATGCCTTCTGGCGACAATGACGCGAACCTCGCGGGCTGACCAGGCGCTGATAGATTGCGTACCGCAACATATTTATGAAACGGCTCTGGCTCTATTTAAAAAAAGACAGAAGGCCGCGCGGGCGGACAAAACCACCCAGCGCTTGGCAACCAATATCGGCTATGCCCGTAAATGCGAAATAGAGGAACTCCCTCCTGAAAAAGGCTGGATTCTATACCTTGCCGCCGCCGCCATGGAGAAAGCCGGACTCTTACCCGACGGAGATGTGCCCGGAACAAAAACATCTATTATAGATTGCGTAGGGAATGATACGCTTCCCCTTCTCGAAACACTTATCGAAGAATTCGAAAGCCTTGGTCCATTTATGGAGATTGCATGCGGCCGGGTGCAAAGCTATTTGGGTTTTGCGGACAATTTACATCCCATGACCCTCTATGAGATAGCAAGGCAGGCCCGAAAAGACGACACCTTGATATGTACCAGGGATTTGAAAGGCTGGTTTAGAAAAAGGCATGAGATCGTATTGCTCGACGTACACGCGCCTCCCCGTCTGCATATGCACTAGATATGGCGGCTCCTACATTGCCTCTCTTTTTTTATTTTTCATATTGCGGTAATTTTTGAAGGTTGATGCGGAAAGGTTAAAAACCCCGCTGCCCCCGCAATTTAGCACTTGGTTGGCCGAAATATTCGGCATAAACAAAGACATGATTATTGAGACCCAAGACCAGTTGAATGCGTTCTGCACCGCCCTTGCCAAGGGGCCCTACCTTACCATCGATACCGAATTCCTGCGCGATAGGACCTATTTCCCAAGGCTCTGCCTTTTGCAGATGGCGGGGCCGAATGTCGACGCCGCCGCGGTGGATCCCTTCATCGAAGGGCTGGATTGGGAGCCCGTGCGCGCCCTCATGGCAAACACAGATGTTTTAAAAGTGTTTCACGCCGCACGGCAAGACCTCGAAATTTTCTATCACCTGTATAAGGTTCTCCCCTCCCCCATATACGACACGCAGGTTGCGGCGATGGTGTGCGGGTTCGGCGATCAGGTGGCGTATAACGCGCTGGTGCGTGAACTGACGGGAAATGAACTGGAAAAGAACGCGCAGTTCACAGACTGGTCCCGCAGGCCTTTATCGCCGAAGCAGATCCGCTACGCGCTCGACGACGTTGTATATTTGCGCGATGTGTATGAAAAGCTGCATGCGCAATTGGTATCCAAAGGACGAGAGAACTGGGTGTTCGAAGAGATGGAAATTCTCAACACGCCGCGCACCTATCAAAACCCTCCGGAGGAAGCGTGGAAGCGCGTGAAGATAAGATCCGACAGGCCCGATGTTCTGGCGCTGCTGCGTGCGCTTGCCGCGTGGCGCGAAGAAGATGCCGTGCGGCGCGATGTGCCCAGATCGCGCATTTTAAAGGATGAAACACTGGCCGATATCGCGCTTTACAAGCCACGTGACGAAGATTCACTGTTACAGATAAGAAGCCTTCCTTCCGACCTCGCGAAAGGCAAGATGGGGCAGAAAATCCTGGAAATTTCCAACCGCGTTCTGGACGGTCCGCGCGATGGATGGCCGAAAGCGGAACGAAAAGACGCATTCCCCAAGAACGCGCAAGGCACGCTTGAAATGCTGAAGATGCTTCTGCGGATCAATTGCGCGGAAGAAGATGTGGCGGCAAAGCTCGTGGCCGATGCGGAAGATCTGGAGCAGCTGGCGGTGGAAGCGCAGCCGGATATCCCGGCGATGCATGGATGGCGGTTTGAAATGTTCGGCCGCGACGCGCTGGACCTCAAGGCCGGTAAAATCGCCCTGCGGCTGGAACGCGGCCGCGTTAAAAAGGTTGCGGTTTAAGCGCTGCCAATGCCCTGGGCGGCAGGTTTTTAAAACCGTAACGCTTTACATGTTCGGCCTGAATCTTTGCATAGAGCCTTGCGGATTCATATTCGATTGCAGATGTCAGCGGATAGGTGGAGCGGCCATTGAAATCCAGCAGTCGGATATTGTCTTTTTCCCGACAGATACCAGTTTGCGTTTCTATGACGGTCACGGGCGCGTTCGATGCATTGATCATGCAATGCACGGCGCCACGATGCATGGATATGGACTGTCCTGCTGCGACGTCATAGAGTTTTCCATCAAGAATGGCGGTGAGTTTGCCTTCTTGTACTTCCCAGAGTTCTTCGCGCGCGCGATGGCGTTGTAAGGAGAGCATATAGCCGGGTTTGACGGTGATGCGTTTGACACATATATCGATGCCGCCTTCGTGGCGCGCGTCGATCACTACATTGACACCCCAGGGGGATATTACTTCCTGACCGGCGATATAGACCGCGCGATCCTTTTCCGGCACATAGGATTCAACGTCCGCTATTTCTTGCTGATTGGCAGAATCATCAAAATTGTAGTGCGGGTTCCAATCTGGATTGAAAGACACCTCGTCCTTCTTTCAGGCGGCTTTGTTGCTGGCTTCGATGCAGTTTACGGTCACATCGTTGACGAACTTTTCGACTTCATCGAGGTGCGGCAGGCCCGTTTGCGCGCCCACCTTCGTACAAGCGACGGAACCGGCGACAGAGGCCCAGCGGACGGCTTCTTCCAGTTTCTTGCCTTTGTCCAGCGCGGCACAGAAATAGCCCGTGTAGGCATCGCCTGCCCCGACTGTATCAATTGGCTTGATTTTGAGAGGCGACACCATGAAGGTGCCTTCGGGAGATCCGACAATAGAGCCGATTCCGCCCAGCGTAACGATTGTCGTAACATTGAATTTCTTCTGCAGTTCACTGGTGAACGCCGTTTTATCATTGGTCTGAAGGCCGAACGCCTTGCCGATCAGATCTGCTTCATGTTCGTTCAGGATGATGACATCGAGATTCTGGAGCGCTTCGGCACTGAGCGCCTGCGTCGCCGGCGCAAAGTTCATGACGATGCGCGCGCCCCTTTCTTTTGCGCGCTTAATCAGTGCTTCGGTTTCGGCGATGGGCAGCTCTCCTTGTACCAAAAGGATCGTATCTTTACAGAGCACTTTGTCGGGCACTGTTTCCTGGCGCGCTTTTAAATTCGCGCCCTGCGATACGACGATTTTATGCGTGCCGTCTTTTTCATCGACGAAAATAGTGGCAAGACCCGATGGGACGTCTTCCAGCATTTCGATGCCCGAAACATCTACGCCGCATTTGGCAAGGTTTTTATACATCTGCCGCCCATGGCCGCCGTCACCCAGTGCGCCGAAAAAACGAACTTCTGCACCCGCACGCGCGGCGGCGACAGCCTGGTTTGCACCCTTCCCGCCCGGCGCTTCGTCATGCGATTCCAAAAACAGCGCCGTGTCTTTCGGCGGCAGGTCTGCCTGATGAAAAAAGATATCCAGTACATTTGAACCAAAAACGACGATCATTTTCTCTCCTCTAGCCCGTCTTACGGCTGCTTTGCCTGACGTTCATACTATCGGGGAAATACATGGTTTTTCGGGGTAGGGCAATATAAATCAGGGAAAATAAACACTCAGACTTATTGCAACGCGGTATATTTATGGGGCAGAAGGCCGTGAATGTTGGGAGGCTGCAGAAGGGTCTGCGGGAACCCCTGCGATCAGTCCAGGCAACGCAGCAACACAATCTGAAAATCCATGATATGCATCAAAAACGCGCGCCACACCTATGGCCTGCAGTTTCCTACCATGCGCTTCTTTTTGCCCTGCAGGAATATGCCCGGCACCGATAAAACCAAGAACACGAAGTCCAGCACGCACTGCAGCCGTAGCCCCCGATGCACTGTCTTCAACGGCAATTGCGTTTTCGGGGCAAGCACCAATTCTTTTCATGGCGTACAGATAAATGTCGGGTTCAGGTTTCAAAACCGGGGGTGATAAGCTGTCCATTGCACTATAGACGTGTAATGTACCATCCGGACCGCGAAAGAAATCCGTCAAACTATGTTTATCAAGGCAGGGAAGAACGCGTAAAAGTTCACTGCTCGTCGCAACAGCCTGAACCACCCCCCGGTCTTTCAAAGCTTGCATAGATTCACGTAAGCCAGCGAAGGTTTCTACATCATTTGTAAGCACTTCTATTGTCCGCTGCATCTTGATGCGGTCTAGATTACCCTCAGGATCGTCCAATCCAACATCGGCAAGCATGTGGCTGAAATGTTTACCCGCGTAATCAACAACAAATTGATCAATATCAACACCAGGTTTGCCGCTATTCTTAAGCGCTTCATCAACGATTTCCGCGGCGACACGCATAGCCAGCTTTTCGCTGTCCACCAAAACGCCGTCGCAATCCCAGATAACATGTTTAATAGTCATAAGGCTCACATTCTACGCTATTAAAATTAAATACGCGTTAACCGAGATATTCCTGCAAGGTTTTGCGCGCACCTTTCGTATACAAAGATTCCAGAGCGTCGGTCACGGCGCGGATCAATTCCTGTTTCGTTCCGACATCAGAGAAGATTTCTTCTATCGCCAGAACGCCGGAAGGATCACGCGGGCTGGCCTTAACGCGAGCCTGCATTTTTTCCTTCGCAGGATCTTTGATTTCAATCGGCTGTTTTTCTTCATCCGTTCCTTCGAGGTAACGGAACCAAGCAGCAAGCGCGAGAGCAGCGAATTTGATCGAAGCTTTGTTTTCCAGCGCATAACGAATGCATGGCAGGATAGCGTTCGGGATTTTTTGCGAGCCGTCTTCCGCCAGACGCTGCACCTGATCGCCGATCGCGGGGTTCGCAAAACGTTCGATCAGTTTGTCTTTGTATGCGGTAAGGTCAATGCCGGGAACGTTCGGAACGCAAGGCGTTACGTCTTTGTCCATATATGTGCGAACGAATTTCGCGATCAGCGGATCAGCCATCGCAAGATCCACACGGCGGTAGCCCATTAGATATGAGATGTAGGACAGGGCAGAGTGCGAACCGTTCAGGAGACGCACTTTCATTTTTTCATAGGGTTCAACATCCGGAACGAGCTGAACGCCGACGGATTCCAGCGCCGGACGGCCATTGCAGAATTTATCTTCCAGAACCCATTGGCGGAAGTCTTCGCAGACAACGGGCCAAGCGTCTTTTACATCGAATTTGTTTTCGACGATGGAGACGATTTCAGGCGTCGTGACCGGGGTAATACGGTCAACCATCGCATTCGGGAAAGAGACTTCCGCCTTGATCCATTTCGCAAGGTCCGCATCCACCTGTTCCGCGAATTGCAGAACCAGTTTTTGCGTCAGGTGGCCATTGCCGGGAAGATTGTCACAGGACATGACCGTAAACGGTTTCATGCCTGCCTTACGGCGCATGGACAGGGCGGAGACGACGTATCCGATCCCCGTTACAGGAGCATCAAGATTTTTCAGGTCGTTCTGAATACCGGGGTTGTTCAGATCCAGATCACCCTTCTGGTTATAGCAATATCCTTTTTCCGTGATCGTCAGGGAAAGGATTTTAACGGCATCATCCATCAGTCTTTTCAGAACGGCGGAAGGATCGCTTGGCGCGTGGAGAATTTCGCCAATGCCGCCGCATATTTTCAAAACATCCTGACCCGCGCTGCGCTCCAGAACGGAATAAAGGACATCCTGATCTTTCAGGGCGTTTACATTGTCGAGATCGTTTTTCATCAGACCGACGCCGCAGATCATCCAGTCGCCCGGCTGCTTGCTCAGAAGATCATGGATATACAGAGCCTGGTGCGAACGGTGGAAGCCGCCGACGCTCATGTGCACAATGCCGCATTTCAGTTTTTTACGATCAAACGATGGAACGGAAATACCGGATGGCAGTTTTGCCAGATTGGCGGAATTAAGCGCGACCGCCCCCGCTGTTTTCTTTTGTGCAGCATCTTGCATGGTCATTCTTTCTCTTAATAGAGTTAACTTATTTCGGGGGAATGAACAGAACCTCTGTTCCCTTGTCCTGTGCCAAAACCAGCATGCAGGCCAGCTTCGTATCCGCCGAATGTCATTTGCAATGCATTTTCCATACCATGGTTACGAATTGTCTCAAAGTGATTTTTTACAGCAGCAATAATGGCTGGATCAGCTTTAACATCACCGTCGAATATATCCGAATTTGAGAAAACAGCCTCAATCATATGCTTATTCCTGCAGACAAGATCGGGAATGCGCCTCATTGCCGCTTCAGCATCATTTGGTTCAGGTAGTTCACTTCCGTTGGCAATCGCAAATGCCACGGCCGCCTTCTGGGAAGGCAAATAGCCCTCACCATCAAGTAGGGAAACATAATGCAACCATGCAGCAAAGGCGAAGGTAATGTGTCTTGGAATACTTGCATTGGAAGAATGAATCGCCATAGGACCAAGGACACGCCCCTTAACTTTCTCAAGTCCTCTGCGTGCAAGACGCGTGACTGGATCCTTCATTTGCGGATTATCCAGCCGCGCTATAACATCATCACGAAACGCGGAGACATCAACCCCTGGAACATCAGGAAGAATGGCCCGCACTTCGTCCATAAAGCCCACAACATAACTACGTATTGCAGGGTTTTGCATTGCTTCGTATGTGTTGGGATACTTTGATCCCCCTTCATCATTCAGGCACAAATGCGCGGCACATCCTAATGCCATATGACTACCATTTACGATACCCTTTTTCAGCTTCTCATAAGGGGTAACGTCTGCGGCAAACACGGCACCAGTTTTTGTTAGATCCCTAATACCCGAATGTTCAAAAACATCGCCCTGCCTTCCCCCTTTGATATCTTCTATCACCAAGGGCATTGCGGGCATATGTTCAGCCCTGATGGCCCACATCGTTTCAATACCCATGCGCAGCATGGCCTTTGCATTATCTTCGCGCGTATTAGGTGTAATTCGGTCAACCATAGTCATTGGGAATGGCACATCATTTTCAATCCATCTAGCCAGACGAGGATCGACATTCCCGCGCTCGGCCAGGTAGTTGGCACGAGCCAATACTGCCGATCGTAGCTGCCTGCCGTTTCCAGCTATATTATCCATGGAAGCAACAACAGGAGGTTCAATACCTCGTAGCATGCGAAGATTAAGAGCCTGGACTATAAATTCCACAGTTGAAAGTTCCTCTCCTTTACCGGGAGTTCTATCAATACTCCACACGGTTGGCTCTGTATGAGAGTAGCCTTTCTCTGTTACAGTCATAGTGATAATTTTTATTTGCGGAGCGGCCGCGGCTTCGATAGCTGCGTTAATGGCATCACCTTTTGCGAACATAACATCGCGCACACTTCCTACAATCTTGTGCTTTTCCGGCTTTACACCAACACTAGTCAGGGTGTAAAGCCCGCCCTGTTTTTGTAGCGCACGGGTTGCCTCATCTGTTCGTAGACTGACAGCCACAATACCCCAATCGAGAGGCTTACCCTCCGCGGCCGCTTCATTTAAAAGTTGGTCCGCAAATTCGGCCATATGGCCAAAAAAGAAGTTGCTTGGACCGATATGTAAGACTCTTGGGGTAACATAACGCGGGTTGTACTTTGGATAAGACGTAGGGAAACTTGATGCCGCATTGAAATTGAAGTTACTACCAACAGTTGGGAGACTCAAAAAATCTGCCACTAATACGTTGCCCATTTACACACCCTCTAATTAGAAAGATGAAATACTAATCTATTCCGCAAATGTAGGCAATTATTTTTTATGTAAATGATGAACAATTGCCTATTTTTAATTTAATTAACTGTAGTTCATAAAAGAATATCGCGCACCAAGGCAACTGAAATTCTCTTTTTATTAACAAGAGCAGCCCTATCTATGACACTCACAAATTGCTGCACCGCCTCAA